>DAOUAZ010000343.1:0-8083 GCA_034432975.1 Anaerolineales bacterium | reverse complement strand
CCCCCCCCCCCCCGTCTACGCGTCAATCAAAAATAGTTGCATATACAACTACAGCCTTCAAAACTTAACGCACGGGCCGATTACCTGTACAAAAAACGGCAGCCCCTTGCGGTGACCGCCGTTTTACACTGCCCAAAAATCCCGAACATCATTCCCTATTCTTTTCTGCCGACCGATTGGGCAATCATCTCACGCAAAACGGCCAGGTCGATGTCGGCCAGTTTGTTGAGATACAGGCACGAGACGCCGGTCTTGTGCCGGCCCAATTTTGCCAGCAATTCCTGATACTTTGGGAAGCCGTCCATGATGTAGAGCGCCAGGTTTTGCTTGCGCGGTGAAAAACCGACCCTGAACCAGTCGCCTTCGCGCCCGCTGGCGTATTGGTAATGGGCATCGCCAAAACCGATGATGCTTGCGCCCCACATTCGCGGCTCCAGCCCGGTGACTTGCCGCATCAGTTCCAGCAGCGCGAAACTGTCCTGGCGTTTTTTTTCGTCCGTAATGCTGTTCAGGAAATCGGTGACGCTGGCGTCGGTTTTTTGGGTTTTGTTCTCGGCCATTGCTTCATCTCCAAGTCCTTATACGGTTAAAGGCTGTCTCTCAGGAATGTGAATGTGCGCTCCCAGGCCAGCGCGGCAGCGGCGGGGTCGTATTCGGGGCGGTCGGATTCGACGAACCAGTGCGCCAGCCCCGGGTAGATAAAGAGGGTCGTATCGACCCCGGCGGTTTTCATCGCACCCGCCATCCAGTTGACCCATTCCATCGATTCCCATTCATCGGCATCGCTAAAGTGACCCATGTATTTAGCCTGCATTTTGCTGAAGTCGGCTTCCCCTGCGCCATAGAATGCTACGACCGCGCCGAACTGCTGCGGGTCATTCGTGGCGGCAGCCAGCGACCAGCCCGCGCCCATCGAAAAGCCCACTACGCCGAGCCGTTCCCCGCTCCGGGCCGGATGCGCCAGCAGGAAATCTTTGGCCGCCCGGACGATATCACTCATTGCCTGGCTGTCGGCGGCTTCCATCAGTGCCTTGGCCTGGTCGATGGTGGCCGCGACCGGGCCGTGATACAGGTCAGGGGCCAGGGCCACGAATCCCTGCCCGGCCAGTTCGTCGCAGACTTGTTTGAAAAATGGCTTGAGTCCCCACCAGGCATGGAGGACAAGCACGCCCGGCCCTTTCTTGCTGGCTGGCAGGGCAAGCCAGGCATTGACGGATTGGCCGTTGACTTGAATTTGGATGTCCATGAGCGCTCCTTGAATCGATTTTTAGAAAATTTGTTCTGATTTGTAAATCATAGCATATTTATCCTGAATTTCAAGGGGCGGTTTTTCACGGCCTTCGCAGCGACTCCCGTTTCCTGCTTGCCTCGCTCAACCGTGTTTCCAGCCAACGGCGTTAACTTTTCAGTGCTTGTTTGAATTTTCTCGCAAACTGCCCGGCCGTTTCGACTGGCTGTTCGCTCTCCCCAATTTCCCGCACGCAGGCCGAGCCGACGATAACGCCATCGGCGATTGCGCCGACCGCCTGGGCCTGGCCGGGCGTGCCGATGCCGAATCCCACGCAGACCGGCGCGGCGGTATGCGCCCGCACCCGCGCCACCAGTTCGGCCAGCCCATCCGCAATCCCCGCCCGCGCGCCGGTCACGCCGGTCACGCTGACCAGGTAGATAAAGCCCTGCGCGCTGCGGGCGATGGTTTCCATGCGTTCCTCGGGTGTGGTGGGGGCCAGCATGGTAATGATGGGCAGCCGCTGGTCGAGCAGCCGGTGATTTTCCGGCATATCGAGACCGGCGGCCTCCAACACCCCCGCAAGATCTCCCGCTTCTTCGGGCGGTAAATCGGGGATGATGAATCCGTCAATCCCGGCTTCGATGGCGTCGCGGACGAATTTTTCCAGCCCGTAGGCCAGCATCGGGTTGTAATACCCCATCAGGACGAGCGGAATCTCCACGCCGCGCCTGCGCAGTTCTGCTACGGCCTCGAGAACTTTTTTCGTCGTAACGCCCTGCTCCAACGCGGCCTGGGTTGCCTTCTGGATGACCGGGCCATCGGCCAGCGGGTCGGAAAACGACAGGCCGACTTCGATTAAGTCCGCGCCGTTTTTGGCCAGGGCTTCGAGGACATCAATCGAGGTGGGGATATCGGGGTAGCCGACCGGGTAGTAGGGCATGAAGATGGGCTTATTTTTGAATGCTTCGGCGATTCTGTTCATAGGAAACTCGGTTGGCGATTTCTGGATTGGTGGGATGGTGCTCGTTTCGCTCAATCGCCCAATTCCGTGATGACGGTGTTCAGGTCTTTGTCGCCGCGACCGGAGAGATTGACGAGGATGACCTGGTCTTTGCGCATGTTGGGAGCGCGCTTGATGACTTCGGCAATGGCATGGGACGATTCGAGGGCCGGGATGATGCCTTCGGCGCGGCACAAGGACTGGAAGGCCGACAGGGCTTCTTCATCGGTGGCGGAGGTGTAGTAGGCGCGTTCCTGGTCGCGCAGGTGGGAATGTTCGGGGCCGATGGCGGCGTAGTCGAGTCCGGCCGAGACGGAATGGGTGTCGGCAATTTGGCCGTCTTCCGTTTGCAGGACAAAGGTTCGGGTTCCGTGAATCACGCCCAGGCGTCCGCGCGAGGGGTCGCCAAAGCGGGCGGCGTGTTTGCCGGAGGGGATTCCGCTGCCAGCCGCCTCCACGCCAATCAGTTCGACATCTGAATCATCCACAAAGCCGCTGAAAATCCCAATCGCGTTCGAGCCGCCGCCCACGCAGGCAATCACCGTGTCGGGCAGGCGGCCGGTTTCCCTGAGAATTTGTTCGCGCGCTTCGCGGCCAATCACCGACTGGAATTCGCGCACGATGGTGGGGTAGGGGTGCGGGCCGAGGGCGGAGCCGAGCAGGTAGTGGGTGGTGCGGACGTTTGTGACCCAGTCGCGGATGGCTTCGTTGATGGCGTCTTTGAGGGTCTGGGTGCCGCTGGTGACGGGGCGGACTTCTGCCCCGAGCAGTTTCATGCGGAAGACGTTGGGTTCCTGGCGGGCGATATCGACCGCGCCCATGTAGACGACGCATTCCAGGCCGAGCAGGGCGGCAGCGGTGGCGGAGGCGACGCCGTGCTGGCCGGCGCCGGTTTCGGCGACGATGCGCCCCTTGCCCATGCGTTTGACAAGCAAGGCCTGCCCGAGGGCATTGTTGATTTTGTGGGCGCCGGTGTGGGCCAGGTCTTCGCGTTTCAGGTAGATTTGCGCGCCGCCAAGTTGCTCCGAAAGCCGCCTGGCATAGGTTAGCGGGGTGGGCCGGCCAACGAAGTCGGCCATCAGTTTGTCCAATTCACGCTGGAACCCCGGGTCATTTCGCGCCGCAACGAAGGCCGCTTCCAGTTCCGCCAGGGCGGGCATGAGTGTTTCGGGGACGTATTGTCCGCCGTAGGGTCCAAATTTGGGAGGGAGCAGGGTTTTTGCCGTCATTGAGCGGGGATTATACCTTCGCAGGCGCGAATCAGGAGAACAAAAAGCCTCCCGTTTGGGAGGCCTGTTATTTTCTATTCCGGGTCAATTTTTCAAACCGGCCAACGCCTGGCCGGGGCTGATTTCGCCGCGCGCCAACTGTTCCAGCACCTCGCGCCGGTTGGCAGACACGGCGGGCAGGCTGCTTGAGACGCGCAGCCGCAGGTCACCCGAAACGCTCTGAACCTCGACCGGCGTGCCCCCGCCGGATATTTCGACGTGGCGCGCGCCATGTCCAAACGAACGGGCCGTCATCGGGTATTCGCCGTGTATCCGCCCGCTGACACTGCGCAGTTGGGCGCTGCATGGCGTCTCGGGCGGCAGCGACAATGTCACGTTGCCGGAGACGGAGTGGAAACGGTACGGCCCCTCGCGCAGGTCCGTCTCGAAGTCCAGGCCGCCGCTGGTGGTATGGGCGCTGACCGAGGCCAGGCGCGCTTCGCGGAAATCGACATCTCCCGAAACGGTGGTCAGTTCCAGCGCGCCCGCGCAATGGGCCGCTGAAACATCCCCGCTGACCGATTTCACTTTCAGGCGGCCTTCCACGTCCCGCAGGCTGACATCGCCGCTGACGGTGTTAATGTCAACCTGGCCGTTCAAGCCTTCCACAAGCACCCGGTTGCTGACCCCGTTGAGTTTGACCTCCGCCGCGCGCGGCAGGGTTACAAGGAAATCGACCTTGCAAGGTTGGGAAAACAACAGCCACGACCACCAGCCATTGGGGAAGCGCGCCGCGGCCAGCACTGTTCCGTCGCCGCGCTGCTTCATCTCGATTTCTGTGTTGCGGGCGTCGCCGGTATCGGCGCGCTTGGCAGCCGTCACCTGGATGACGCCGTCTGAGCCGGGCCGAATCTCCACCGAGCCGCGAATATTGCTCAGGTTCAGGCGGGCCGGCGCAGGGACGGTAAATGTCTTTTCCAGCGTTTCGTCAGACATACAACTACCCTGAATTGGTTCTCACTCGACAAAAATTTCGACGTGTTCGCCGTCTTTTTCATCGACGACATCCACAATCTTGCCGGTCATGCCCGAGCGCAGGGCTTCCATGATGGTCGCCATGTCCACGCCCTCCACCTCGGGGGCAAAATGCGCGCCGATTTTCATCCCGGCATCCAGCAGCGCCAGCGGGATTTGGACGGTTGCCTTGGCGCGGCCCGAGGCTACGTCGGTCACGCGCACCCGCAGCCAGCGCGCCGAACCCGGCATGCGCGGCGGGGTCGGTGGAAGCGGGCCGCGGCGTCCTTCGGTTAGGGCCGAGAGCAGTTTGGCGCCTTCCTCCGCGCTGATTTTCCCTTCGTCAATCATTTTCAAAATTCGCATTCGCTCTTCAGCAGTTGCCATAGCGGCCCTCCTTACCCAATATAGACCTGGACGTGCGCGCCGTCGTCATCGACTTCGATGAGAACCGGCGCGTCCGAGGAAACACTCTTTGCAAACGCATCCATCACCATGCCTGCCCGCTCGCGCTCCCGACCCGGCATCCGGTTGCCGAAAACCCCGAACAGCCAGGTTACCAGACTCATCGGGAACGAAACTGCAATCCGGCCCGGCCTTTCGCCCGGTTTCTGTTTCACGTTCACATACAGCCAGCGCGAATCGCGGCTGGAGAAGGCCAGCGCAATCACCAGCACGCCCAGGGCAAAAGGCAGCCAGGAACAAAAGAACCAGAAGCCCATCCCGGCATTTTGGAGGGCGGAATACATCCAATAGGCCGCGCTTACCGTCACCAAGACGCCAAACGCGAGCGGAATCATCCACAGGCGGCGGAAGCGGTTGACTTTCCCGGCGAAAAAGGACTCGCGGCGGGCCCGCTCCCCGTCGGCCTCGCCGCTTGGACTCGTTACAAAGGCGGGTTCGGCGTCTGAATCATCTCCCGCCGCTGGGTCAGGCGGCAGCGCGGCGGGTTCTTCGTCGAGGGGAACTTCATCCAAAGCATGCATCAATTTCAAGCCATCGTCGGCAGAAATTTTACCATCCGCAATCATTTTCAAGATTTGCTGGCGCTCGCTATCGGTCATGGTCTCATCTCCATCATTATTTGCCTTCCAGGGCTGCCAGTAATTTTTCTGCTTCCTGGAGCGAGATTTTCTTCTCCTGGAGCATTTTCAGGATGGTCAGGCGCTCATCGTCCGTCACCGGGTCCGAGGGTGGAACCGGCGGCGCGGGCGGCCTGGGCGGGCGCGGCCCGCCGATGTTGACGCCCCAGCGCCCCACCGAAATACCCATGTGAGCCGCGCGGCGCTCCGCCGAGCGCATCTTCTCTTCGGCGCGGCGCATGGCTGCCTCCACGCGATGTTGGACGCGGTCGCTGTGTTCCTGGGCGCGCATCGAAGCCTTCATCGCGCGGCGGGTGGCTTCTTCTACTTTGCGCGAAATTTTCTCCTGAATCTCCGCCGAAATGCCGGGGAATTCGCCCGGCGCAAACGGCCCTTCGCGCCCCAGCGGGTCGAAATCGGCCACCGACTGCCATTCGTCCTCGCGGCTGGTCACAATCACTTCGTCGCCGGCCGTCAGGCTGATTTTGGCCCCGCCCGCGCCGGCCGTAAACTGGCGGAACATGCCCAATTCCGCCGCGCCGAATCCGGGCAAATCGACGCGAATCGATTCGTCGTCGCAGCCTTGCAGGGTAAATTCCGCATCGACTTTAGGCGGGACGCGCAGCAGGATGTCGCTGCCGGCTTGCACGTTGACCAACTGACCGGGCTTTGGGCGCAGGTACAGAGCCGCATCCGCACCGACCTGGGCCGAGACGTTCCCTTCCACCTCACGCAGGTACAAATCGGCCCTAACTGTGACGCTGACTCCGCCGCGCATCTGGTGCAGCGAGGCGTCGCCGCCCACGTTTTCGGCTACAAAGTCGCCTTTGCAGTCGCGCGCCGACAGGTCGCCGCCCATCGACCGGACTGCCGTTAGCCCAACGTTGCGCATCTGCAAGTCGCCGCCCACGCTTGAAATTTCAATCGCGCCGGTGACCGCGCGAATGTCGGCGTCGCCGCCCACGTTGGCAACCCGCAGGGTCGTTTCGCAGGGGATGTATAGTATCAAGTCGCTGTCGCTCGCAGCGTACGCCTGGTTTCCATCCACCGTCAAGGTCAGGGCATCGCCGTCGGCCTTGGCGGTGATTTCAGGGCGGTCCCAGCCGACGACCTGCAAATCGCCGCTGACGTTGGTCACATCCAACGCCGCCGCGCCCGCCACAGTCAGTGCCGTCTGTCTCATGCTTCCTCCCCGCGCAGGATGCGCATGGCGGCATTCGCGCTCAGGCGGCCGGCATCCAGGTCTTCCAACACCTGGCGGCGGCGGTCTTCGCTGATTTCGGGAGAAGAATCATCCTTGCCCGGCTCATACCCCAGCGCGCGGATGATGTCCTGTAAACGATTGCGAATGGTCGGGTATGATAGCCCGATTTCCGTCTCCATGCGGGTCAATTTGCCTTCACAGCGGATAAAGGTCAGCACAAAGTCCAACTGTTCCGCCGTCAGGTGGGCAAACGGCCCGCCCAAAAAACGGCCTTCCAGCGTGGTGTCGCAGGCATCGCAGTGCAGGCGCGTGATGGTCAGTTCGTTCTGGCAGACCGGGCAGCGAGTAATCGAATTGTTCATAGCATCTCCTGGGAAAGCACAGCCCGAGGCCGGGCGGTTTTTTTGAGCCGGGTTCCTGTCTCAATCAGCAAGCCGCCGAATTGGAGCAATGCGGCGTCGCGCCAGGATGGGCGGCCGGAGCGGGCCGGCAAATCGCCGCCCAGCAAAACCAACCTGCGCGGATTGCGGTACAATTCTTGCAAGCGCGCTTCGGTGCGCATCTCGGTCAAAAAATTGGACATCATGCGGACCTCCATCCGAACGGGTAACGGTAAAGAAAAACGCGCTTTGAATTTCTAAAAACATTATACGATATATTTTAGAATTGTCAATATCGAAATCAATTATATCAATATTTTGAAAGCATAATTCAACATTTCTCAAGTCTCTTTCAATTTCACCCAACCAGCCGCCTATGATTCGCACCCTTTACCACCTGCCCGGACAGGACATGCGCGCCGACCTCCCTGTCAAAGAATTTGCCGCCCTGCTCAAAGAGCCAGGTGGCCTGTTGTGGGTCGATTTCGACGCCGAACCCGACCCCTCCGCCGAACCCATCCTGACCGGCATCTTCCGCTTCCACCCCCTCGCCGTCGATGACGCCCTCGAGGAAACCCACACCCCGAAAATCGACGACTGGGGCGAATACATCTACATCGTCCTCAACGCCATGAACTTCGACGCCTCCGACGGCCTCGCCCTCTCCACCACCGAACTCGACATCTTCCTCGGCTCCAACTACATCGTCACCCACCACGACCGGCCCCTCGCCGCCCTCGAAAAAGCCCGCGAAGCCTTCGGGCGCGACAAACGCTACACCGCGCACGGCCCCGACCACCTGCTCTACAAAATCATCGACATGCTCATCGCCGATTACATGCCCATCGTCGAAGCCATCGACGACCAAATCGACCGCGTCGAAGACGAAGTCCTGGTCAAAGCCGCCCCCGACACCCTCGAGCGCATCTTCTCGCTCAAACGCATCCTGCTTGCCATGCGCCGC
>DAOUAZ010000342.1:0-3722 GCA_034432975.1 Anaerolineales bacterium | reverse complement strand
GATGACTTTTTCGACGCTGTACTGGATGGTTTCGAGGCGGGCCAGGGCGCGCACTTCCTGGATGTAGGTGACCGGGTCGGGGATGATGGTGGGGGTGGGGTTCAGCAACTGCGAGACCTGGGTTTGCAGGGCGGCGTTGCTCTGCTCGAAGGGCTGGACGGCGCGTTCGAGTCCGCTTTGCGCCGTCTGCTGGATGGAGTTCACCAGGTAGGCAATGCCTGCCAGCAGCAGCAAGACGACCAGCAGGAAGAAGACGATGGATTTTCCATTCATAGTTTGCTCCTTGGGCCTTCGGCGGGTGTCAGTCTGGCAAGTTTAACCGAGAAAACCGGCCTCTGCTACCCTTTGACGTAAGACAGTTTCTCGCTGATGAGCCCGTCATGGACTTTGAAGATGTCCACGCCGCGCGCGTGTCCCTGGCTGCCATCTTCCGATACCCATTCATAGCGCCAGCGCATGACGCAGCGCAGCCCCAGCCCGAAAATTTCCTCGATCTGGATATGGGCCTGCGGCGATTGGCGGAAGAAACCCTGCCAGAAGCGGGTGACGGCTTCCTTGCCTTTGTACACCGTTCCATCCGGAGCTGGGAAGGTGTTCTCGAAGACGCAATCTGCGCTCATCCGTTCCATCATGCCGTCCACGTCGCGCCGGTTGAAGGCTTCGTTGAACGCCAGCACCAGACGGATGCTCGATTCCAGATTTTCCATGCGGACGGGACTCATGCCAGCCTCCTGTCGGGGCGGTTCCGGGTGATTGGTTACTGGGTGGGCAGGTTGAAGTAGTTGTAAACCGCTTGCGAGATTTGGGTAATCATGCCTGAAACCGGCTCCCACACCGTCTGGACGGGATGGTAGACAAAGACGACGATGACGTAGTTGCCGCCAGGGGTATAGACGATGCCCGCATCGGAGATGTTCTGGATGACGCCGGAGGGGCCGCTAATCCAGCCGTGTTTGTGGGCGATTTGGGTTCCATCGGGAATGCCTGCCTCGAGCAGGACGCCGATTTTGTCGCGTTTCAGGTACTCTATCATCTGCTGGCAGGCGGCCTGGTCGATTTTGCCGGGGAAGGCGGCTACCAGCGCGCCGCCGCCCCCCTGGGCGCACTGGTAAATATCGGCCAGCAGCGCGCCCATTTCGGAGGGCGTGGTCTGGTTGTAGATGTCGGGGGCAGTGATTACGTCGCCGCGCTGGTTGGAGGGCGTGTCGAAGACCTGGAGCAGGGGCGCGCGGTCATAGAAATACCCGGCGATGAAGGTGTTTGCCAGCCCAATGGCGCGCATATCTTCGGTGACGGCCAGCGGCCCGCGTCCCGAGACGATTCTATCCATCAGGCGGTCGGAGGGCGGGTTTTCCGATTTCGTAATCATTTCCAGCACATCGAAGGCGACGGCTTCATCAAGCGTGGGGCCGAGGTTCTTGTAAGCAGAGACCAGGATGGGGATTTTGATGGTGCTGGATGCGGTGAAGGCGATATCCGGTTCGACCGGGATGGGTTGGAGGCGGTTGTAGCCGAAGTGTACCTCCGCGCCGTTTTGCAGGTCGAGCATGTACACGCCGACCACGCCGTCGAAGCGGCTCAATTCGATGATTTGTTTGAGCAGCGTTTCCAGGTTTTGGAGCGGGGGACGGCCCGGCGAGGTGCGCAGGAAGGTGAGCGAGACGGAGCGGTTGCTCGGGGAGCGCAAGGCGTCTTCGATGAGGATGACGGCGCGATTGGCGTCTAGTTCTTGCCCGGTTGTCCCGGCGGCGAAGATTGGTTGGCCGGGGATGGGCTGAGCGGCCACAGCCGGTATATCGTAGCGGGGCGCAATTTCATCGCGCAGCCAGGCCCGCAGGCGGTCTTCGTTGAAGGCGGCTATCAGGGGGACATCGGTGGTTGGGGTTTGCCGGTTCCACAGGTAATCCCAAAACCCGCCCCAGAAGGAACCGCCGGTGCGCTGCAAATCTGCGGCTGCCAGCATCGATTCGGTGTCGATTTGGAAACCAGCCAAACCGGGGTCCATGTGAATGACCGCCCCGGCATATTGGATTTCGATGGGGGTGTCGTACACCTGTAACAGCCGCTGGGTGGTGGTCTGCGGGTCCACGCCGCCGACGGCTACCCCGGCAATCGTCATCCCGGCTGGGTAGTTGGCGCGCAGGCGGGAATAGGCGGTTAATTCGACCATCGTCAGCACGATGGCGGCGGCGATGAACAACAGGGAAATCCAGCGCAGCACGAAAGATGTATCTCGGACGACTCTCACAGGGCCTCCGAATTACCGGTGAAAGCGGTGTCGAAACGGTTCATTTGTCACTCGTAGTTTATGTCAGTCTGTACTTGCATAATCGAACGCGCAAGAGTATAACACAGACAGGTTTTGTAAGGAATTCAGGCTGTTTCTTGCAAATCCCAGTCCGCCAAACGAGGTTGCCATGCTTCGGAGTTTCCTGATTTACCTTTCCAAGGCTGCCTGGGCGCAGAACCTGGTCACCGGCTGGAGTTTTGCGTGGAAGGCTGCTTCGCGCTTTGTGGCTGGTTCCACAATCGAAGATGCCATTCGGGTCGTCAAAACGCTCAACGAGAAGGGCATCAATGCGACGCTCGACCAGTTGGGTGAACACACCTCCACGCCCGAAGAAGCGAACCGCGCTGCCGACGGCATCCTGGCCGTGCTGGATAGCATCCAGCAGGCGGGGGTGCGTTCCAACGTCTCGATTAAATTGACCCAGATTGGGATGGGACTGGACGACGAAGTCTGCCGCGCCAACCTGACCCGCATCCTGGAGCGGGCCAGGCAGTACGGCAACTTTGTCCGCATCGACATCGAAGACAGCCCCTGGGTCGATCAAACCATCGAGTTATACGAGTACCAACTGTCCAAAGGATTTACCACCCGGATGGTTGGCATGGCCGTGCAATCGTACCTGTACCGGGCTGAAGACGATGTTCGCGCCCTGGTCGAAAAGAGAACAACCTTCCGGCTCGTCAAGGGGGCCTACAAAGAACCGCCGGAGGTGGCTTACCCCAAGAAAGCCGACGTGGACGCCAATTTCGACACCCTGGCATCCATCCTGATTGACGCCTCGCTGGCCCAAAAGACCGAACTCAGCGCCGACGGGCGCATCCCGGCCATCCCGGCGATTGCGACTCACGATGAGAAGCGGATTGCCTTCGCGAAGGCGTATGCCGCTAAAGTGGGTTTGCCCAAAACTGGCATGGAATTCCAGATGCTCTATGGCATCCGGCGCGATTTACAGGAAGAACTTGCCAAGGAGGGCTGCCCGGTGCGCATTTACGTCCCCTTTGGCACGCACTGGTATCCCTATTTCATGCGCCGCCTGGCGGAGCGCCCGGCCAACCTCTGGTTCTTTATCTCCAATTTCTTCAAAAAGTAAGCCTGTTCCTGAATCCGCAGGAGACAGTCACTTCTAAAGTGACCGTCTCCTTTGCATTTTTGTGTAACTGCCTGCCCGCCCTCACCCCCGGCCCCTCTCTTACCGGGAGAGGGGAGAAAACAGGGACGATTTTGTCGCTTTCGGCAAGAAAATCCGTTGCGTATGTCCGATTCCCTCTCCCTTTGGGAGAGGGTTAGGGTGAGGGCAGGCAGTTACCTTTTGCAGCAGAAACGAACCGTTGGGAAATATTTCCCAGCCAACCTGTCCCATATTTCCTTGCCAAATGCGCAATTTTTTCACGATAATAGACTCAGTATCTCGGCTCTAAACGAAGTCAGCAGG
>DAOUAZ010000341.1:0-10009 GCA_034432975.1 Anaerolineales bacterium | reverse complement strand
ACTTGCGCGCTTTAACTCGCTACATGGTCTTTGACTCATGGGATGATTTATTCTCCTTCATGGAGGATGGCTTGGAAATTGTTCATGCACCGCCATAACTCAGTTTTGAATTTGGAATTGCTGCTGTTCACCGTTTCAATCGCGCCTGCTCCGTGCCGTCGGGCAGGGTTTCGACATAGCCGTAAGATTGCCCCATCCGAACCAGTTTGAACCAATGTCCGGTGCGTTGGCTGCGATAGTAGGCCAGCGCGTCCGGTGCCCATTCGGTGGGCAGGTCGTGGAAGAGTTCTTCTTCGCAGAACAGCCTGGCCCGCTGCTGGCTCCATAACGCACGGGAATTGCTGACTTCGTAATCACCAGCCAGTGAAATTTGCGGCAGCGTGCCGAGCAGGGCCGCCAGGAGGTCATCGGCTTGCTCACCATTCGTCTCGCGCGCCCATTGGTAACTGGCGAGCAGGGCGGCCCGCAGGGGGTGATTGAGGCGCATATTGGCAATTTCGGCTTGCCGCAGATGCGTTTCCACGCCCTCCCAGGTGTAGAAGGCATACGGAGCGAGCCAGGACGATTGGTATTCGTTCATCACGGCCAGTTCCGGGCGTTCGGTTTGCAGCAGCGTCAACGCGCTGATTTCTCCCAAGACGTAGTCCTGCCCTGCAATGACACGACGCTCTGGCGGGAAGAACGAAACGCCGTCATTACCTAAAACGTCCATGTAAGCGGCGTTCGCTCCGTAGCCGTGGGCATAATTGCCGAAGTTCTGAACCAGGTAGCGCTGGAACTCCGGCGCGGCAGGGTGGATGATTGCCAGCGTGTCGTCGTAATCGCCGCGCGCGTTTTTCCAGTAGGCGTACCACTCGCCCGGCGCGCCGGGGAAATCAGGGGTGAACTGGTAGCCGGACGGCAGCCAGCCTTGCGCGGCCAGGTACTTCAGGCGTTGGTCGGCCCCTTCTTCGGTGTAAACCAGGTTGAAGGGGTGATAGAGCAGGAGCGGCCAGCCGAATTCCCGGACATTTCGCAGCAGGGCGGGGTCGGGGCGGCCAATTTGCGCAGCCAGGGTGTGGTCGCCGAAAAGAACCAGCCGGTCGCCGTTCCATAGGTAGAACAGGACGCAGCCAGGGGGGGCAACGGCGGCCAGTTCGGTGTATTTCTGCGGCGTGTCTTCGTAGAGTTGGTTGGTGGAATCGAAGACGGCGTGAACCTGGCGCACCCATTCCACCTGGTTGTCCCACAGGGGGCGCGCGCCTGTGCGCTGCTCGAATTCCTGCCGCCAGCGCAGGGCGGCCTGCTCCCAGCGCGGATACGTCCCGATGCGCCAGGGCGGGCTGACGATTTGACCGGGGACGGTCTCTTTGGGGTCTGGTTCGCTATGCAGGAGGAGATGGTCTTGCGCGGGGGCATGAATCAGGCGGATGAATTCGGGCGCGAATTGGGTGGATTCGGACCAGACTGCGGCTGAAGCCTGCTCGCCCTCGATGACGGCCATCGTCACCCCATAGAGGCCGTACCCGGCTTCGGTGGTCTGCGTTTCGATGGGCGGGTCGCTGCGTTGAACTTTTACACCGCTCCCCAGGATAATCGCAGGGGCGCGCAGGTTCATCAGCGCCAGGTTGAGGGCGGCTGGAGATTGACCGGGGCGGGTTTCCTGCCCGGTCATTTGCAGGAGGATTTCGCCGGTGGCGGGGTCAACGGCCAGGTCGAAAACCAGGCGGGTTTGGGGGGCTTCGCTCAATCCCTGGTAGGTCAGTTGGGCACGGTAGTCATCTACCTGCGTAAATTCCGCGTTTTGGAAGGAGGGCGGGCAGGCGCGGGTGAGATTTCCGAAGCGGTCGCGCGAGGTGAAGCCGCCGGAGAGCAGGTAATCGAGCTGGCATTGGCCGGAGGCGTCGGTTTCCAGCAAGGTTTCGCGGGTGGCCTGGTCGCGCAGGAGGACGATTGCGCCGTCTTTGATTTCCATCTTCAGCAGGACGGTTTCGATGGTGAGGCGGCCAAAGCGATAGGTGAATTGCGGTTTGGGCAGGCTGGTGGGGGAGGGGGAGGGCGTTTCTGCGTCGGGAGGCGCGGCGGTAACGGTGGCTGTGGGGGATGGGGGGAGGGCTGTCGGCGAGGCGGCAGCCGTGGGGATAGGAGTCTGCTGGAGACAGGCCGGGGAGGCCAGGGCCAGCAGCGCGCTGAGGGTGAGAAGCAGGATTCGGCGGGGAAGTGTCATGTCTGGGCGGGGAGAAATCTCTTGCGGCGGATATCTTGATAGCGGTAGTACGCGTTCAGGCGCAGGAAGTCGAAAAGAGGCTCGAAAAAGATTTTGGAACGCAAGGACAGGCGGCGCAGGGGCGGCAGGCGGGGGTCGCTGCGCTGGGCGGCCAGCAGGTCGTCCAATTCGGTCAGCCGCGTGGTTGTGGCCTGGCGGGCGGTTTCCAGGCCGGCAGGCGGGTGAGGCGAAAGGCCGTGTTCCAGGCAGGTTTGCAGGTCGCGCAGGCGGGCGCGGTAGGCTGCGGCGTGCAGTTCCTGCCAGCCCAGCCAACGCTGGCGGTGTTGGGACAGGGAGGGGCGGCCTTGGGCGTCCATCAGGCGGCCCGAATCGCGCCGGTAGAGGACGAGCGGCTCGTAGATGTAGCGGATTTCACCGAGCAGGGCCGAGCGGAAGGGCAGCAGGATGTCTTCGGCGCGGACTTGGGTGGGGATGGGGCCGAATCGGTCGAAGATGTCGCGCGTCCAGGCGTGGGTAGCGCCGTTGACGAGGGACGGCGCGCGGCGGGCGGCGTAGGCGGGCAGGGTCAGTTCTTCGGGCGGGATGGGGGTTTTGTGCAGGGGGTTGAGTTGGTGGCCCTGTTCGTCTATCCAGATGGCGTTGGAGAAGATGGAATGCGCCTGCCTGCCCGATTGCTGCCAGGTTTCGTAAATCCGTTCCGCGCGCTGGGGCAGGGAGATGTCGTCTCCGGCGGCTATGATGACCAGTTGGCCTTGCGCCAGGCGCATGATGTCGTTGATGTGGCCGATGAGTCCCAGGTTCTGCCCGGTCTGGCGGACGGTGACGTGGTTGGGGCCGCGATAGGCTTGGGCGGCGCGCTGGAGGACGGCGAAGGTGTCATCGGGGGAGCGGTCGTCAGACAGGATAATTTCAAGCGGTGCGTAGGTCTGGCTCAACGCGCCCTGCGCGGCCTGGGCGGCATATTCTGCCTGGTTGTAAGTGATGACGGCAAAGGTGAGCAGGGGGCGGCCGGTCATGAGATTTTCCATCCCAGGCGGGCGCGGATTCGGTCGAGATACGATTGGAAAACTTCCGGCCCGAACAGGCGATAGAGCGCGCGCAGAGAGTAGAGGCCGGTCAGGGCGGCGAGAATGCCTCCGGCGGCGGCCATCCAGAGCGGGGGCAGGATGTAGGTCAGTCCGAAGGCCAGCAGGACGAGCGGGGCGAGCAGGGCGGCGCGGGTCAGGTTTTGGCGTGACCAGCGGAATCCGGAGAGCCGCGCGGCAATCAGGGTAACGGCCAGGGTATAGAAGATGTACATCAGGAAGAAGGCCAGGCCGATGCCCGGCAGGCCGGCCAGGCCGACCAGGCCGGTGAGCGCGCCGAGGTAGAGCAGGTTGGTGAGCAGTTCGTTCCAGAAGTAGAGAGTCTTTTTGCCGCGCGCCAGCATGAGGTAAGCCAGCGGCCAGGAGAAGATGCGCAGGAACGTGCCAAGCGCCTGCCAGCGCAAAATCTCGAAGGCGGCGACGAATTCGCGCGAGTAGAGGAGTTCGATTAAGAACGGGCCGAGCGCCAGCACGAGCAGAATGCCCGGCGCGGCGGCCAGCAGGCCGATTTCGACCTGGGCGTTCATCAGGCGGTTGCTTTCGGGGTCGTCTTTGGAGAGCGAGGACAGGTGCGGGAAGTAATCGGCGCCCATCGCGCCCAGGATGAAGCCGATGTAGACGTTGGAGAGCGCGCTGGCGGCTTCGTAGAACCCGGCGGCTTCCAGACCGAGTTGGCGCAGGACCATCACGCGCACCAGGTAAGCAACGGCCAGCGTCACCAGTCCGGAGGCCATGAAGGCGAAGCCCAGACCAAGGAGTTCTTTCGATTCCTGCCAGGTTTGCCGCCAGGTGAGCGTGATGGGCGCAAGCGGGATACGGCGGGCATACCACCAGGAGACGAGCAGGATGAGGGCTGCGCTGAGAATCAGGTAGGGAGCGACGCCCTGCAGCCCGAAGAAGTACAGGAGCGGCAGGCCGAGCATCGTGCCGAGCGCGATGCCGAAGATGCTGGTTTTGGCGAGGTCGCCGATGCGCCGCACGCCGCGAATCAGGGTGGTTTGGGCGGTCGCCAGCACGGTGCAGAGCAAGGCCAGGGAGAGGAAGCCGATGGCTGGGGCGTGCGCGTCATCGCCAAAGGTCAGGCGGGAGATGAGCGGGCTGAGCGCCAGGAAGGCGAGCGCGCCCACCAGCCCCAGGCCGAAGGCCAGCCGCCGAAAGGCGCGGATGGAACGGGAGACGCGCTCGTCGTCGCCGCTGCCGACCGATTCGGCAATCTGGCGCACGCCGCTGGTCTCCAGTCCCATCCCTGCTACCAGGCTTGCCAGCGCCAGGGCGGAGTTGAAGATACCCATCAAACCGACTCCGGCCGGGCCAATCAGCAGGGCGGCGGCTTTGGCCTGCAAAATGCGAAACAGGACATTGACCGCCGATGAGCCGCCGATGATGGTGGTGGATTTGATGACGCGGTTGTGGATGGTGGTCATAGCTGGCGGTGTTCCCTCAGCCCCGACCCTCTCCCGCCGGGAGAGGGGAGAAAAACGATTTAATCGCTTCTGCCACCTGCCCCGCTTTTTCCATGCTCAAGTGCGGCCCCATCGGAAGACTCAATACTTCGCGGTGAATGGCTTCGCTGAGGGGGAAAGCGCCTGGCGGCAGGTTGAGGTCATGGTAGGCTTGTTGCAAGTGGGGCGGCACGGGATAGTGAATCATTGTTCCGATGCCTTTCGCTTTGAGATGCGCCTGGAGCGCATCGCGCTCTTTGGAACGCACTACGAACAGGTGCCAGCACGGCTGCATTCCCTCCGGCGCGAGCGGCAAGACCAGGCCGGTGTCGTGGAGCGATTCCAGGTAAAACTGCGCAATCCGGGCGCGGCGGGAGTTCCATTCGTCCAGATGTGGCAGTTTGACGCGCAGGAGGGCGGCCTGTAACTCATCGAGGCGGCTGTTGAAGCCTTTTTCGAGGTTGTAATACTTCACTTTCGAGCCGTAGTTGCGAAGGGTTCGGAGGCGGTCAGCCAGCGTGGCGTCGTTGGTGGTAACGGCGCCCCCGTCGCCGAGCGCGCCCAGGTTCTTGCCGGGGTAGAAACTCCACCCGGCGGCATCGCCCAAATTCCCGGCCATTTTCCCCTTGTAGCGCGCGCCGTGCGCCTGGGCGGCGTCTTCGATGACTTTCAGGCCGTGTTTGCGGGCGACGGCGTTGATTCCGTCCATGTCGGCGGTTTGGCCGTAGAGATGGACGACCAGGACGGCTTTTGCGCGCGGGGTGATAGCGGCCTCGAGGCGGGCGGGGTCGAGGTTATAGGTCGGCTCGACGGGTTCGACCGGCACGAGACTTGCCCCGGCATACGAGACAGCCAGCCAGGTGGCGATGTAGGTGTTGGAGGGGACGAGGACTTCATCTCCGGGGCCAATGTCGTAAGCGCGCAGGATGAGGTGCAGCGCTTCCAGCCCGTTGCCCATGCCCACGCAATGCTTTGCGCCCACGTAGCGGGCAAATTCCTGCTCGAAAGTTTCTACTTCCCCGCCCAGGATGTACCAGCCGGAGCGCATGACGCGCTGCCAGGCGGCATCGAGTTCGCTTTGCAATTCGGCGTAGGGTGATTTCATATCGAGAAAGGGGATTTCAGGCATGGCTGTTTTTCTTTTCCTGAACGAAGGTATCGTAATCGCGGATGTAATCTGCCGCGTCATAGACATCCGAAGCCAGCACGAGCAAGACGGCGTCGGCGCTATACTTGTATTGAATGCCCCATACCATCGGCGGCAGGTACAGCCCCAGGCTGGATTTATCGAGGACGACTTCCTCGCGGGTTTGGGCGTCATCCAACACGACCGAACACGAGCCTTTCAGGCAGACCAGGAATTGGTGCTGCTGGCGGTGGGCATGTTCGCCGCGCACTTCGAGGGAGGGGACATCGAAGATGACGAAGTATCGTTTTGGGTGGAAAGGCAGGTGCTTGTCGTATTCGCCAAAGGTCAGGCTGCCGCGCAAATCTACGATTTTGGGCAATTGGATGAGCCGCGCGCCTTCCACTTGTAACTGTGGCAGGCTGCCTTCCGTTTTTCGAGGGGTTAGGGCGCGCGAATCGGCGGTATCGACATAACCTTTGATGCGCGCCGGGTTTCCCGTCACAATTGCGTATGGCGGCACATCGCGCGTTACAACCGCTCCAGAACCAATCATGGCGTGCGCGCCGATGGTAATCCCGGGCAGGATGGTGGCGTTTGCCCCAATCGAAGCGCCTTTGTGAACAACCGTTTGCAGGAATTTCTCGGGATATTGTTTGCTGCGGGGGAATTCGTCATTGGTGAAGGTGGCGTTTGGCCCCACGAAAACGTCGTCTTCCAGGCGTATTCCGTCCCACACCTGCACGCCGCATTTGATGGTCACGCGGTCGCCAATGACGACATCGTTCTCGACGAATACGCCATCGCACAGGTTACAATCGCGGCCAATTTTCGCGCCGGGCAGGACGTGCGTGAAGGCCCAGATGCGCGTCCCCTCGCCGATTTCGGCGCCGGGTTCGACAATGCCTTGTGGGTGGATGAAGTAGGATGACATAGAAGGCTCTCGGAATGTCAGGGTTTATGTTCTTCTGGCAATTGTACTGCTGGAATGCGGCGGGCAGCGCAATTGCCAGAAGAATTGGGCAAATTCCCTCTCCTTGTGGGGGAAGGAACAGGATGAGGGAGGAGACTATTTCTCCTCGCTCACGCTCACCAGCACGGCGCGCACCATGCGGCGGTGGAGGTAATTGCCCTTTTCGGCATCGAAGGTCTCGCAGGTGACGAGCGTCAGCCAGGATTGGGTTTCGCGTTTCATGACCTGCGCAATGCTGCGCGGCGAGAGACGGGTGTTGCCCTGTACTTCGTAAGTGAACACTTTGCCCCAGGCGCGGATGATGATTTTATCCCCATACACAAGATCTTTCAGTCCATAGAATGGGCCGGGGCGGTTGAGGGCATCCCAAACGTGGGCGGTGATGACCGAATTGCCGGCTGTAGTGGGGAAGGCCGCGCCGTTGAGATAGCCGGCCTGCTTATAGAGCCAGGTCACATCCCACCCGTTTTCGGTGAATGGCACGCCTACAATGTCCGTTTTTACGCCCAGGCGCGGGATTTCGAGCCTCAGCCCGGAGTACGCCGCGTACATTTTGCTGGCGGGCTGCGCGGGCAGGTCGGTGAGCAGGCCTGGTTCGAAGCCGGTGGCCGGGATGACAACGCCGCTCAGGTCGATGGGTTTTCTATCGTCATTTCCGCCGCCGCCCGCATTGGGCGCCGCCAAGATGAAGTTGCGGGTGAAGTCGGTGCGTTCATTCACGCCGTCACCCGCCAGGCGGTTGCCTGCCAGGTCCGTGATGGAGGTCGTGCCGCACGCAATCAGCCGATAGACGCCGTTGGAAATTCCGCCGCCCGCGTTCAGGTTGAGCGTGGCGGTGAATGCCGCGTTGTCATACGTCACCGCGTCAATCAGCGCGGGCAGGTCGCCGCCGGTGACTCCCGCAGAGCAGGAATTGGTCTGGATGCCGTCGCCGTTATCCTGCACCAGCAGGTAATTGGCCGAATTGGTGACATCGTTCAGGTCGGAATCGCCAGCCGGGTCGTTGACATCTTCGCTGAAACGCACCAGCAGTTGCGTGATGTTGACCGTCACAATTTCCAGTTCGGAAATCGAACCATCGCCGGTATCGGGAACGCTGCCGATTCCGTTCGCCAGCACAGTCGGCGGGGTCAGGTCGATGGTGTAGAACTCGCCGGTGAACGGAACATCAACCAGCGGGTTGCCGGCCCCGTCCAAAATTCCAGCGGCATCGGTCAGGTTCAATCCTACCGTGCCTTCGCCCGTGCCGGTGCTGACGACGGCGGTGTAAGACGCGCCGCTGCCGGTCACGCTCACCAGGGCTGCGCCGCTCAGGCCGGTCGTCGCCAGCGAGAAATTGGCATCCGAAACGCCCGTCACCGGTTTGGAGAAGGTAATTGCAAAGGTCACGCTGGTTGCGGTGGTTGGGTTCGGGTCAGCGCGGGCAATTGCCAGCACCTGTGGGTTGAGTTTTTCGATGATGTACGCTTCTCCCACGAACGGCAGGCCGCTCACCGGGTTCCCGGCAGGGTCGGTTAGCCCGGCGCTGTTTACCAGGTTCAGGCCGAGCGTACCGTCGCCCGCGCCGGTATTCACGCTCACGGTGTAATTCGCGCCGCCGCCGCTGATGGCGGTGATCGAAGCGCCCGTCACGCCAATCGCAGGCAAACTGAAGTTGGCCGCCGAAAGTCCGCTGACCGGCTCGCTAAAAGTCACATCGAAATCCACCGAGGCGGCATTGGTCGGGCTGGGATTCGCGCGCGTGATGGAGACCACTGCCGGGGCGATAGTATCCACAACGAAGGTGGATGACGGACCGGCCGCCGCGCTGGAATTTCCGGCGGAATCGGAAGCGATTCCTGCCGCAATGGAGATTCCCAGCGTCCCGTTCCCGCTGATTCCGCTGACCGTTATGGTGGGCGCTGCGCTCGCTCCATCGCTGACCGTGACCGTACCGGTTGCTGTTCCGGTGACGTTGAGCGTGACATCGCCCTCGGTCAGATTCACCGCGCTTGCGCCGCTGACCGTGACCGGGAACGTGACCGGGCCGCTGTTGGTAACTGCCAGGCTGGGCGCGCCGATGGTCACGACCGGCGGGGTGGTATCGTACATGACGATATTATCGATGCTCGTGCTGGCCAGGCTGTCGTTGCCGCTGGTATCTTGCGCCGCCCCAAAGGGGATGGACGCGGCAACCGTGCCATCGTTTGCCATGCCGCTCACTTCGAGGGTGTAAACCGCTCCCGAACCGGTGATATTGACCGTCGCCGCGCCCGCCGTGCCGGAGAGAAGTACGTCACCGGCATCGAACCCCGCCACCGGTTCACTGAAGGTCACGGTAAAGAGAATCGGCGCGGCGTTGGCCGGGTCGGGCTGACCGAGGGCCTGTTCCACCGTCACAGTGGGCGTATCGGCATCGTAGGTTACTTCGTTATCGGCGCTGGTGCTGGCCTGCGAGGGATTGCCTGCCGTATCGAGCGCGGCCCCGGCGGGGACCTGGGCTATCACCGTGCCGTTACCGGTCATGCCGCTGACGGCCAAATTGTATGTCGCGCCGCTGCCGGTGACGTTGACCGTTGTCGCGCCCGCCGTGCCGGAGAGAACGACATCGGAGGCCGTGAACCCGCTGACCGGCTCGTTGAAAGTGACGGTAAAGAGAACCGGCGCGATGTTGGTTGGGTCGGGCTGTCCGGCGGCCTGCTCCACCGTGACGGTTGCGCCGGTGGTGTCATAAGTCACTTCGTTGTCGGCGCTGGTGCTGGCTGTGTTGCTGTTACCGGCTGAATCCTGGGCGGCGCTGGCGGGAATGGCTGCGATGACTGTGCCGTCATTCGCCATGCCGTTCACTTCGAGGGTGTACGCCGCTCCCGAACCGGTGATATTGACCGTCGCCGCGCCCGCCGTGCCGGAGAGCGTGACATCCGAAGCGTCGAATCCCGTTACCGGCTCGCTGAAGGTCACGGTGAATAGAATCGGCGCGGTGTTGGCCGGGTCGGGCTGTCCAACGGCCTGCTCCACCGTCACGGTGGGGGCGGTGGCATCGTAGGTGACGGTGTTATCGGTGCTGGTGCTGGCCGCGTTGCTATTCCCGGCAGCATCCTGGACGGCACTGGCCGGGATTTCGGCACTCACCGTGCCATCGCCAGTCATGCCGCTCACTTCGAGGGTGTAAACCGCTCCCGAACCGGTGATATTGAC
>DAOUAZ010000340.1:0-8923 GCA_034432975.1 Anaerolineales bacterium | reverse complement strand
GGCAAAGGTGCATCAGAAAGTGTCCGGCGGCTTTCGAAGCGAAAGTGGCGCGCAGGCTTTCGGGTACATTCGCAGCTGCATCTCTACCGCTCGAAAAAATGGACAGCGGGTACTGGATGCGCTTTTCAATGCCTTTGCTGGTTCACCTTTCCGGCCAGCCTTTCTAGCCGCTATCCCGGCTGAATAGACATTATTGGCATTAGCAATAAACGTCCCGAAGGTTGCCGGAAACAACCAAAATTTCTCGCAAAAACCTTCGGGACGGTGCTTGTAATTTTATTGCCAATAAAGTCTAATAGATACCAGGAGTCTAATGTAAAAACCATTAAACGCCGAGAGCGCGGAGCTGCGCGGATTTACGCCCTGGCTTTCTCCGCCAGCCAATCCTTCACGCTCGCCAATGCAGAATCGAGTTTGGCCGCGTCCTTGCCGCCGCCGAAGGCCAGGTGCGGCGCGCCGCCGCCGCCCGCCCCCAATTGGCGCGAGATGTGACCGACCAGGTCACCTGCCTTGACGCCGCGCTTAATCAAATCCTGCGTCACGGCGGCCATGACCGTCACCGAAGCCTCGCCGGGCGAGGCAATCACGCACACGCCGTTTTCAGGGAACTTCGCGCGGAACTGGTCGGCCAGTTTGGTAAGTGAGTCTTTGTCCACGCCGGGCATGTGAGTCACGAGCAGGTTCACGCCGCCTGCGACGGGTTGGATGTTGGCAAGTTGAAGGTTGAAGGTCGAAAGCGCCACTTCAACGCGGGCGGCGGCCAGTTGTTTTTTGACGGCGGCCAGTTCGTCCATCACCATTTCTGCTTTGGCGGGGACTTCCTCGACGCTGGATTTGAGCGCGGCTGCGGCCTGTTTCAACGTCTTGAAGCGTTTCGCCACCAGTTGGTACGCGCCGCGGCCTGTTACCGCTTCGATACGCCGAATCCCGGCTGCGGCGGAGCCTTCGCTGACAATCAGGAACGCGCCCACGTCGGATGTCCGCTCGAGGTGCGTGCCGCCGCACAGTTCATACGAGTATTTGGAGTGCGGAAGCTCTGCTTCCGCGCCACAGTCGGAGATTTTGGACTCCGGTTCAATCGTGATGGTGCGCACCACCTCGCCGTATTTCTCGCCAAACAGCGCCATCGCGCCCTCGGCAATCGCCTCGTCGCGTGATTTGGTACGCGGCTGGACGCTGTAATCGGCGGCCACCGCGTCATTGACGATTTTCTCGACGCGCTCCAACTGTTCGGCGGTCATCGCTTCGGGGTGGGTGAAGTCGAAACGCAGGTGGGTGGGCGCGACCAGAGACCCGGCCTGGCGGGCATGGTCTCCCAAAACCTGGTGCAGCGCGGCGTGCATCAGGTGGGTGGCGGTGTGATTGCGCATGATGTCGTGGCGGCGGGTTTCGTCCACTTCCGCAACCGCCAAAACGCCGACGCGCGGGCGTCCGCTGACGACCTCGCCGATATGCGAGATGAGTCCGGCGGCGGGGCGGCGCAGGTCGGTGATTTCAATCTCGAAGCCCGACCCCCCTCCGGCTCCCCCCGTCCCCTGCGGGGATAGGGGGAGAGAATAGATTTTGCCAGTATCACTCACCTGCCCGCCCGCTTCGACGTAGAAGCCGGTTCGGGGCAGGATGATTTCGACTTTATCGCCGAACTGCGCTTCGCTGACCGAGCGCCCATCGACGACAATTGCCAGGATTTCCGCGTTGACCTGGGTGCTGTTGTACGGGTCATACTCTACGCCTTTGCCGCCAAGTTTGCCTTTCGTTTGCAAGTCTGTGAAAATCCCGGCAAAAAACTCGGCGTCCTCGCCGCCCAGCGCGCCCATGGCCTTGCCTCCGCCCGACGCAATACTGTGTTCCTCGCGCGCGGCGCGGAAGCCGGATTCGTCCACGTCCAGGCCCTGTTCGCGGGCGATGTCGCGGCTGATTTCGAGCGGCAGGCCGTAGGTGGCGTACAAGTCGAAGGCTTTGTGGCCGTCGAGGACGGTCTTCCCTTGGCGCTTGAGTTCATCGAGCAGGCCCTGCAGGAAGGCTGTGCCGCTCTCGACCGTGCGCGCGAAGCGGATTTCCTCGCGGGTCAGGTTGTCGAGGATGGTCTCGCGGTGCTTGAGCAGTTCCGGGTAGAACGCGCCATACTCGCTGATGATGGCGTCCGCCACCCGGGCGAGGAACGGTTCACGCAGGCCAATCTTGGTGCCGAAGCGCGCCGCGCGGCGGATAATCATGCGGCAGACGTAGTTGCGCCCGGCGTTGCCCGGCACCACGCCGTCGCCGATGAGGAAGGCCGCCGAGCGGGCATGGTCGGCGATGACGCGGTAGGGCGTGAAATCGGCGTACATCTCTTCGCGGGATTTGCCCGTCAATGCGGAAAGCACATCCAGCGCGCCTTTGAACAGGTCGGTCTTGTAGTTGGAGTCGACGCCTTGCAGCACCGAAACAATCCGCTCGAAGCCCATCCCGGTATCGACGTGTTTGGCGGGCAGCGGCTCAAGGCGGCCATCCTCGAACAGGTTGTACTGGATGAATACGTTGTTCCACAGTTCGAGGTAGCGCGTGCATTCGCCGTTGACGCCGCACTGGTGCGGCTGTCCGCGCAGGTTGTCGCGCTCCTCGCCCAAGTCAATGTGGATTTCGGAGCAGGGGCCGCAGGGGCCGAACTCTGCCATTTGCCAGAAATTTTCCTTGCGCCCGAAGAACAGCGCGTGACTGGGGTCGAATCCGGGCTGCTGCTTCCAGATATCGGCGGCCTCGTCATCCTGCGGGACGCTGCCTTTGTCATCACGGAAGCAGGTCGCGTAGAGTTTGTCTTTGGGCAGGCCCCAGACCTCGGTCAGCAGTTGCCACGACCAGGCGATGGCTTCTTTTTTGTAGTAATCGCCAAACGACCAGTTGCCGAGCATTTCGAAGAAGGTGTGGTGCGTATCGTCGCGTCCCACATCGTCGAGGTCGTTGTGCTTGCCCGCCACGCGCATACATTTTTGCGAGTTGGCGACGCGGGTGGTATCGCGCTTGTCGGTGCCGAGGAAGACATCCTTGAACTGCACCATGCCCGAGTTGGTAAACAGCAGGGTCGCGTCGCCGCCCGGGACGAGCGACATGGACGGGACAAAGGTATGGCCGTGTTCCACGAAAAAATCAATGAAGGTCTGGCGGATTTCGTTGCCGGAAAGTTTTTTGCTCATACTGGCTCCAAAAGGGTGAAGAGTAGTGGAATTATAACTTCGGTGTGGGTTATTCGTTATTCGTTATTCGATATTCGAGTATCGAATAACGAGTCTCGAGTATCCGCTTTAAAGAAAAATCCCGGTCTCTTGGGATGAGCCGGGATTGTGGATAGAGTACAGAACGCGAAAATCACGCCAAAACCGGCTCGAAAGACAGGGAGGAAGGCAGCCCGGCGCTCATCCCGCGCGCATCGGCGGGGTTGGCCGGGCAAAGAGCGGAGGCGCGCTTTGCAAATTCGGGGTTGGTTTGCATGGCGCGTATTATATCGCAGTTTGAGATTCTCGCTGCCTTCCGCGTCGAACAGGTCATTGAACACCCCTTGCAATTCCGCATTTTCAGAGAGTTGGGAGGTCATCAGGCTGATGAGATAGCCGCTGACGATGAAGTCGTCCACGTTGGTCACGGCGGCCAACTCACGGTTGCGCAAGTCGAGCATTTCGCTGACGATAGAGAAAGGCATCTCGTCCATCCCGGCGATGTTGCGCAGGCGCAGCAGGGTGATGAGCGTGCGCGCGTCGGCAGTCTGGATGTCGAGCGCGCAGGCGGATTGTTCAGGCCGGAAAGCCGGATAGTGTCGTCATCGGCAGAAATGACAATCACCCGGTCGCCGGGTGAAAACCGGGTATCAGAGGGCGGATTGAAGTGACTGGCGTTCAGTAACCGGCCATCCGTGTTCGAACATCGAGTATCGCATTCCCTTAATTATAGACGTTTTTGCTGACTTGCAATTGACCTGGGTGGCGGTTTTTCATATACTAAAAACAAACACATTTTCAGGAGGATTCGATGTCACACAAACTGACCTGGTACGGACACGCCACGCTCGGGCTGGAAACGGGCGGCCAACGCCTTATCATCGACCCGTTTTTCAGCGGGAATCCGGCTGCGCCCCTCCCGGCGGATGCCGTTTCGGCGGATTTCATCCTCATCACGCATGGACACGGCGACCACGTCGGCGACGCGGTCAGCATCGCCAAACGAACCGGGGCAACCGTCATCTCCAATTTCGAAATCTGCAACTGGCTGGCAGCGCAGGGCGTGGAAAATACCCATCCCCAGCACCTGGGCGGCGGATTCAAGTATCCGTTTGGATACCTGAAACTGACCCTGGCCCTGCACGGCTCGGCCCTGCCCGAAGGCTCTTACGGCGGCAACCCGGCCGGCTTTTTACTGACCGCCAACGACGGCAAGAAGATTTACCTGGCCGGCGATACCGGCCTGTTCGGCGATATGAAACTCATCGGCGAGGAAGGAGTGGAGGCGGCCGCGCTGCCCATCGGCGACAACTTCACCATGGGACCGGGGGATGCCCTGCGAGCGGTGAAATTGCTCACGCCGAAGCATGTCGTCCCCATCCACTACGGGACCTGGGGATTAATCGACCAGGATGCCGCCGCCTGGGCAGCGCGCGTCGAAGCGGAGACCGGCGCCAAAGTCCACCCGATTAAGCCGGGAGAGAGTTTCGAGTTCTAACCACCGTCCCGAAGGCTGACTGTCCGTCAGGAAAATGCATAAGAACAACCTTCGGGACGTTTTATTGTCACCACAACCCAAATCCCCAAAACGGCAGCATCTTCTGGCTCATCCAATCGAAAATCGCCAGCGAGACGGGATATCCTGCCAGCGCGACGACGACCCCCACAATGGCCCCAGCCAGGATGTCTGAAAGGTAGTGGACGCCCATCGCTACGCGCGCAATCGAAACCAGCGGGGCCCAAATCCACAGGGCGACGGCCAGCCATCCGGGACCGAGCAGGGTCGCCAGGACGGCAATCAGGAAGGCGCGCGCAGCGTGACCGGATGGGAAGGAGTGCGGGTCGGTGTTGCGGTAAACCGCGCCCCACTCCCCTTCTGGGCGGCGGCGCTTGATGAGGAATTTGAGGGTCATTACCAGCGCGGCCAGCACCGAAATCCACCACAGTTCGTAAACCGCCCAGCGCTTCCAGAACAGGTCGGCGGCGAACCATAAAATGACCATCGCCAGCCCCCAGAACCATGAATCGCCGGAGTGGGCCAGGAACATGGCGAAGTTGCGCAACAGGCCGGGTTTTTCAGCCACCCGCAGGCCATAAGACCAATCGCGGTCGAGTTCGAGAAGGCGCTTAAACAACGGACTGCTCCATGTCCTGGCGCAACAATTCCAGTTGGTGGGGCTTGTCCACATCCATCCCGGCTTCGGCCCAGGGCCAGGTGATGGCTTTGCCCCTGATGCCGAGCCGCTGCGAGGCGCGCTGCACCACCTCTTCGATGGTGAGTTTGCGCAGGAGCAGCAGGAAGACCGTATCCAAGCCCAATTTCATTATCTGCTTGAGCGGCGACTTGCGATTGCCTATCAGGTCTTCCCACAAGTCAAGATGCTCGGTTGCCATGCTAACGTGACAGGCGTTGATGTCGGCCCCGCATACTTCCATTTCCTTGAGCCGGGTCCAGGTGCGTTTGGAGTTGGGATAGCGTTTATCCATCACTTCGCGCGGCACGACGCCATAGTAAATATCCGCCGGGGTTTGCTCCACCTGCTCCACCAGCCAATCGACCATCTCCCCTTTCAGGCCGGGAATATCGGAAGAAACGACGAGGACGTATTCTTTTTCGGGACTGATTTCGAGCGATTTTTCGACCCCGGCGACGATGTTCGCTAACATGCGGCCCTGGTTGGGGACGTAATGGGTGGGTTTGGCGCAGGCGGCGCCCGTTTTTTCGTTCATGCCAATAATAATGACATGGTCTACCTTTTGAGATGCCGAGAGCGCGTCCAGCACCCATTGAACCATCGGTTTTCCGGCAATAGCGAGCATGGCTTTGGAACGGCCTTCGGTGTAGATATAAAGCGGGTCCTCGGGGAGCGGGATACCCCCGGCAATGACAATAGCGTTCATGGCAGTCTCCAAATCGAAAATCGTAAATCAGAAATCGTCAATCAGTTCAGTTCTTGCAACTGCGGCTGGAAACCGAGTTGGTCGAGCAGGGCGGTATATTCTTCGCGGGTCAGGACGCGCCCCTTGCCTGAGACGGCAATCAGCGCGGCTTCCATCATATTCGTGCCAAAAGAGCGACCCTCCAGCACGGGCGTGGTGGTCAGCAGGTATTTTACGCCAGAACGCCTGAAAAATTCAACATCTTCCGGGGTGGTTGTATTGGTGACGACCACCTTGCCGCGCATGTCATCGGGCATATAGCGTTTGATGTAGTGGCAGTCCCCGGCGATGACGGTTGCCCGCTGGAACAGGCCGGCGTGTTTGGGCTTGCGCTCTTCCTGCTTCGCGCCGGTTGGGTAAATCCACTCGAAGGGCAGGCGTCCGGCCAGGGGCATGAGCAAGGCGGCCAGCGTTTTGAGCTGCCCCTCGGTGTGAAGGGAAATCGGGATTCCGAGCGAAAACATCAGGTCGCCAAAGACGCATTCGTAACCGGCGTCGACGAAAGAGCGGGTCAGTCCCCAGCGGTCGACCCCGGTCATGATAAAGGCCCGCCGCCCCAGCCGGTCGATATACTCCTTGATGTGGGCGTCGAGATAAGGCGCGGACTGACGCTCCAGCGTTGTTTTTAGCCCGGTTCCATCCACTACCGGCGTTTTTTTGATGTATCGGACCATCGGCTGGACCGAATAGAGCGGATACCATTTGTCCTCCACCATCACGCCCAGGTCGGCTCCGCCCACGCCAAAAGCATCCACCAATCCATCGAGTTCTTTATACTTCAGGGCGGCGACGGCCATATCCCCGTCCGTGCCGATGCGCTCAATGCTGACTCGTTCGCCCAGCAGGGTGATTTCTACGGCTTTGTCTCGTTTCGATGAACCAATGCTGATGCTGACAGCACGTTTCATAGCGCCTCCAGGTTTGAATTTGTGCCAGTATACACCGAAATTTTGGCTCTCTGGGAATTATAATAGTTCGACTCATGATGCCGCCTAAAATAACCATTCCCATCCTGCTGCTCTTTTTGACCGCCCTGCTCACGGCTTGCAAATTTATGGAAGTCGTTGAGTCGCTTCCGCCCATCCAGCCGACCGAAACCGCATCCCCGGCCCCGCCGACCTCCACCCCCGCTCCCACCGCAACCCTGACCCCCATCCCCACCGCGACGCTCTTTCGGGGCGCGCAAAACCCGGCCAATGGACACTGGTACCTGCTCCTGAACCAGGAACGCAGTTGGCACACGTCCCACGAATACTGCCGGGGGATGGGAGCGCACCTCGTCACCATCAGCGACGAGGCGGAGAATCGTTTCGTCTACGCCATCTCCTCCGCCACCTGGCTGGGGGCCAGCGACGAGAAGGAGGAGGGTGCCTGGGTCTGGGTGACGGGCGAACCGATGACCTATGCCAACTGGGCCGAGGGCGAACCAAACAACTGCGGCGAACCCGACTGCCGCCCCGAACGCTTCCTGGCTTTTTCTGAAACGCCATTCCAGTGGAACGATATCCCGGCGTTGGAATTGCCCTTTATTTGCGAATGGGATGAGTAACCCAGGCTGTATAATTGGCTTTGCAAAACATAACCGATTCGACGAGGAAAACATGATGAACTGGAGCAAGTGGCTGCGCAAATTCGGCCTGGAGGGAAGCACGGCCATTTTAACGGCAGCAGGTATCGGCCTGTCCGTTCTCATCACCACAGCGGTACAACTGCTTGGCGGGCAGGGAATCCAGCCGCTGGCCTATTTTGCCGCCATCCTGATTCCTATCCTGCTGGTGGCGCCCCTGGCATACTTCGCGCTCGACCTGTTCTTGCGGGTGGAAGACCTGAACATCGAACTCATCCGCAAGGAAGCCCAAAACGAGTACCTGAAGAAACAATCCGCCGGGCAAAACGGCTCGGAAAAGGAACAACTCATCCGCGACCTGAACTCGTTCGCGGAAACCGTCGCGCATGACCTGAAAACCCCGCTGACAACTATCACCGGTTTTGCCACCATGCTGGCCGACCAAAAAGTGCAGCTGCCTCGCGAACAGCAGCGGGATGCCTTGCAAACCATCGTCAAAACCAGCCTGAAAATGAACAACATCCTGCAAGAATTGATGCTGCTCTCGGCAGTGCGCCAAGCGACTGTGCGGATTGGCCCCATCCAGATGTCGAGCATTGTCGGCCAGGCCAGGCAGCGCTTGTGGGGAGTTTTGAGCGACGGGAAAGCAGAACTCATTGTGCCGGAGGCCTCGGCCTGGCCGCGCGTCATCGGCTATGCAGCCTGGATAGAGGAAATCTGGATTAATTACATCAGCAACGCCGTCAAATACGGCGGAACGCCGCCGCGCGTGGAGTTGGGTTTCGACGCTGATTATAAAAAATCCCCCTCCGGGCGCAGCATGGCCCGCTTTTGGGTACGCGACAACGGCAAGGGGATTGCCTTCGCCGACCAATCGCAACTCTTCACGCAGTTTACCCGCCTCGACCAGATGCGCGCCGAAGGTCACGGACTCGGCCTCTCGATTGTGGCGCGCATCCTCGACAAACTGGGCGGCGAAGTCGGCGTGGAAAGTGAACCCGGCAGGGGCAGCCTGTTCTTCTTCACCCTGCCGATGGCCGTCATCGAACCGACCACCCGGCGCGTGCCAAAACCGAAGCGGTAATTCTGCTATAATAATTAACTTTAGTTTCCGCTAAATAGCAAATGACGTAGGCTGCAAGCGAGCATTGCAACAAGAACGGATACACAATCCGCCAGGCACTGGTTTTCAAAAAACGACAAAAACCGCTCAAACAGGCGATGA
>DAOUAZ010000339.1:0-4104 GCA_034432975.1 Anaerolineales bacterium | reverse complement strand
GGACTACCCGCCGCTTTTGCCAGGCCGCGATGGGCGTTTCCTCGGCCCAGGGCGGGCAGCAATAACAAAGAACGGGCCAAAGACCGGCACGAGCAGGGCCAGCATTCCCCAAAGGGCAAACTCGGCGCGAGTCAGGCGGCGATGGCGCATGTAGAACAAGGCAAGCGCAAACGCCAGGACCGTATAGATTGCCAGCAAGACCAGCAGGATGGTTTGTATCATAGCGAAATTGTACAAAGGGATGGGCAAAAAGGCAAGAGAAACGTCCCGAAGGTTTGATTCGCGCAAAACAGGCGAGCGAGAGTACCTTTCGGGACGTTCATTCGAAGATAAACAACATGCCTTCTGCTTCCAGCCAGGGAGGCAGGAGGAGCGGCGGCGGTTCGGCGCTGTTCCAGTTCCACAGGCCGAGCCGGTCGCATTCGGACAGGTAGATGCCAAAGGGCAGGCGCGGGGAACGGCATATCAACGGGAGTTCTTCCATGCCGATATGCTCGGTGGTGGCGAGTTCGTTGGGTTTGCCGGGCGAGGGCAGGCAGCCAAAGGTCCAGTTCGATTGCCTGGCGGCGATGAATTTGCCATCAGGATAGCGGCACCAGGAGCGGTCGAGTTCTTTCAGCACGCCGTAGGTGAAGGCGTCGGCAATTTGCCCGCTGGGTTTGAACAGGCGCACGCTGTCGCCGCCGTTGCTGAGCAGGATTCCGGTCTCGGATGAAAAAAAGGCGATGCGCGTGCCGGGCTGGAGGGTGACGCCGGTGATGGTGTAGGGGTTCGAGTCGCCCTGCTGGTCGTCGAGCCGGTAGTTGTTCAGGGTGACGGCCACGCTGCCCAGGTTGATGAGTTCGATGAATTCATCGCCGCTGTCGATGATGCCGTCACCGTTATAGTCGCTGCGGGCGTGCGGCAGGAATTCGTTGATCACAACCGGCTCGGGCGTGGCCCGGTTGGTCACGGGGGTGCGGGTGCGGGTGGGAGTTCGGGCAAGAGTGGCTGTTCGCTGCGGCGTGGGGGTAGGGGTCACATAAAAAGCCCAGTTGATGTTCTTGGGCGTGCCGCAGATGTCGTTACCGTTGGCGTCCTTGCCGTTTTTCAACACGCCAGTATTCGTAATCCAGGAAAAATCGCTGTCCTGCGCGGGGGCGCCGCCGACAGCGCGCCGTTCCATGGAGCAGTAGGAAGGCGAGGCGCTGCCCGCCGGCCAGACTCCGCCGTTGCCGTTGGCTGCATCAATCACCTGGCCGGAAGGCGAAAGCAACCGCAGCACGCGGCCATCGTTGGACAGCGCGCCGGTGTAAATCTGGTCGGCGCTGATGTCTGAAACGGTTGTATCGGTAGTGCGTTCGAGCAGGAAGTAGCCCCCGGCAGGAATCGTGCCATTGAGCGTGATGGACAGAGAATTATCGGTGGTTGCCAACCGCCAGCCGGTGATGTTGACCGCAGTCGTGCCGGGATTGTATAACTCAATCCATTCATGGTTGGAATTGGCCGCCGTGCCGCCCCAGGCCACCTCGTTGATGACAATCGCCATGCTCGCGCCGGGCGTAGAGGTGATGGTGCGGGTTGGGGTGACGGTACTGGTGGGAGTGACGGTACTGGTGGGAGTGACGGTAGCCGTCAACGTATGGGTTGGGGTCAACGTGGGCGTGCTGGTTGCCCCAACCGAATTCGGGCCGCCCGGCGAACCGTTAATCAGGTTTCCAAGTCGGTCAAGGGCATAGGGCGTCCCAAAAAAGTTCAGCCAGGCGGAATCGCTATCATCGCTATACGGCGGGCCGATACGCTCCATGCTGGTATAAGAGAAAAAGCGGCTGCCGGCCGGCCAGGGGCCGCCGTTGGCGTTGGCAGAGTCAATCAAGTTACCGCCAGGGGCATACAAAAAGATGCTGTCCCCCGCTGGGTTGAGGAAGGGGAAGGCCACCACCAGGCTGGCAGGCGCGCTGGTATCGGCTTCGTTGCGTTCGATGAGATAGTAACCGTTGGCCGGGAGCGTGCCAGAGAGGAAAATGTCGGCTTTGCCGGGGATACGCAGGTACAGGCCGGTCAGGTCGAGGTCGGCGCCGGGGTTGTAGATCTCAACCCACTGCGCCAGGGTGTCATCGGCCTGCGTGCCGCCCCAGGCGACTTCGTTGATGATGACGCGCCGCAGCCATTGCTGCGTGGCGGTAGGGGTGGCGGTTTGCGTTGGGGTTGGAGTGATGGTAGGCAGAATAAACTGCGAATTTTGAGATCTAGGAGAGCCACAGATAGCATTGCCACCAGCGTCAAAGCCAATACTAGTTATCGTTGAAGGTGTCCACGATGATGGTACGTCCAATAATGGGCCAATTCGCTCCATGCTGCAACGAGTAGCGACAGTACCAGCAGGCCAAGCGCTACCACCAAAATTAGCAGTATCAATGAGAGTTCCAAAGTTATCCAATAACTCCAATACTTCCCCCGCGTCGTTCAATGCGCCAGTATATATATAGTCAGCTTGAATATTATTGACAGTGGTGTTTGCGGTTCGTTCAAGCAAAAAATAACCATAAGCGGGAATAATGTTACTTGTAAGAAAAGATGTAGATGTAAGGGTGATGTTGGGTGTTCCATCTGTAGAACGCAATATCCAATTTGTTAAGTCTACGTCTGTCGGGCCTGGATTGTACAATTCAATCCATTCCGCGTTTGGGTTTGCTTGTGTTCCTGACCATGCGATTTCATTGATAATAATTCTTTGCGTTCCCAATGCTGCCGGTCTCGCCCCAACAGACGGGACGAGCAGGGCGGCCAGCCCGCACAGGGCCAGGAAAGAAAGCGCCAGCCCGGTCGTTAAACGGCGAAACCAGGCCTTGCGGTCTGGGCGCGGCAGCAGGGAGGGGGTGGAGGGCAGCGTCATCAGGCTTCCACGAAGAAAAACCGGGAGCGGCGTCCCGGCCAGAGCAAGGGAGGCAAAGCAGGGATTTAGCGTGGTTCGACGACTATTTTAATGGCGGTGCGCACCTTCCCGTCGATATCTACATCCACGAATTCGGGGACGCAGACGACATGGATACCATCGCCTTCCAGGTATTCCCTGGCAAGCACAAGCGCTTTGACGGCCTGGTTGACCGCGCCCGCGCCAATGGCCTGCACTTCGGCGCGTTTGTGTTCGCGGACCACGCCGGCAATCGCACCGGCCACTGCGGAAGTACGGGAGTTGGCTGAGACTTTAATCATATCCATTGTGATGCTCCCTTCTGGGTTGGAAGAGGGGCCAGCCTTGCTTCTAACAAGATTGTACAGGATTCCCGCGGCGAATACAAGCATTCCAGACAGCCTGACCCCTGTTTTTACCACAACGGTAACGACGGAAACCACAACGTTCAAACTCGCTTAACCTTTTTGCCCAATCCGCGTATATAATTCAACTATGGAACTCTTACTGGGAATTTTCTCTGCCTTCGGTCTTTCGGCCAGCGCCGGGCTGAATGCGTACATTCCCCTCTTCACCATCGGGATGATTGCGCGCTTCTTCCCGCAGGCCTTCAAACTGGCCTCGCCCTTCGACCTGCTCGCCAACCCCTGGATACTCATCGTGCTGGGCGTGCTGATCATCATCGAGTTCCTGGCCGATAAAGTCCCCGCCGTCAACCACATCAACGACATCATCCAGACCTTCATCCGTCCCACTGCCGGGGCCATCGCCTTTGCCGCCGCGGCCCGGGTGCTGACCGATGTCAGCCCGTTCGTCTCGCTGGTCTGCGGGCTGCTGGTGGCCGGGGGCGTTCACGCCGCCAAAGCCGGTTTGGTGCGCCCGGCGGTCACTGCCACCACCGGCGGCGCGGGCAATGTGCCGGTCAGCATCCTGGAAGACATCGTTTCGACCATCACCTCCATCATGGCAATCGTCCTGCCTGTCATCATCGCCTGCATCGTGGTTCTCGCCACCGCCTTGTTCCTTTATTGGCTGTGGCGGCGCGCCCGGGCCGGCGTATAATCCAAATCTATAGAGGAGCAATCGTAAAAAATGGAACCCACGTCCGCCCCCCTCCCCCCCGGCAATCCCCTCTAATTGATCCTTTGAAGGCGGAACGAAGAATTCAAAGGCGATGTGATTGTCAATCGGTTTTTTCTTCAACTCTTGAA
>DAOUAZ010000338.1:0-2208 GCA_034432975.1 Anaerolineales bacterium | reverse complement strand
AAGGCTTTTTTATCCGTACTGATTCCCACCAAAATTCTGACCTTCTCGGTATTTTCAAGCGATTTATAAATTGCATAAAACCCGCTGGTGTAAAAATATCCCGACAATACATCAAAGAAACGCGAGTCTTTGATTAAGACATTGAACCGGTCTTTCAGGCTTTGTCCATTTTCATTGGTAATAAAGGTGAGGTCAGTGGTCATGGGTTAATCCTAGCTTATACCTTATGGAACAAGTATAACTGACTTGTTCTCCAGCCCGTGTGCTGTATTCTCTGCCTGCTTTTCGGAGGAAAATGATAATCTCACAAGGCGCAATATTCTTTTGTAACTTAATTGTGCAAGCGACGATTCAAGTACGAATTACCCGACACAGGCTCACCCCTCTTTGGGTGGATGAAAGCGGCGATGGGTTAAAATCAAACACGCCCGCCTTATTTTACAATCCTTTTCCCCATTCTCCAAATCCCCCAATCATGAGCCTCCTGCAAAAACTCCAAACCGACTTACTCACTCTTGGCGTCCGCCCCGGCGGTGTCTTGATGGTTCACGCCTCGCTGCGCGCGCTGGGGCAGGTCCCCGGCGGGGCAGAGACGGTCATCCAGGGCTTGCTCGCCGCCCTGGGCGCGGACGGAACCCTGCTCATGCCGGCCCTCAGTTACGAGCATGTCACCCGCGAGAACCCGGTCTTCGATGTCAAAAATACCCCATCCAACGTCGGCGTCATTCCCGAAACCTTCCGCAAACGCGCCGGAACGAAGCGCAGTATTCATCCAACCCACTCGGTCTGCGCCGTTGGGCCGCTGGCCGAAGCCTTGCTCGCCGCGCACATCGAAGACGCAACCCCCTGCGGGCCGCATTCGCCCTTCCACAGGTTGCCGCATCACGAAGGGCAAATCCTGATGCTCGGCTGCGGGCTGGAACCGAACACCTCCATGCACGCCATCGAGGAATTGGTCGAGCCGCCCTACCTGTACAGCCAGCCAATCGACTATACCCTTGTCCGCGAAGATGGGACTGACCTGGTCAAAACCTACACCCCGCACGGCTTCGAAGGCTGGGAGCAGCGCTACGAGCGCGCGCAGGACATCCTGCCGCCCTCCGCGCTGAAACACGGTCCCGTGCTGGAGGCCGAAGCCTGGCTCATCGAATCCGCTGCGCTGTGGGACTATGCCCTGTCCGCCCTGCGCAAAGCCCCGCTATATTTTGTCGCAGAACAGAAGCATTCGGGAGATGCCTAATCTTCTATCGCGGGAGTGATGTCCTGGGTGTCATAACGCCGCAAAATCGGCCCCTCGTTGCCCATATCGCCTGACCAACAAACGCAAAAAGGGATGGACTTCTACAGTCCATCCCTTTCTAATTTTCGGAATTCTATTTCTTCAACCGCTCCACGAACTGCTTTCTGAACTTCGTCACCTTGGGGGCCACGACCGCCATGCAGTAGTGAACTACATAAAACTGTAGAGTTCTACAGTCACAGGCAGGGGAATGGCTGGTAAGATGCCGGTCACGCGCAAAAAGCAGACAAAGGAGTGAAAAACATGCAAAGACGTATTCTCTATGTTGGTTTGTTTCTGACAAGTCTTGGCCTTGGCCTGGGGCTGGCAACCTATTTCAAGTCAGTCAACCGGGCCGTAGAACCAAAATCGGTAACGGCTTTGCAGGCCGCGGAACCGACTACAACACCTGCTCACACCATCGAATTGCTGCCCCCAACGCCAGAATCTCTGCTGGCTTCGTTGACAGCCAGCGAAGAGAAGCCTTTGACAGACCCCGAAGAAATCAAGAAGATACTTACGGAACTTTCTCAAAAAAACCGTGCTTATCTGACGGCGCAGGATGGGTGGCTTTGCACGCGGGTTTATGAATACCAGATTCCAGGAAATGACCCGGCGCAGCTTCCTGACGTGCCGCCAGCGCAAATGAATAGATTTCTGTACACTCCTGATGGCATCCGCATTATGGAGGAATGTTACCGCATCGAAAAAGGCGCCCTTTATGAGGGGTTTACCATGATGAAAGATTCCGCCGGGCGGGAAATGCAATCTACCGTTGCCCGCCCCGATGGGATTGGGATTAACTTTGCCCTGTGGGATGCAGGCGACCCTGAAACCAGGGAGTTAGCCCTGCGCGACAGCAAAACGATAGAATATGCTCCCACCCCGCTGGAGAAAACCCAGGCCGATTGGGCAAGGGAAGATGTAGA
>DAOUAZ010000337.1:0-2465 GCA_034432975.1 Anaerolineales bacterium | reverse complement strand
TATTTACTTTTGCTTTCACCGAAGGCATGGGAATTATCGATAGCGTGCGACAACCGGGAGGCAACATTACCGGCGTGCGTTTCCCTGGAATCGATATTACCATCAAGCGATTCGAGATTTTGCGTGAAGTTGCTCCCCAGGCCAAACGAATTTGGCTTCCCTATCAGCGAGGGTACCCCATCGTCGCCCCCCAATTGGATGCGCTTGCCCCCTTAGCCAAAGCCGCGGGAGTTACCCTGATTGAATTCCCTGCCGATAGCCCCGCAGAGATTCAAGCCGAACTCACTGCGCGCTCCGCCAAAGATGATGTTGGCATGGATGCAATTATGTTCCTGGTGGAACCGATAGCCACCCTGCCCGATACATTCCTGGCGGTAGCAAAATTTGCTTACGCGGAGAATATTCCCTTCGGGGGTGTTTATAACTCCATCGATGGGTATAGTTCTGTCTTTGGCGTCAACGTGAGTTTCGATGAATGTGGCAGGCTGGCAGCGCCTCTCGCCGATAAAGTGCTCAAAGGCACGCAAGCCGGCACCATCCCGGCTGCCACGCCAGAAAACTTCATCCAGATAGATTTCACCGCAGCCCAAAAATTTGGCCTGACTGTTCCTGAAGGCTTACTGAAGCAAGCCAGCCAGGTTATTCGCTAAGTTTTATCGCTACGGTAAGAACCCGGCCTGCTTCCTGGAGAATTGAAATGACAATGAATTCTAACCAAAATAGAACCCGACCTGCACGAAGTTTGACCGTGACACTCGCCATTGCGTTTTTTACATTGAGCGCGGTATCTTTGGTGGTTATCGGCAGCCTGGCAATTTTTGCCAATTATCGAAGCCTTCAAAGGGAAACGGCTGCCAACCTGGAACTCGTCGCGCTGAATGCCAGCAAAACGGTGTCGGGTTCCATCCAGGAAAAATTCAGCGCTTTGGAAACTGCGGTCGAAGTGTCCAATCCAGTCACAGCGGAACAAAGCGCCCGGCGGGAACTCCTTGAAAGTCTATCTGGGTTACAACCGGCTTTCCGCCAAACAACCTTGCTCAACACAACTGGCCGCCAATTGGCAAATGCTTCCCGGCTTTCGGCCGCATTATCTCCGCAATTCGAAGAAAAACTCCAGGAAGAAGCCCTGGTTAGCCTGCCTAAGTCCGGTCAGCGGTATATCAGTCCGGTCTATTTCGATGATGCTACCAGCGAACCCCTCGTAGTCATTGCCGTGCCTGTCCAAAATGTATTCGGCGATTTCCAGGGTATCTTGGCAGCAGAACTCAGCCTGAAGTTCATGTGGAACCTGGTTGACCAACTCCAGGTTGGCGAAACAGGCTACGTGTATGTAGTAGACAACCAGGGCAACCTGATTGCTTTCCGCGACACATCCCGTGTGCTGCGCGGCGAGAATGTGGGCCAAATCTTTGAAGTCGCCGAGTTTATCAAAAACCCAGATGCCGAGAGTGATATCACTCAGGAAGTCGAATCTTATCCAGGTCTCTTGGAAGAGACCGTCATAGGAACGTATGTTCCTCTCGGCCAGCCGCAATGGGCAGTGGTGACAGAATTGCCAACCTCCGAGGCCAATCAAGGCATCGTTACCTTCCTGATTGCATCTATTGCCGCGATCCTGGCCTTCGCAGTGCTGGCCGGAGGCGGGGGTGTAGTTTTAGCGCGGTACCTGGCAGCCCCCCTGGTCAACCTCTCGCATGTTGCGACCCAATTGGCAGGGGGCGACTTGAGCGCCAAAGCCGATGTTTCCGGCGCAGCGGAAGTGGCCCAATTGGCTGAAACTTTCAACACCATGGCGCGGCGTTTGCGCGACCTGGTGAGTTCACTCGAACAGCGCGTTGCCGACCGAACACGCGCCCTTGAAACCTCCCTCGAAGTCAGCCGCCGCCTGTCTGCCGCCACCAGCCCCCGCCAGTTGGCTGTGGATGTGGTGGAACAAGTGCAGGCCGCGTTTGGGTACTACCATGCCCACATTTACTTCTTCGATGAGCAGAACGAAAACCTGGTGATGGCAGGCGGCACGGGGGAAGCCGGCGCGGCCATGCTTGCCAGCGGGCACAGCATCCCCAGGGGGCGCGGCCTGGTCGGGCGCGCCGCCGAAACCAACGGGCCGGTGCTGGTGGAAGATGTGACCCAGTCTATCGGCTGGCTGCCCAACCCCTTGCTGCCCGATACCAAATCCGAAGCAGCCGTGCCGATTTCCATTGGCAGCCGGGTGCTGGGCGTGTTGGATGTGCAGCAAAATATCATCGACGGGCTGGGCGAAAATGACATCATCCTCTTGCAATCACTGGCCAGCCAGGTCGCCATCTCGCTGCAAAACGCCCGCGCCTACCAGCAATCGCGCGCCCAGGCCGAACTGGAATCGAAAGCCAACCTCATCGCCCAAAAGATTCAGCGCGCGGCAAGCATGGAAGAAGTCCTGCAAACCGCCATCCGCGAAGTGGGGCAGGCGCTCGGCGCCTCGC
>DAOUAZ010000336.1:0-6763 GCA_034432975.1 Anaerolineales bacterium | reverse complement strand
GTCTCATCGGGGAAGGTGGCAAACGAGATGACGGTCGGCACGCTGGCGAGCGCGGCCTCGAAGCCGAGCGATTTGGGCAATTCAAAGACCGGGTTGACGCCATGCACGAACAGCGTTTTGACGCTTCCGGCATTCATCCGTTCCACCAGTTCGCCCATTTCCTTCATCGAAGCCGGGCGGCGATATTCCTCGCCCAACGGGGAGGCCGGGGTGTGATATACCCCGCCCGGTTTGCCGGGGTTGCCCAACAGGGCATTCAGCGCCAAAATCGCTTTGGCCGTCTCCAGGCCGTTTTCGCGCGCCAGGGCTGCCCCGCCGGGAATGACCAGCGGGCGCTCGGCTTTCGCGAGCAGGAAGGCCAGTTTTTCCAGGGCTTCCAGTTCCAGCCCGGCAGCCTCGGCAGCGGCCTGCGCATCCACCGCTTCGAAGGCGGCGGGCGCAATCCCGAATTTCTCCTCGGCGTATAGTTTGCCCAGCGCGGCGGCGACCAGCCCTTCCGTGCCGGGTTTGATGGCGTGCCAGGCGTCTGCTTTGGCGGCGGTCTGGCTCAGGCGCGGCTCCAACTGCACCAGCAGGCCGCGCGCCTTTTGCTGGCGCATTTTCGAATAGCCGCGCGTATAAGCCACCGGCGAAACCCACGTCTCGAGGAAGTTCGCGCCAAACGAAATCGTCAGGTCGGCGTTCGCCAGGTCGAAAAAGAGCGTATCGGGGCGGCCAAACACGGCGCGGGAGGCTTCTCCCAACGTGACGCGCGCCTCGAACATGCCCAAGGCCCCGTAGCGGATGGGGGCGGGCGCGCCCAGCGACTTGCACAGGTCGCTGACCAGGTCGAACAGGTGGTCGGGGGCCAGCCCAAGCAGGAATTGGACGCCAGCGGGGTCTTTCAGGGCGGCAGAAACAATCCCGATGGCGGTATCCCAATCGGTGTCGGTCAGGGTTTTGTCGCCGCGCGAGTTGCGGACAGGATTCTTGACCCGGTCGGGGTTATAGAGTCCATGCAGGGTCGCCTGTCCGCGCGCGCAGGTCTTGCCCAGGTTGACCGGGTTGTACTGGCTGCCTTCGGTTTTGATGGCGCGCCCCTGCATGGTTCGGACGACCAGCCCGCAGCCCGCCGCGCACTCACGGCATGTGGTGGCGTAGTAGGTGCTTTGCCCGTTGTAGTTATATTCCGGCATCTTGGTATACGGCTCGCGCGTCACATAGCGGGAAGCCGGGCCGCAGCCCGTCAGCACCGTTGTCACTGCCGCGCCCGTGCCAATCACTTTCAAAAAATCGCGCCGGGAAAGTTTATCTGTCATTCAATGCGCTCCTGTTACTAATAGTGACACGTCCCGCAATCAATCAACTTGATGCGCTTCTCCGGGTCATCGACCGAGTTCTGCTGGTGACAGGTGATGCACCAGCCCATGTTGACCGTCTGCTGCAACTCGGCGACCTTCTGCTTGCTCATATCGCCATGACACTGCTCGCAGGCAAACCCGGCGGCAATGTGCGGACGATGGTTGAAATGCGCATGGTCGGGAACGATATAGACCGGCACCCACGGAATCGGCTCGTTCCGCTCCACATACCCGGCCAGTTTTTGCAATTCAGGCGGCCATTGGGTAAGCGGCACAGGGTTGGCCGGGTCCCAGTATTTTTTCAACTGTCCGTGACAGGCCCAACACTTCTGCTGGGTGGGCAAACCCGCCGAGGCCTGGCGCTGCGCGCCGGGGTGACAGTACAGGCACTGAACCCCAAACTGGACGTGAATATCGTGAGGGAACAGGATGGGCTGCTCCGGCGGAATCTGGGTCTGGTACAAGGCCCACGCCCCGCCGCTGATGACGACCATCACGGCAATCAACAGGAGCAGTTGGATTTCCTTCCGCTTCAGTAGTTCGAACACTCTCTGCATCGATTCTCTCCTCGAAACCGGGCTTCAAGCGGCAAGCCGCTTGAAGCCATACATCTCTCATCGAAACCGGACTCCAAAATCTCCCGATTTTGCGGCCAAACGGCAAGCCGTTTGACTCCATAATCTATTTTCTCTTACGCAATGCCCAAACAACCAGGAATCCCAGCACCACCAGCCCAAACAGGAAAAAGGCGCTGACACCGAAAGCGCCCAGGAAGGCCAGCAGGCCGGTCAGGATGCCGCCCGCCAGGCCAGGGGGTGGCCCACCGACCTGCGGAGACGCGCCAGAACCTTCGCCCACGTTAGCAGGCTGCTGCTGCTCGCCCCCGGTCGGCAGGGTCTGGACATAGGCCAGCACATCCACGCCATCTTCGGGCGTCCAGCCCAGGTCGCGGCCTATCGGCATTTGGGTCCCGGCTACGCCGAAGCGGGTGCGGTGCAGGAAGCGGTAAGGGTCGCGGCTGGCGACTGCGCCGAGAGTCTCGTTGATGCCCTCCGTGCGGAAGATGATTTTCGCGCCGTCTGCGCCGTGACAACTGGCGCAGTTTCCGTCGTAGAGCGCCTTGCCCTGGGCCGGGTCGCCGCCCTTCGTTTTCAGGGTGACGGTGTCGATATATTGGGAGTCATCTATCAGCCCGCTCGTGATGAAAACGGCCAGTTGGTTCAGGCTGGCGTCATCCAGATAGGCCGAGAAATCATGTCCGGGGTCGGTCGCGCCTTTCAGCGCAGCAACCACATCAGCCTGCGTGCCAAAGACGCCGGGGAAGCCGGTGTAGTGCGAACCGCTTCCATACGCGCCGTCCTTACCTTTATAGTCCCAGCCGTGACATTCGACGCAGCGCCAGGTATCGGGACCGGAGCGGGAGTTGGTTGCCTGCGCGTTCCAGAGCGGCATGTTTCCCTGCGGCGCGGGCTGGCCGAGCGCGGCGTACCATTTGTCATATAGCAGCGCGCCGCTGGTAATGTCGTCAGCGGCGGAAACCTGGAACCCGCGCGCGTTGGCTGCGCTTATCCCCACAAACAGCAGGGCGGTCAAAAGGAAAAAAAAGCGAAGGGAATTTCGCATTTGGGCATCTCTCCTCAGATTGTGTGAAACATCCCAACCCATAAGGATTATACAAGACATCTTAATATTTGATAAGAATGGCCTGATTTGCAGGCATGTTATACTAGGGTGAAACTTCATCACCCGTTATAGTGAAATCCCCATGAAACCCAAACTGTACTCGCTGACCTTCGTTTTCGCGCTGGGCGCGCTGGTTTTGATTAATGCCGCTTCGAGCCTGCCCGCTCCCCTGCTCCAGGACGTAACTTCCACCCCCACTGTCGAGACGCCCATCCCCGTGACCGGCCCGGCCGTCGATACCAACGGGATTGCGTTTTTGGGAATCCTGATTTTTGCGGTGATTGTGACTGCGATTGTCATCCGGCTGAGGGAGTTGCGGGCTCCGTAAGCGCAACCGGTCAAAATCGATTATCGCGGCGATTATTTTTGAACTAATAGAAGCATTTTAATTTTAAAGAATGCTCCTCCATCCTTTCACCCCCGCATCACCGAAACGGGTGGCTTTGGGCCAGACAAATGGGCAGGCAATCATTTGCGTATAATATCGATTACAAAATTGTTGGGTGGCGATTTTTAACAGGAGAGTACTATTGAGATTGGTGATTAAGTAACTATACTGCAGAAAGAAGTTTCAATAAGGAGACTTGACGGTGAAAACCATTCTACAAATCCTGTTTGTCCTGCTTTTTGGCCTGGGAACGGTGCTTACGCCAACCCAAGCGGCTTTCGCTGCGCGCACGGCCCAAGAGTCTACACCGCTGAGCGGCGCGGTGACTGAAATTGTCGTAAACACAGACCCGGCCGCCGGCATCACAGTGGATGTGACACTGGTCGATGCAAATGGCGTTTCACAGACCGTTACGCTCAGATTGGAGGATGCGGCTGCGCTGGGACTGGTCGTCATCGACCCTGAGACGGGCGCGGTAACCGTCAACGAAGAGGCAATCGGCAGTGATGTCACCATCGAGCCGGGACAAATCCTGCCCCCGTCCGAGCCAACGGTGGGACATCCGGTGGCTAAAGCGATGGCCGACTTCTTTGGCCTGGACTACGAAACCGTGATGGGATTCCACCAGGATGGCTCCGGGTTTGGGGTGATTGCCCAGGCCTGTTTCATGTCCTACCAGTTGGCCGGTGATGCTTCGCTGTGCGGCGATATTCTCGATGCCAAGAAAAACGGCGATTTCAGTTCCATCGTCCTGCCCGACGGCACAACTGCCTCGAACTGGGGACAACTCGTGAAAACGGTCATTGCGCTTAAGAATCCCAAAAACAACCTGGGTGGAATCATGTCTGGTCACGCGAACAACCCGGGCGAAGTCCAGCTGAAAGGCAAAAGCAACGGCGCGAATGCCAATGAAAAAGTCAAAGGAAAGCCGGATGACAAAGCCAAGAATGAGAAAACTCCCGGCAAAGGCAATCGCCCTGATAATAAGGACAAAGGCAAGGACAACGGCAGAGGGAATAACAACAAATGAAAGCCGTTTTGTATGAAAACAACGCCCCGCTTGCGCGGGGCGCTTTATTTTCTGAATCGCAGGATCAGGATTATGAAACGAGTTTTGCGGTCAACTTAATCTCGGCCCCGGCCAGGACTTTCGAGACCGGGCAGCCTGCTTTGGCGGCGGCAGCCTTCTCCTGGAAGACATCCTCGCTCAGCCCCGGCACTTCAGCCTCGCAGTTAAGTTCTATCAGGCTGATGGTGGGGCCTTCGGTCAGGTGAACGGTGGCGGTGGTGGCGATGCGGGTCGGTGTGAAGCCTTCTTTGCTAAGCAGGGCCGAAAGGAACATCGAGAAACATCCGGCGTGCGCCGCGCCGATGAGTTCTTCAGGATTGGTGCCGGGGCCGCTCTCGAAGCGCGAGGCAAACGTGTAGGGGCCTTCATACGCGCCGCTGGCGAGTTTCATCGTCCCGGCGCCTTCTTTGAGCGTGCCTTTCCATTCTGCGGAGGAGGTGCAAGTGGTCATAGAGTTTCCTCTGAGTGTTGAAATCTTACGCGGGGTAAGTGCCGCGTTATGGATGTGAACAGGAAAAGTATAACATTAATTTGGATGAAAATTATCAAAATGATATTAATTATCTGCTCCAAAACGCCGCTTGCCCACTGATTTCATCGCCATAGCCGCGGAATCAGCACTGGCGTTTTCTGTTTGTATTCTTCATAGCCCGGCTGGCCGCCCCATTTTTTATCGGCTTTCTGCTCCAAGAGCGGGATGCCGCTGACGCGCGTCAACAACACGGTAACAAAGACCGGTGAAATCAGCGCTACCCACTGCCAGCCCTGTAAAACCGGCAGGGCGATAATCGCCACCCCAAGCCAGAGCAGGATTTCGCCAAAATAGTTGGGATGCCGCGAACGGCTCCACAATCCGCTCTGGATGAATTTGCCCTTATTGGCCGGGTCGGCGTTGAAGCGGCTTTTCTGCGCGTCAGCGACGACTTCGATGACAAACCCTGCCACCCAAACCAGCAAGCCAACCCATGCGAAACCATCCAGCGCGGCCCGGTTTGCGGAGGCCATCGCCACCCAGGCCGCAGCGGCGGTGAACGAAACCCACAGCCCCTGGATGGTCCAAACGTTCAGGAAGCGAAAAAAGGACGGTTTCAGGTCGTCGAAACGGTCATCCTTGCCGGCTTTGTGGATGCGGCGAAACAGGAAAGTTCCCAACCGAATGGCCCAGATAAGCACCAGGGCCAGCAGCAGGAACGAACGCGCGTCCTTGACCGGGCTGAGAAAAAATATCAGAAAGGTGACGGAGATGTAAGTCAGGCTGCCGGTCAGGTCGAAAAATTTCTCGGTCTGGCGCAAGAAGGAAGGAATAAACACAATCCACTGGATGAGATAGGCCAGCCCCACCGCCAGGCCAAATAACGGCAGGCCAAAGGCAATGGCCCCGCCCTGGCTGCCGGCCCAGGCCAACGCCAACCCAATCAGGATGAGAACGGGAAAAATAACCAGCGCATCGCGGTCTGCTTTTTTCATGGCGGTCCCCTTGCTCATTTTTTCCAATAGGGGGAAAGTTTCAGGATGGAGCGGCGCGCGAAAGGCCGCGCCAACGGCACAAACAAGCGCTTCCAACCCAGCAGGGCGGCAACTTCGGCCACAATTTCATCGAAGGTATGGCGCTGGTATTGGAGCAGGCGCTGGCTTTCTTCGGTGTCCAGCCAGTCGGTCACATATTCTTTTTTCGAGAAGGCTTCTTCCGGCAACATGCCGATTCCCATGGCTGTCAGGAGTTTACTGAAGAACTCACGGTAAGTAATCTGGCAGCCATGTTCCTTACCGCCGCCTGCCAGCAGCAGCCGCCCCGTCCACAGTTCGGGATGGGAGATGGCATTGACAACGGCCAGCGCGCCATCGGCGGGGTGCATGGTTTCCATGCGGTTGTCCAGCCCGATTTCGAACATGATGGGGTGGGCATCGCGCAGGGCAATCAACGGCATGTCGCTGAAGCGGAAAATCAGGTAGGGCAGGCCCGATTCGCGCACCAGGCCTTCCCCGGCTGCTTTGGTTTCGGTATATATATCGGAAATTTCAATCGGGTCATCGGCCCGGCGCGGCGGGGGCAGGGTTTGGGTGCGTCCAAACAGGTCGAAAGTAGATGCGTAAAAAAAGCGGGGCGGGGTTTCCTGGGCTTTGGCTGCCTCCAGCAGGTTGCGCGTGCCTTCGATGTTGACCGAGCGGGTTAAATCGGGGTTTTCATCACTGGCCGGGGGAATAATTGCCGCCAGGTGCAGGATGACTTCCTGCCCTCGCGCAACCTGCCTGACCAGGCTGGCGTCGCGGATATCGCCCCAG
>DAOUAZ010000335.1:0-6305 GCA_034432975.1 Anaerolineales bacterium | reverse complement strand
GACGCGGTGCGGCAAACCGATCGCCTCGAACAGGCTGGTTTGTGGGCTGCGTTTTCCTAACATCTGACGCTCCTGCATTCAAGTATGCCCCAGTTTTACCAGCTTTCGCCTCCGTTGGGGGAGGGTCAGGGGAGGGGGTTTTCAACAGGCTCTTAAAGCAGGTTCGGCTGTTCCTTCTCGACTGGTTTCCCGTCCCCATTTCCGTTCACGCCGACCGCTTTCAGGTCGGCGTTGGCGATGCGGGCAATCGCGGCGATGCTGTCGCCGGCCTGCGGTTTCATCAGGCGCACCCCCCGCGTAGCGCGCCCGGCTTCCTTGATGTCTTTCACTTTCAGTCGCAAAACGATACCGTTGGTCGAAATCACGGTGATGTCATCGGCGGGCTGGACGACGCGCGCTGAGGCAATTTTTCCAATTACGCCGAGCGCTTTCTGGTCGATGGTGGCGATGCCGCCTGTGGCGCGCCCCTTGGCGGAATAGTCTTTGAGCGGCGTGCGCTTGCCGTAGCCTTCGTCGGTCACGACCAGCAGTGAGCCGCCCGGTTCGACGATTTCCATGCTGGTCACTTTGTCGCCCTTGCCCAGGCGGATACCCTGCACACCGGCAGCGGCCCGCCCCATCGAACGCACTTCTTCTTCGGCGAAGCGCAAGGCCTGTCCGCCGCTGGTCACGAGCAGGATTTCGTCCTCGCCGCTGGTCAGGCGCGCCCAGCCGAGTTCATCTCCGTTTTCGAGCGTCATTGCAATCAGCCCGGAGGGACGCACGGCGGCAAATTCTCCCAAATCGACGCGCTTGATTTTCCCGGCGGTGGTAGCCAGGACGCAATAGCCGTGTGAGTTGAAACTGGCAACTGACAGCGCGGCGGTGATTTTCTCGTTCGCTTCGAGCGAGAGAACGTTGTAGATGGAGATACCCTTCCCGGTGCGGTCGGCGTCGGGGATTTGGTAGACCTTCTCGCTGTAAACCTTGCCCTTCGACGAGAAGAATAAAACCGTCTGGAGCGTACGGGCCGGGAAAATGAACTGGATTTCGTCTTCTTCTTTGGTCGTATGCCCGGTGACGCCCTTCCCGCCGATTCCCTGCGATTTATAGGCGGCCGCGCTGGTGCGCTTGATGTACCCGCGCCCCGTCAGGGTAATCAGCACGGCTTCGTCCTGCACCAGGTCTTCTTCGCGCAATTCTTCTTTGGCTTCTCCGGCGATGCGCGTGCGGCGCTCGTCGCCGTATTTTTCGGCGATTTCCTGCATGTCGGCCTGGATGAGTGCCAGGATTTTCTTGGGATGCGCCAGCAAGTCTTCGAGATAGGCAATTTGTTCGCGTACCTGGCGGGCTTCCTCCTCGATTTTCCAGCGTTCGAGCGCGGCCAGGCGGCGCAACTGCATATCGAGGATGGCCTGGGCCTGGATTTCGGTCAATTTGAAGCGTTTGACCAGTTTCTCTTTGGCGTCATCGGCATCGGCGGCCTGGCGGATGGTTTGGATAACGTCGTCGAGATTGGCAAGCGCAATCAGCAGGCCGTCCAGGATGTGGGCGCGGGCGCGGGCCTTGTCCAGTTCGAACTGCGCGCGGCGGGTGATGACTTCCACGCGATGGTCGATGAAAATTTGCAGGCAGCGTTTGAGTGTCAGGGTGCGCGGCTCGCCATCGACCAGGGCCAGTAACTGCGCGCCAAAGGTCGATTGGAGCGTGGTGTATTTGTAGAGTTGGTTGAGCACTTTTTTGGGCTGCGCGCCGCGTTTCAGTTCGATGACGATGCTCATGCCGCGTTGGTCGCTCTCGTCGCGCAGGTCCGAAATCTGGTCGATTTTGTCCTCGCGTACCAGTTCGGCAATCCGCTCGAGCAGGCTGGTTTTGTTGACCTGGTAGGGAATCTCGGTGATGACAATCTGGTGCCGCCCGCCCTTCATCTCTTCGATGGCGGCCATGCCGCGCAGCACGAGCCGTCCTTTGCCGGTGGTGTAAGCGTGGAGAATGCCCTCGCGCCCGATAATGATGCCGCCGGTGGGAAAATCGGGGCCGCTGATAAACTCCATCAGTTTTTCGACCTGGATGTCTTCGATGTTTTCGTAATTCTCAATCAGGAACGAGATGGCGGCGGCCAGTTCGCGCAGGTTGTGGGGCGGGATATTGGTCGCCATGCCGACGGCGATGCCCGAGGAGCCGTTGAGCAGCAGGTTGGGCAGGCGTGCTGGCAGGACGAGCGGTTCTTGCAGCGAGTCGTCGAAGTTGGGGCCGAAGTTGACGGTGTTTTTCTCGATGTCGGCCAGCATTTCCTCTGCCATACGGTTGAGCCGCGCTTCGGTATAGCGCATAGCGGCGGGCGCATCGCCGTCGATGGAGCCGAAGTTGCCCTGACCGTCTACCAACATATAGCGTAGCGAAAAATCCTGCGCCATGCGCGCCATTGACTCGTAGACCGCCGAATCGCCGTGCGGGTGATACTTGCCCAGCACTTCGCCGACGATACGCGCCGATTTCTTGTAGGAACTGTTGGCCCGGATGCCCATATCGTGCATGGCGTATAAAATGCGGCGATGGACGGGTTTCAGCCCGTCGCGGGCATCGGGCAGGGCGCGCGCCACGATGACGCTCATGGCGTAATCGAGATAGGCGTCGCGCATTTGTGAATCAATATCAACGTGTTGAATCGTGCCAATTTCCATGATAACCTCGTAAAAATACGCAATACGGTTGCCCGTATTGCGTACGGAATGTGCATATCAAGAGTTTCCCAATTATACCAAACGTCTTGCCAAAGCCGCGCCAGGTTTGATATGATGAAGATGCCCAACGTTCACGCACCCATGCTTCGACAGGGAGATACCATGAACATTTTCAAAATCGGCATTTCAGGAGTTGCGCTGCTGCTGGTCTCGCTGGCCTGCGTGGTGACTATTCCCGTGCCTGGCCGCGCCAATCCGCCTGTTTTAACGACTCTGTCAGATACCCCTACGCTGGTCACTCCGCCTACTTCCACGCCTGCGCCGAGCAAGACGCCTGTGCCGCCGCCCACGCAGCGCGCAGTGGTGACGGAAGCAATTTTTGCCTTCCCGACCATTACGGCGCCGCCCCTGATTCCGACCATGACGCTGGCCGATTTCTCCGAAAAGGTGACCGGGCTGGCTCCCACCGCCTCCCGCACGCCGGGCAGGCTGGCAAATTGGTCGCCCACCCCGGCATCTTGGGAATGCAAGGCGGAACTGCAGGAACCGGCCTTTGGGCAGGATTTCAAACCGCGCGATGATTTCATGGCATTCTGGCGAATTCACAACGTAGGGACTGCGCCCTGGGCAAAGGGTGAGTTCGTGTTCGAGTATGTCGAGGGCGCAAAGTTGCATAAGTTGGATTACGAGCCGGAATTGTTGAGTTATGTCGTCTATGTCAAAGACAAGTACCCGTTCTCGATTCGGATGTTCGCGCCCAAAGAACCGGGCCGCTATACGACTACCTGGGGGCTGCGAAAAATCAATAAAAAAGATTATTTTTGCACATTCTCGCTGACAATCGATGTTGTGAAAAAATAAGTGCTTGCCCGCCCCAACCATCTGTGATAAAATTTGCCCCGCGCAATTCGGGGCGTGGCTCAGACCGGTAGAGCGCACGGTTCGGGTCCGTGAGGTCCGCGGTTCAAATCCGCGCGCCCCGACAATCACCGCAGGGATTGCCCTGTACTGTAAAACGCTTGGGCAAATCCCCGGCGTTTTGCGTTTTTATCTATGGCTGCCCTCCCCACTTTCCTCCCCCTCCCCGAAGCCGCCCGCAAATACGGGCTGGACGAGGCGCGGATTCGCGCCCTGGTCGAAAGTGGTACAATTAAAGCCGCTATGATTGGTGAAACCATTGTCGTCCAGGAATCCGAAGTCCAGAACTCCGGCAAGCCGCTCCGCAAAGAAGATTTGCCGGAGTGGAAAAAACACGCGCATTTGAAGGGCGTGGAAATTGGGTTTACTGAATCTGCCGAAAAGTACGGTATCCGCCTTTCGTCTCTGCAACGATGGTTCAAAAGAGGAATAATCGCCGAAGTAAAGCGAGAAAAGGGACTCGGCGGAGAAAAAATCTATCTCGACGAAGCAGATGTTGCATACTGCGCCGAAATATACCAGAATCGAGGCGGTCGAGGAAAATGGCTATTTGGCGAGGGCGGGCTACCCTATAAACCAAGAACTGGGCCACTATCCTTATAGATTTGAAAGGCTGACGAGAGTCGGCCTTTTATTTTCTTAAAACTTACCCAACTTCTTGACAAGTTGGGTAAGTTAATGCTAAACTATCCCTATCAATCACTTCGCGGCCACGAGCGCAAAACGAGCCTCCACCCCGCCATAACCACGCAAGCCAACCGAACACGTCCAAAGGCAGCCGCCGACCAAAAGTGTCAGCCAGCGGGCGTGTTTTTTGTTGCAACTTTCAGGACGCAATGGACGCCTACCCCTACCCCGACCCGCTCACCCTCGCGCAAGCCTACTTCCCCTCCTGGATGCAGGCGCGCGCCCGCGAAATCCTGGCTTCGGACGGCAGGCAGGCCGCCGTCGAGTACCTGGCGCGAGAAAGAGCAAACGGCTCGCCTTTGGGCGTCAGCAGAACGCTTGCCTACAAAACAATGCCGGGCCGCAAGGTCAGGGTATACGCCATGACCGAAAAGAAAATTTTCTGGGACGAGTATCGCGTCTATCGCATCGAAGCCCTGGCCGACGCGCCCCTGGCAAAAGCCGGACAACTCAACCTGTTTTGAAAAAGGACAGCGCATATCTCATCCCTTCCCCAAAGACCGTGACGTAACTATCACACTATCCTGGAGATTACAGAGCCAGCCTGCCAACGCCTGCGACGAGCCCTGGGATCCAAAAAAACCTTCTTCAACGATTTGCGCGCATTGACACGTTACATGGTCTTTGAAACCTGGGATGACCTTTTTTCTTTCATGGAAGAAGGATTGGAAATCATCCCAGAACCACCTTGATTCCAGATTTGGAATTGCTGCAACGTCGCGGCGCGAAATATCGGTTCTCCAACATTTTCCGTGAAAACCTGGACACGGACACTTGCGCCTGCGCGCAGCGCAGGTGACGCACGGAATTGACGGAAACGCACGGAAAGTGTATTCGTCAGCAGCATGTTGCATAAATCTTTTGGACACGGAACTCGCAGAAGTTGCTGAACACGCGGAAAAAGCCGGTTTTTGCGCGCATTCCATGTGTTCCTGCCTGCCCCGATGATTTTGCGGGGTGTACTGATTTATCTCGGCTGTTGCGCAACTTGCTCTTGACTAACACAGAAACACACGGAAAGAGATTTTTAAATGCTGCTTTGTCCGTGTTTTCCGCGTTTCACCTGCCCTTGCGGGCGGCGCAAGGGTCCGTGTACGAGAAATCAGTATCACGGAAATTCTCAGAGAGCCGAAATATCCCGAGGGCTTTCGCGGTACAATTTGCCTATGCTCAAAGCGCGAAACAAAAACGCGGTACCAACCGAAAATGGCTGGATGTTCTGCCTGCCGGAGGGAGGCTCTTCGGCCTATCGTTATGCCCAGATAGATGATTACTCACCCCTGGCGCGCAACCGTTTCCTGTGGCGGGAGACTGCCACGCTCAACCTGCGCTGCCGTGTCAGTGACCATTCCCTGCCCGGAACCTGGGGGTTCGGCTTTTGGAATGACCCGTTTGCGGTGGTGCTCGGCCTGGGCGGGATGGGACGCCGCCTGCCCGCGTTGCCCAATTGCGCCTGGTTCTTTTACGCTTCGCCGGAAAGTCACCTTTCTTTCAGCGCGGACCGCCCCGGCAATGGATTCCTGGCCCAAACGTTTTGCGCGCCGCGTATCCCGTCGGCGTTGCTCGCGCCGGGGATTTTTGGTCTCCCGCTTTTGCTGGCTCAGCCTGTCTCGAAGTGGCTGCGCGCAAACCTGGCGGCAAAACTTATCCGCGAGGACGCAAAACGCCTGGAGATAGATGTGACCCAATGGCACGCCTACCGGCTCCAGTGGAGTCAGAATCGGGTGGAATTTACCATCGACGATGAAATTGTTTTCTTAACGGAAACCAGCCCCCGGGGGCCGCTGGGTTTCGTCTTGTGGATAGATAACCAGTTCGCCGCCTGGAGGCGGGATGGAAGTTTAGGGGCAGGCACGCTCGCCAATCCGCCAGCGTGGATGGAGTTGGCGTCAGTACTCATTCATCGGTAAGCTTAGGACTTACGCAAGACGCATCTGAACGGCAGGCGATTTGAGTTGTTGCCGGAGATAATCGTCCAGAAGGTCATGCTTTACGCGATAAATGGTACGTTTGGTTTCAACAGCCACCTGCTTAAGA
>DAOUAZ010000334.1:0-25440 GCA_034432975.1 Anaerolineales bacterium | reverse complement strand
GTCAGCACGGACGGCCCGGCCATCGTGACATATCACTGGGAAATTGGCAGGGACAGTGTGGTGACTAATATCCTGCCTGACCAGGTTGCATACTTTACCTACGATGGCACTCTCGACCTGGGCGGCGAGGCCTACGTCAACTGTGGCAACTACTTTGCCAGGCTGGTCGTAACCCATCCGAATTCTGTTTCATCCCAGGTCGATTTCCCGCTGACCATCCCCACGCTCTTGCCGATTTACGATTTCGACACCTTCGATGCCGTTGGGGCCATGGTCTGCAGCGAAATTAGCAACTACGCCTGGACTCCCGAAACCTGCAACGGCGAATCGGGCGGCTGCTGGGTCAGCGCCACCCCGCTCTTTGGCCGCAATCACACCGGGTTCCTGCGGCATGACGGCATCACCGTCTGCGGACTGAACCTGCCGTAAAATCGAACCGGTCCTGCAACCAAAATCCGCCGTTTCCGGCGGATTTTGACCTTAATTCGGGTGATATAATTTGGGGATTATCCCCCCTTCCCAAGGAGCCTCCCGTGAGCGATGCTCGAATCGACCGTTTTGCGCGTATCCTGGTAGATTACTCCACCCATCTCGGCCCCGGCGACCGGGTTCTCATCGAAGGCACCACCGCCGCTGAGCCGCTGGTGCGCGCCCTGTACAGCCGCGCGCTCGAAGTGGGCGCGCATCCGCATGTTTTGATAGAGTTCCCCGACCAACAGGAAATCTTTTTCGAGAAAGCCGGGGAAAGCCAGTTACAATACCCGCCCACCTTCCAAAAACTGGCTTACGAAACGTTTGAATCGCGCATCCGCATTCATTCATCGACAAATCCACGCGCGCTGTCGGGCGTCGCCCCGGCCACGCTGGGGAACCGCCAGAAGGCTCTCGCCCCAATTCTCCAGACCCAAATGCAGCGCGGCGCGACCGGCGAACTGCGCTGGCTGACCACGCTCTTCCCCACCGAAGGCTACGCCGTGGAAGCCGGCATGGGCTGGAACGCCTACCAGGATTTCGTCTTCCGCGCCTGCCACGCCGACGAACCCGACCCGGTCGCGTATTGGAAAAACGTGGAAGCCGAGCAGGCCAAAATGATTGAGCGCCTCAAAGGTCACAACCTCGTCACACTGCGCGGCCCCAACGTCGATTTGAGCCTGTCCATCAAAAGCCGCACCTTCATGAACTCCTGCGGCACCCACAACATGCCCGACGGCGAAATCTACACCGGCCCGGTCGAGGATTCGGTCAACGGCTGGGTCAAATTCACCTACCCGGCCATTTACAACGGGGTAGCGGTCGAGGGGATCGAGTTGATATTCTCCAACGGGCGCGTGGACAAGGCCAAGGCCGAGAAAAACGAAAGTTACCTGCTGGAAATGCTCGCTTCTGACCCCGGCGCGCGCTGCCTGGGCGAATTCGCCATCGGCACGAATTTCGAAATCAACCGCTTCACCGGCAACATCCTGTTCGACGAGAAAATCGGCGGCACCTTCCACATGGCGCTCGGCGCGGGCTACCCTGAGACCGGCTCCAAGAACAAGAGTGTCATCCACTGGGACATGATTTGCGACATGCGCACCGATGCAGAAATTGCAGTCGATGGCGAGGTCATTTATCGCAACGGGCAGTTCGTGTTTTAGGGAAAGCAGTGCGGATTAATAAACTCCCACCGAAGCATCGACCCGCGCCGCATAGTCCGCGATTCCACCCGCCAGGCTGAATACGTTCTGCCAGCCATTTTGCAGCATCCACGCGGTCACTTGCGCCGAGCGAATGCCGTGATGGCACATCACAACCATTGGCGCATCGGGGTCGCGCAATGGTTCGGGAAACGCATCCTTCAACTGGCGCGCCAGCACGCTCATCGGCAAGGCCAAAACGCGCTCATCTCGGATGGCCGCCAATCGAATTTCCCACTCTTCACGCACATCGAGCAGGGTAAACCGTTCACCCTGCTCGAGTTTTTTTGCCAAATCTTTAACACCGATTTCAGGAACCAATCGAAACTCCAATGACCAATCGCCAATTACGGCGCACGCATCACTCGTCACGCGCTACTTCTGCCTCGGCTTCACCGTAAACGTCTCATTCGAGGCAAACAACTTGCCGAGCGGCTCGGCCTCCAGCGCCATCACCTTGCTGTTGGCGAAATACTCGAAGCTGAATTCGGTGGCATCCCCCGCCTTTTTACCGGGGACGGGCATCAGCCGGGCGGTCAGCGGTTTGCGCAAACGCAGCGAGAGCGTCGCAATATCCAATAGCAGCGCGGAGATTTGCTCCACCGCCACATCACCAGGCAGCGGAACCGTATCCAGCCCCGTGCCACAGACCGCGGAGTACATCAGCAGGTCTTTTACCGTCAGCGTGCCGCCCGCCACGCGCCCGGCCAGGATGGAATCCTCCAAAACGGGCAGCATCAACCCGCAGAACCCGGCGCGATAGAAATCGGCCCGGTCGAGCGCGTCGGTCAAAATCGAGGCCGCCGCCAGCGAACCGTGCAGGCCGATTTTGGGCGCGCCCAATTTCTCGAGCGCCGCCCCCAGCGAGAGCGCCTCGCCCGGGTAGGGCGCATACGAAAAATCAATCCCGCCGAAGCGCACATTGAAGCGAAACTTGAGCGGCTCGGCAGCATAGGCCAGTTTGCGGCCATGATTTTCCAACTCATTGACCAATGCCTGGCGGCCTTCTTCGACCGACTTGGCGTTTGCAAACGCCTCCACCGCCAGGCCGGCGGCCTCCATCGCCAGCGCAAAGGTCGGGGTTTCAGCGTCATAATACGCCGCCGGGAAGAACGGCCCGGCAGGCGGCACATTTGCCAGCGCCGCAAAACGCAGGTTGGCAAACCCGTCCGGCGAAAGAGTCGCATTCCGCACAATCACCTCGGCGCACGAGCGCACCGCCGGCAGGTACACGCCATGCTCGGCATCGGCCATCACGCCGGAGAAAAAGACATTCTGCGAGGCCCCAATTGCGTCGGGAATCATCTCGTAACTCTCCGGCACATCCGGCAGGGCCGGGCCAAGCGAAGCATAGTCGATACCGTTCTCGGCAATCGCCTTGCTCAAACGCTGGGCAAAGCGCGTCGTCAGCCCAATCGAATCGGCCCCCAGCAGGCGCGTAAACGGCACGCTGGCAATCCGCGTCGTCTGGATTTCGTACCCAGCCTCCTCGAAAGCCCTCCTGGCTGTCGAAAGGAAAATCCCCGCCGCCTGAATGCGGTCTTCCTTCATCGGCCAACCCACATTCATAAAATAAGTAATCGAACGAATTTTCATAAAGCCTCGTTTCTCTGCCGGACGACCTCGAACATCAGAACCGCCCCGGCAACGCCTGCGTTGAGTGACTCTATTTTACCCGGCATTGGGATATTCACAAAAACATTCGCCAGTTCCCGCGCCGGTTGGCTGGCCCCTTCGGCCTCGCCGCCCACGATTAAGGCAGTTTTGGATTTAAAATCCGCGCCCCAACACGCAACCTGACCCTCCGCATCCGCCAGGAAAACAGTGAATCCCGTTAAAAGGGCCTGGATTTCTCCCCACTGTAAACCTGCCACCGTTAAGCGGAAATGCGCCCCCATCCCGGCGCGCACGGCCTTCGGCGCCCAGGGGTCGGTCGTTTCGGGCGGAATCAGCACCGCCCCCACGCCCGCCGCCGCCGCCGTCCGAATCAGCGTCCCCAGGTTGCCCGGGTCGCGGATTTGGTCGGGAATCAAGACAAAGGTCAAAGAATCGGGAGTCGAAATCCGGGAGTCGGGCAATTTCAAGACCGCAATCACCCCCTGCGATGTTTCCGTCTCGCTGGCCGAGCGAAAAACATCGGGCAGCACTTCCTCCACTTCCACGCCTTCCGCCCTTAACCGCTCGACCAGTTTTTTCCCGCGATTGGACGTTTCCGCGCTGAACAAAACGTACTCGAACGGCCAATTCGCCGCATGGGCATCCTCGATGAGCCGGACGCCCTCCGCCAGGAAAGCACCCGCCTCGCGCCGCTCTTTGGGCCGCCCGGCCAGCGCGCGAATCTGTTTGAGTTTGGGGTTGTGAGAGGAGGTAATCATGGCAAAACGTCCCGAAGGTTGCTGTAAGAGAATCCATGCCGCCCCAAAAACCTTCGGGACGGTGATTACCTACGCGCATCCCAAATGTTCAAAAACGCCTCCACCGTCGGCCCGTCGAACAACGTCAGGCGGGCCAGTTTCAGCGTGGAATCGGCATGTTGGGCAAAATACCGCTCAATTTCGGCGAATATGATTCCCGCCGCCAATTCCTTCGGGAAGCCGAAAATCCCGGTCGAGAGGGCCGGCAGGGCGATGGAAGCCAGTTTCAGTTCCGCCGCGCATTCCAGCGCCCCGCGCGCCGCCGCCGCCAGTTTGCGCTGCTCGTCACCCGCGCCCCACACCGGGCCGACGGCATGGATGACGTATTTGCAGGGCATCCTTCCGCCGCTGGTGCAGGCCGGTTTTTCGTGCGTCACCGGGCCATATTTTCTCACCCATTCATCGCTCTCGCGCTGGATGGCTTCGCCGCCGCGCCGCGAGATGGCCCACGCCACCCCGCCGCCATGTTGCAGCGACGCATTGGCCGCGTTGACAATCGCATCGACTTGCTCCAGCGTAATATCGCCCTGCGCGATTTGCAGTTTTTGTCCGCCAGGCAAGGTTTTTTCACGAAGGATTTCGCTCATGCGGCTATTGTAATCCAGTTATCCAGTTATCCGGTTATCCTGTCTCCCTGTTTTCTTGTTTCCCTATCTCCCGATTTTCCTCCCCAATTACCATTTACCAATTTCCAATTACCCGCTATATTCACCCCAACTTTGACCGGAGGAGTCCCCCCCATGCCCGCGCCCCAACGTGAAATTTATCTTTTATCCCCAAAACAACACAGCCCCGAAACCATCGCCGTCGCCTTTGCCAAGACCAGCCGCTCGCCCGAATCCTTCCGCGAGATTGCCGCCGAGCTGAGCGACGAGCAAAGCGCCCAGTTCCACGAAAAATGGGTAGTCGGCTACGGTCACGCCTCGGTCGCCGAACATGCCGTCCTGCACCTGGCTATCGAAAACGCCTCGCGCCTGGCGATGGAGGCCATCGAATCGAACCGGCTGGCCTCCTACACCGAAAAATCGACCCGCTACCAGAAATGGGACGCCGGCCATTTCCACATTCCCGCCGAGCTGAACGGACATCCCCTGCGCGAGGAATATATTGCCACCTGCCGCATGTTGTTTCATACCTACCAGGCTTCGCTCCAGCCGGTACGGAATCTCGTCGAAAAACAATCCCCGCGCCGCGAAAACGAAAGCGAGGAAGCCTGGGACCGGCGCATCCGCTCGCAATACGTCGATTCGTGCCGCTTCCTGCTGCCGGCCGCCTCGCTGGCAAATGTCGGCATGACCGCCAATGGCCGGGTGCTGGAAAATGCCATCCGCAAATGGCGCTCACACGGCCTGGCCGAAGTGCGCGAAATTGGCGAGACGGTCAAAGCAGTGGCGCAGGGCGAAATCCCGACCCTGGTCAAGTATGCCGAGCCGGTCTCATATCTGGTGGAAACGGCGAAGGAGTTGGAAAAAATCAGTAACCAGGGAGACAGGGAAACCGGCAAACCGGCAAACCGGCAAACCGCAACACCGGATGACTTTTGCGTATTGGCAGACTATGACCCCGATGGCGAGCGCAAGGTGCTGGCGGCAGCGCTCTACCGCTTTGGGAACATGAGTTACCCCCAGGCGCTGGAAACCGTTCACTCTGCCGATACCGAAGCCCTGGCCGCTGCGCTGCTCTCCCGCCTGGGACGTTTCGACACGCCCTTGCGCGAACTCGAACACACCTGCTACACCTTCGACCTCGTCATGGACCAGGGCGCCTATGCCGAATTCAAGCGTCACCGCATGATGACCCAGACCCCGCAAATCCAAACCGCCGCGCTCGGTTACGCCACCCCGCGCCGCATCGTCGAGGCCGGGTTTGGCGACGAATACCGCCGCGCAATAGACTCGGCGGCGGCCTGTTGGCAAAAACTACACGACTTTCATCCCCTGGTGGCGCAATACATCGTCCCCAACGGCTTCCACCGCCGCGTGCTGGCGGCATTCAACCTGCGCGAAGCCTATGCCTTCTGCCAGCTCCGCGCCGCTTCCAACGCGCATTTCTCCATTCGCAAAATTGCCCAGCGGGTGGCCGAAGAGATTCAGCGCGCGCATCCGCTTTTGTCCAGATACATGAAACTGCCCGCCGAACCCTGGCAGGACATCGAGAAAGGATTTTTTGCATAATGGACGCCCAGAAAACCGCCCTGGCTGACGGCCTGCTGGCCGCCGGATGTGTCAAATTTGGCGAATTTACCCTCAAATCGGGCTTAAAATCGCCCATTTACATCGACCTGCGCCAGGTCATCTCGTACCCCCAACTCCTGGCCCAAATTGGACAGGCCTACCTGCCGCTGATTCGGGATTTGCAATTCGACCGGCTGGCCGGGCTGCCCTACGCCGCCATCCCGATAGCGACCGCCGTTTCACTGGCCGGGAACTACCCGATGATTTACCCGCGCAAAGAAGCCAAAGCCTACGGCACGAAAGCCGAAATCGAAGGCGAATACCACCCCGGCGAGGTCGCGCTCATCATCGACGACCTGGCCACTACCGGCGGGAGCAAGTTCGAAGCCATCGAAAAACTGACCGCCGCCGGGCTGGTCGTGCAGGATGTGGTCGTCCTGGTCGACCGGCAATCAGGCGCAAAAGAAGCCCTGGAACAGGCCGGTTTGCGCCTGCGCGCCGTCTTGACCATCGGCGAGATGTTGGATGACTGGGAATCGTCCGGCAAAGTCCCCGCCGAAAAAATTGCCGCCACGCGGGAATTCCTGAAACAATCGTAACGCGGAATTCATTCCGCGACCAATTCAATACAGGGAACGTCCCGAAGGTTTTTTTGACACCTTCGGGACGTTATATTTAGAATCCACTCGCTTTGGCCTGGTTCCACAGGCCATCCAACTCCTGTAAACTCATCTCCTTCATCGTGCGTCCCATCTCTTGGGCGCGTTGTTCGATGAAGCCAAAGCGCTTCTTGAACTTCAGGCTGGCCGCGCGCAGGGCGGCTTCGGCGTCGACCTCCTTCCAACGCGCCAGGTTGACCAGCGCAAAGAACAGGTCGCCCAGTTCGGAGGCAAGTTCATCGGGATTGGCCGTCTGGCGGACTTCTTCGATTTCCTCGCGGATTTTCTCCAGCACGCCGTCGATTTCCGACCAATCGAACCCAACCCTGGCGGCGCGTTCCTGGTATTCCTGGGCCTGGCTCAGGGCGGGCAGCGCGGCTGGCACGCCATCCAGGAGCGATTTTTCGCCCTCGCCGTTTTTGCGCCGCTCTTCTTTTTTGATACTCTCCCAATTCGACAGCACCTGCCCCACCCCATCCACTTCCACCTGCCCAAACACATGCGGGTGGCGGCGGATGATTTTGTCGTAAATGCCCTTCAGGACTTCGTTCATCGTGAACTCGCCATACTCCTGCCCAATTTGGGCATTCAGGACAACTTGCAGGAGCAAATCGCCAAACTCCTCGCGCATTTTGCCTGGGTCATCCGCGTCCATCGCCGCCAGGGTTTCGTAACTTTCCTCTATCAAATGCTTGCGCAGTGTCTGGTGAGTCTGCTCGCGGTCCCAGGGACAGCCATCGGGCGCGCGCAGATGAGCGATGATTTCCTGAAAAGCCTCGAAGGATGTCCCAGGGGGCAGCGGCGGCAGGTAGAGCGCGTACCATGTCTCAGGTTGGGTAAACGTCTCAACCGGAATCGCGCCCAGGGTGGTTTCAGTCACTTCCCCAGCGGGGAAACGCACCAGCCGAATCACATGCTCGGGTGGATAGATGGCGCGCAAGACGCGGGTCACCTGTTCGAGTTGGGATTCGGTCTCGATAGCGGTGATAAGCGCCGGCGCGTCGGTCGAAAACGGCGGCACGTGACGGGATGAGAATATCTTTCCATCCACAATCGATAGCGATTGAATCGAATCCAATTCCAACAGGCGCGAGAGTGTGGAAAAATTTTCGGCAGAGAGCATGTCGACTCCATAAAATGTTAATGCGTAATATGTAATCCGTAAGAAACTTACGGATTACATATTACGCACTAGAAAAGCAACCCCAAAAGGGCGACGATTTAACGTTTGGTGTAGGTGGGAGCCTTGCGGGCGCGCTTGAGACCGGGCTTCTTGCTTTCCTTGATGCGGGCATCGCGGGTCAGCAACCCAGCCTTGCGCATGGCAGAGTTCCACTCGTCGTTCATCTTGACCAGGGCGCGCGCCAGGCCCAGCGTCACCGCGTCGGTCTGCCCGGTGACGCCGCCGCCGTTGACGAGGACGGTGATGTCATAGGCATTGGTATCCTGCCCAATCGCGGAAAGGGGGGAAAGAATCGCGTGCATGTCGCCGAGACGGGTGAAGAAAGCTGCCGCTTCCTTGTCGTTGACGGTAAATTTGCCCGAACCTGCCGAGACGCGCACGCGGGCGGTGCTTTCCTTGCGGCGTCCAATTCCTTCGAAATACTGCGCCATACGTGTCTTACTCCTTATTTCTCAACCGCTCGACTGATCGCTCGCGGCGAAGTCTGGGCGCCGTGCGGGTGTTCAGCCCCGCCGTACACCTTCAACCGCTTGATAACCTGGCGGCTGAACTTGTTCTTGGGCAACATGCCCCACACGGCATCGCGGATGACGCGGTCGGGATGCTTGTTCAACTGGTCACGCAGGGAGACCGATTTCAACCCGCCGGGATACCCGGAATGCTTGTGGTACATTTTTTCGTTTTCTTTGTTCCCGGTATAAGTGATGCGTGATGCATTGATGACGACCACATAATCGCCCATCGGGACGCCGGGGGTAAAGGTGGGTTTGTGCTTGCCAAGCAGGAGCGTGGCAATTTGAGCCGTCAGGCGACCCAGGTTTTGGCCGGCAGCATCCACCACCACCCAATCATTCTGGATTTCACTGGCTTTGGGGTAATACGATTTGTACACGGTTGTCTCTCCACTTACAGACATTTTTGACAAAGTCCCACACGTTCTTTGTGGGGAAGTCCCACACGTTCTTTGTGGGAAAGAACCAGATTATTCAGGATATGTTACTTCGACGAGCGTCAGTCCGTGGGCCGGAGCAAGACCCGCCGGGACGACCCTGGGCCTGCCTTCCAGCAAATCGGCAATCGCCTGGGCTGGAAGTTTTCCCTGCCCAACCGCCGCCTGGAGGTAAACCATGCGGCGCGCCATGCGGTACAGGAAAGCATCGGCCTGGACTTCGAACGTCCACTCGTCGCCTTGCTGCTGCCATTCGGCCTTCATCACAGCGCGCACGGTGCTGCTTCCGGGCCGGGGCGGGGTGCCGAAAGCAGTGAAGTCGTGTTTGCCGATGAGAAGTTGCGCGGCGGCCCGCAAGGCTTCGGCCTGCGGGGCGGGCCATAACCGCCAGGCGTAGCGTTCCCGCAAGGGGTCGCGCACGGACTGGCAATACAGCCGATAACGGTAGCGGCGGGCAAGCGCATCGAACCGCGGGTGGAAATCGTCGGAGACGATTTTCGCGGCGCGAGCGGCCAGGTCGGCGGGCAGGTGGCTGTTGATGGCCCTGACCAGTTCATCGAGCGGATGAGTCCACTCCAGGTCGAAGGCGGCCACCTGTCCCGAGGCATGAACCCCGGTATCGGTGCGTCCCGCCATGAGGGCGGAACATCCCTGCCAGCCCAGGCGGCGCAATGCGTTTTCGAGTTCGCTTTGCGCCGTCCGGCTTTTGGCCTGCCGCTGGCTGCCCGACAGGTCGGAGCCGTCGTAGGCAAGAATAATCTGGTAACGTGCCATTTTCAGTTATCAGCATTCAGTTATCAGGAATGAGCGTTCGCGTTCACTGTTCACCGATTACTGTTCACTGATTACTCTTCGACGAGTTCGAGCATCACCATTTCGGCGGCGTCGCCCTGGCGCAGGCCAAGTTTCAACATACGGGTATAGCCGCCATTGCGGGACGCAAAGCGGGGAGCAATGTCATCGAACAGTTTTTTGACGACTTCATTGCCGCCGCCCAGTTTGGATGCCACCAAACGTCTGGCATGGACTTTCGCTGCATCCTGCGCTTCTGCCGAACGGCGCGCAATGGTAATGATGCGTTCCGCTTCGCCGCGCACCGCTTCCGCTTTGGCGCGGGTGGTGGTGATGCGTTCGTGCGTAAACAATTGTTTGATTAGGTTGCGCCGCAGGGCAATACGCGCGCCCTTGCTGCGCCCAAGTTTGTATCCTGCTACCTGATGTCGCATTTTCAATTACTCCGCGTTAATCGGTTGGTCTTTCATGAAGCCTTTTTCGACCATCTTCTGGCGCAATTCGTCAAGACTCTTCTCGCCGAAATTACGGATGGACATAACGGCCTGTTCGCCCTTCTCCAGAAGGTCGAGAACGTCGCCCACTGTCGTAATGCCGGTGCGCTTGAGTGAATTGAAGACGCGCACCGAAAGGTCGAGGGCTTCCACGGGGGTTTCAGCCACTTCACTGCTCAAACGCGAACTGGAGACTTCCTTCTCCATCGTGATGGTCAGAGTTTCTTCGCTCACGCCGGCGATGAAGCGCAGGTGTTCAATCAACGTTTTTGCGGCGGTGCTGAGGGCGCGTTCGGGCGAAACGGTGCCATCGGTCCAGATTTCGAGGGTCAATCGGTCGTAGTTGGTGCTTTGCCCAACACGGGCGCTGTTCACTTCCCAGTTGACGCGCTTGACCGGGCTGAAGATGGCATCCACCGGCAATTCGCCGATGGGCAGGTGACCGGCGCGGTCGTTGGCGGGGGAATAACCTCGCCCGCGTTCGACGGTAAATTCCACATCCAGGCGAGTTCCAGGGCTGTCCACTGTGAACAGGTACAGGTCAGGGTTGATGACATCCACTTCCGACGGCGCGATGATGTCCGCCGCCGTGACCATTCCCTCCCCGCGCACTTCGAGGTGCATACGGGTGGAATCCACGCCATTCAATTTCAGGCGCAACTGCTTGATTTGCAGCATGACCTGAATGACATCTTCCCGCACGCCGGGAATGTCGCTAAACTCATGCAGCACGTCCGAAATACGCACGGACGTTACCGCTGCCCCTTCGAGCGAAGAAAGCAGAACCCGCCGCAGGGCGTTACCTACAGTAACGCCATAGCCGCGTTCCAGCGGGCTGACAACAAATTTTCCGTAATTTCGAGCCTCGGCCTCGCGCTCGATTTTTGGCATAACCATGTTCGATAAGCCGGTCACGGTTCACCTCTCCCTATGTTGAAAAACAGGCACGATAAAGTCCCTTACTTTTTGTGGGGTTGTCCCAGGGACATACCGGGAGCCATTAGCGCGAGTAGAATTCGACGATGAGCTGTTCTTCCAGATTCCCGTCGATTTCAGCGCGCTCCGGCAAGCGTTGAACAGTACCGGTCAAATTCTTCAAATCGCGATTAAGCCAGGCCGGGAATGTGCGCTTTTCGGCAACGTCCTTCAACTCCTTGAAGTAAGTCCCGTCACTAGAGCCTTCGCGCACTTCGATAACATCCCCGCCTTCCAATAGCATGGAAGGGACATCGGTGCGGCGGCCATTGACGGTAAAGTGACCATGCGTCACCAGTAAACGCGCCTGGGCGCGGCTGGTGGCAAAACCCAATCGGAAAACGACGTTGTCGAGACGCGATTCGAGGATTTGAAGCAGGTTCAAACCCGTCAGGCCGCGGCGTTTCAGGGCTACTTCATAATAGCGGCGGAATTGGCGTTCCATCATGCCATACACGCGGCGGGCCTTCTGTTTGGCGCGCAACTGACGGGCATAGTCGGATGCGCGGCCAGTGGCGCTGCGCGAGCGGCCACCGGACTTCCCATGCTGACCAGGGGCAAAGCTGCGCCGCTCGAATGCGCACTTGGCGGTAAAGCAGCGTTCGCCCTTCAAGAATAGTTTTTCGCCTTCACGCCGGCAAAGTTTACAAGCCGGACCAAGATATTTCGCCATATTTACTACCTCTCCAAACCTTACACGCGGCGCTTCTTCGGGGGGCGGCAGCCATTGTGCGGCACCGGGGTCTTGTCGGAAATCGAGCGGACTTTAACCCCCATCGACTGGACGGCACGAATGGCAGATTCACGACCGGGGCCGGGTCCCTTGACAATCAAATCCGCTTCCTGCAAACCCATCTGCTGCGCGGCCTTGATGGCCTGCTCAGCGGCCAGGCGGGCGGCAAATGGCGTGCTCTTGCGAGAGCCTTTGAACCCAGCCGACCCGGCGCTGCCCCAGGCAACCGTATTGCCTGCGGCATCGGTCACAGTCACAATCGTATTATTGAACGATGCAAAAACATGCACCTGGCCCGAAGATAACGAGCGCTTTGCTTTCTTTGCGCCGGTAGAACGGCGCGCCTGGCGTACACTCTGTGCCATAATTTTCTACTTCCTCCAGGATTACTTCTTCGCACCGCGGCGGCGTCCGCGCCCGGCAACAGTCTTCTTCGGCCCCTTGCGGGTGCGCGCATTGGTACGGGTGCGCTGTCCATGAACCGGCAAGTTGCGGCGATGGCGCATCCCACGATAGCAGCCAATTTCAATCAGCCGTTTGATGTTCAACTGCTGTTCGCGGCGCAGGTCACCTTCGACCACGAAGTTCTTGGAAATATATTCACGCAAGGCGGAAACTTCTGTTTCCGATAAGTCCTTGATGCGGGTATCAGGATTGATTTTGGTATCTGCCAAAATCTGGCGCGAACGGGTCAGCCCAATCCCATACAGGTAGGACAAACCAATTTCGACGCGCTTATTGCGAGGGAGGTCGATGCCTTCGATACGTGCCATAGTCTTTACCCTTGTCGCTGCTTGTGCTTGGGGTTTTCGCAGATGACGTAGAGCCTGCCGCTGCGCTTGACAATCTTGCACTTCGCGCAGCGTTTGCGAATGGATGGTGAAACTTTCATAAGTGCCTTTCTCCTTCAGGGACACACTGCTGCGCCCTGCGCAGCCGAAGTTATAATTATACTCGTTTCGTTACGTTCCGTCCAGAATTTGGTGTCGCGCCTGGGTCACAGGACAGTCAGGAGGAGGGGTTCCCCTTCGGTTACGGCAACACTATGCTCGAAGTGCGCCGTCAGCGAACCATCTGCCGACACCACAGTCCATTTATCCTTCAATACTTTCGTTTTATGCGTACCTACCAGTACCATTGGTTCCAGCGCGATGACCATTCCAGAGCGCAAAAGTACCCCGGTGCCAGGCTTCCCATAATTTGGAACCTGCGGCCCTTCGTGCATTTGACGCCCAACACCATGGCCGGTATATTCGCGCACGACATGAAAACCATGGCTCTCTACATGTTGTTGTATCGCCGCTGAAATATCGCCTGTCCGGTTGCCGGGCCGCATTTTGGAAATGCCAACCTGCAGGGCCTGCTCGGCGACTTCGAGCAATTTCCTGGCCTTTGGGGAAATTTCCCCCACCCCGGCAGAAAACGCCGAATCGGCCACATACCCTTCGAACACCGTGCCACAATCTACAGAGACGATATCTCCTTCTTTGAGTTTTCGGCTGGCCGTTGGAATTCCATGTACCAGTTCTTCATTGATGCTGACGGTAATGGAATTCGGAAATGGCGGATACCCGTAACCCTTGAAGGGCGATACAGCGCCGTGTTTGTTCAGTACTTCCTCGGCAGCCGCGTCGAGGTCTGCTGTCGAAACATCCGGCTGTAACATTTCACGGACAGTCGCCAACACCAATGCGTTGATTTGACCGGCTTCGCGCATGATTGCGATTTCTGCCGGGGTTTTCAGATTGATTTGACGAGCCCAGTCCATAAATTCACTGATTTCTGAACAATTACTAATGTTTCAGCGCAACCATTAATTGCGCCGAAACTTCTTCGATTGGCGCAAAGCCGTTAATCTCAGCCAGTACGCCGCGCTCCCTGTAGTAGGTGATTAATGGAGCAGTCTGGTTCTGGTACACATCGATACGATGCACGACGGTCTCGGCCTTGTCATCTTCACGCTGGTACAGTTCGCCGCCATCCGTTTCACAAACACCAGTCTTTTTGGGAGGGTTGAAACGCTCGTGATAGACGCGCCCACAAACGCGGCAGGTCCAACGTCCCGCCAGGCGTTCTATCAGAACTTCGACCGGGGCAGTGATGAATGGGACCAGGTTGACTTTGCCGTCGAATTCTTTCAGCATTTCGCAAAGCGCGTCTGCCTGGGCCGGGGTGCGCGGAAAACCATCCAGGATGGCTCCGTTGGCGCAATCGGCGCGTGAAAAACGCTCACGAATCATGGCAATCGTCACATCATCCGGGACCAGCTCGCCTTTGCTGATGTATGTTTTTGCCAACTGACCCAACTCGGTATCATTCTTGATATTCTCACGGAAGATGTCTCCCGATGAGATGTGCGGCAGGTCGAATTTCTCTGCCAGCACCTTTGCCTGCGTTCCCTTTCCCGCCCCCGGGGGGCCAAGCAGAACGATGTATGTGGGCATCTATTCACCTTTTGTACTGGGTTAGCGAACCAAGATGGAATCCTGATAGCCGTGCAGTTTCAATTCAGCGTCGATGGTGGCAAAGGTCTCGCGGACTACACCAACCACGATGAGCAGGCCCGAAGATGAGACGAGGAACAAGCCCGCGTTCGAAGAAGCCGTACCGATGTTGAACGATTGTAAAACCAGGCTCAACAAGAACGGCAAAATCGCAATCAAGCCCAGGAAAAGCGCGCCTGGCAAGGTGATACGGCGTTGCACTTTGGTCAGGTATTTCTGGGTGGGCGACCCGCGGCTGACGCCAGGGATTTGCGCGCCAACCCGCTTCAGGTTTTCGCCGTAGTTTTGTTGGGTAAACAGGACATCCGTGTAGAAGAAGGTGAAAATCACCACCATCACGAAATACGTCACCCAATAGGTGGGAGAATTACCGCCAAAGGTTTGCTGCACACTCACCGCAAAATTATAGTAGGATGCGGTCGGGTCGGTCGCAAAATAACTGGCCAATATCGCCGGGAATTGCAAAATGGCGCTGGCAAAGATGAGCGGAATCATACCGGCCATGCTGACCATCAACGGCAGGGAGGCCTTGACCGGCATCGACATACGGTTGCCCACCCGGCGGCCCGGGTACATCACCGGCACGTGGCGCCGCCCTTGCTGGACATATACGATGGCAAAAATCGTCGCAACGATAATAACCACCATCAAGACCAGCATAATCCAGCGATAAGTCTCATCAGCAAGGATACCGCCCAGGTTGGTAGGCATTTGGGACACGATACCGGCGAAGATGATGAGCGACAAACCTTGCCCGCGAATACCGTATTCAGAAATCAATTCACCCAGCCAGATGGCAAACATGGTACCGGCCATCATCGCCAGCAAAGCCGCCGCCGAAGGCAAGATTTGAGTGCCAGAAAAACCAAAATCGAGAATGGTGCCAATCTGGTATTGCAAGCCAATCGAATTGAAGATATTAATCTGCCCAATGGCCGAAAGCGCAGACATCGGCACGACCAGGTAGTAGGTCCATTTCTGCATCCACTTGCGACCCTCGGTCGGGTTTTCCTGCATCCGTTTTTGCAAGGAGGGGATGATAGGAATCAGCAACTGGATGATGATTTGGGCGGTGATATAGGGGTACACGCCCATCGAGAGCAGTGAAAAGCGCGAAACCGTGCCGCCGGATAGCAGGTCGAGGAAATTGAAGAAATTTCCGCCGGACTGGCTGAGTTGGGCGCGCAACGCTTCGAGCGCAGCGACATTAATTCCCGGGACGGGGACGTTCGACGCAAGGCGGTAAAGCACCAGCAACAACAGGGTCACCAACAACATGCGGCGAATGTCTTCCGATTTCCACAGGTAACGCCAGGCTGACCAGGTATTTTTCATTATGTCAGGTCTCCTGAAAAAGTCCCACGTTCTTTGTGGGAAGGATTAGCCTTCGATGAGTTCAACCGAACCGCCGGCGGCTTCAATCTTGCTTTTGGCGCCAGCCGAAACGCGATGAACGCGCACCTTGAGCGGGATATTAATCTCACCGCGCCCCAGCACAACAATGGGGTTGCGCGGATTGCGCAGCAGGTTCACGCCAGCCAGGGCTTCAGGGGTCACATCCGCGCCCGCTTTGAAAGCCGCCAGCTGGTCGAGATTGACTTCGTTGAATTCCACCTGGAAAGGCGGGGTAAAGCCTTCACCGCGCATGAAGGGCAGGCGTCGGAAAAAGGGCAGGTTGCCGCCCTGGCGATACAGGTTGCCTTCCTCGCCAGAACGCGCGCCCGCGCCTTTGGTACCGCGACCGGCAGTTTTACCCTGCCCAGCCGAAATACCACGCCCCACGCGTTTGCGTTCTTTCTTCGCGCCCGGATTAGGGGTCAAATCGTGGAGTTTCATCATCTCTCCTACTCTTCAATCTTCACAAGATGAATGACCGCGTTGAGCATCCCGCGCAAAGCGGGAGTATCGGCATGCTCAACCGTCTGATTCATGCGGCGCAGCCCAAGCGCCTTCACGGTGCGTTTCTGCGGCTCGGGAAAGCCAATCGGGCTTTTCACCAGCGTCACACGCAAAGTCTTAGTTTCAGTCTTTTCAGCCATGCTTCCTCCGTTCCCAGAACGGCATCAGATCCTCGACGGGCTTGCCCCGGCGGGCCGCTTCCTGGGCGGGCGATTTGAGCGCGTCCAGCGCCTGGAAGGTCGCCATTACGCCATTCAACACGTTGGCAGACCCCAGGGATTTGGTCAGAATGTCGCGGACGCCCGCGGCTTCCAGAACGGCGCGCACGCCGCCAGCCGCGATAACGCCCGTACCGGGGGAAGCCGGCTTGAGCAACACTCTCGCGCCAGCCACGCGGCCGATAACTTCGTGGGGAATGGTCGTTCCAAAGGTAAACACCTGGCGCATATCTTTGCGGGCGCGTTCGGTAGCCTTGCGCATGGCATCCGGCACGGCATTCGCCTTGCCCACGCCCATCCCAACCTTGCCGTGTCCATCACCAATCACAACCGTGACACGGAATTGGAAGCGGCGGCCGCCCTTGACAACTTTGGCGACGCGGGCAATCTCGATGACGCGCTCGTCGAGCTGTTCCTGTGATTCCATTTCCTGCATTTCATATTCCGACATAGCGTTCTCCAATGAGCCTTAGAATTTCAGCCCGCCGTCACGCGCGCCGTCAGCCAGGGCCTTGACACGCCCCATGTAGCGGAAACCGCCGCGGTCGAAAACCACCGCTTCGATTCCCCTGGCTTTGGCGCGTTCGGCAACGGTCTTGCCAACCAGGGCCGCCTGTTCAGACTTTTTCAGGCCGTCTAATTTGGCGCGCAACTCTTTGTCGATGCTGGAGGCCGAAACCAGGGTGGTCCCTTCCACGTCATCGATAACCTGAGCATATACCTCGCTAACGCTGCGGAAAACGCTCAGGCGAGGGCAATCAGGGGTGCCAAAAACTTTCTTGCGAACCCGCAGGTGGCGTTTTTCGCGGGCCGCAGAACGAGTATTCTTCGCCATATTTTACTTCTTCCCTTTCCCAGACTTGCCGGCTTTGCGGCGGATTTTCTCTCCCAGATAGTGCAAGCCCTTGCCCAGGTAAGGTTCCACCGGGCGAACTTCACGAATCTCGGACGCAGTCTGGCCTACCATTTCTTTATCATAGCCCATTACTTTTATTTGGCGCGCCTTGGCATCTACTTCGAAGGAGATTCCCTTCGGGGGGTCGAACTTCACGGGGTGGGAGTAACCCATGTAGAGCATCAGGCTGCCGCCGCTCATTTCAGCGCGGTAGCCAACCCCATCCCATTCGAGGATGCGCTCGAAACCGCTGCTCACGCCAACCACCATGTTGTTCAACACGGCGCGAGTCGTCCCATGCAGGGCGCGTTCGGCAGGGTTGTCGGAGCGGCGGGTGACGGTAACCTGGCCGTTTTCCAGGGCAATCTCAACCAACGGGGAAAAACTCCGCTGCATTTCGCCCTTGGGGCCTTTCACCTTCACCGAATTGCCGCTCAAATCCACCTGCACACCGGCGGGGACGGCAATAGGTAATCGTCCAATACGAGACACGGCAATCCTCCTTACCAAACCTTGCACAAAATCTCGCCGCCAACGTTGAGTTGACGCGCGCGATGCCCGGTCATCACTCCCTTGGGGGTCGAAAGGATGGCAACGCCCATGCCCGACAAAACCCAGGGAATATCCTGCTTCTTGGTATACACACGGCGACCGGGACGGCTGACGCGCACAATGCCGCTCAAGACAGACTTCCGTTCGCGGCGCTCGCCAACATACTTGATTTTGACGCGCAGTACCTTCTGTCCCGGAATTTCACCGTCGACCACCTCGAAACCATCGAGATAGCCTTCTTCTTTCATAATCTTGGCAATTTCCGCTTTGATTTTCGAATGCGGCATCGCCACCAGCGGCTGACCGGTCGCCACGGCATTTCGTATGCGAGTCAGCATATCAGCAATCGGATCTGTAACGCTCATTTAAGCACCTCCACCCGGTTTACCACGATGACTTTACCACACCGGGGATTTTGCCTTCCAGGGCCAACTCGCGGAAGCAAATCCGGCACAGTCCAAAACGACGAATGTAGCCGCGCGGACGCCCGCAGCGATTGCAGCGGTTACGCACGCGAGTCGGGTACTTCCGGCGTTGTTCACGATAGGTCATGCACTTCTTTGCCATAACTTACGCTTCCTTCCTGAAAGGCATTCCCAGGAAACGGAGCATCTCACGTGAATGCTCATCATTCCCGGCTGTTGTCACAATGGTGATTTCCATACCGCGCAACTTGTCAATCTTATCGTATTCGATTTCAGGGAAAATCAACTGGTCGCGCAGGCCCAGGGTATAGTTCCCACGACCATCGAAAGCGTCCGGCGAAACACCGCGAAAGTCACGCACACGCGGCAGGGCAATGTTCATCAAGCGATCGAGAAAAGCCCACATGCGGTTGCCGCGCAAAGTTACCTTGGTGCCAATGATGACGCCTTCGCGCAGCTTGAAATTCGCAATGCTCTTGCGCGCTTTGTTCAAAACAGGCTTCTGACCGGTGACGGTTGTCAGGTCGGCAACCGCCGCTTCCAGCGCCTTGGGGTTTCCCATCGCCTCGCCCAGACCGATATTCACGACTATTTTTTGAATGCGAGGCACTTCCATCACATTCCGGTAGTTGAACGCCTTTTGCAGGGCCGGGACGACTTCATTTTGATAACGTTCTTGCATTCTGTTCATAATCTTTTGCTCTCCTGTCCAGGCAATGCCTTAGTCAATCAAAGCCTGGCAGTGCTTGCAAACACGGTGAGATACGTATTTCTCACCTTCCAGCGTGCGCTGGACGCCAATGCGAGTCGACTTGTCGCACTTGGGACAAACCAACATCACGTTAGAAATATCGACCGGGGCTTCGAACTTAATTCGGCCAGGTTGAATTTTGCGGCCCTGGCGCGTCTGAGCCTGTTTCTGATGCTTGGTGCGGATATTGACACCCTGCACAACCACACGGCGCTCCTCCGGGTCTACCCGGATGACCTCGCCGCGTTTGCCCTTATCTTCGAGGCCGCCGCTGATAATTTCGACAGTATCACCTTTGCGGATTTTTACATTCATGGCTTCACTCCACACTGGCCTAGAGGACTTCTGGCGCCAGTGAAACTATCTTCATGAAGCCCTTTTCGCGCAATTCGCGCGCCACCGGGCCGAAGATACGGCTGCCCTTGGGATTCTGGCCGTCATTGTCCAGAATCACCGCGGCATTATCATCGAAACGAATATAGGAACCGTCTTCACGACGCCATTCCTTGGCCACGCGCACAATCACCGCCTTCACAATCTCGCTCTTCTTAACGGCGCCTTGTGGAGCTGCGGATTTAACCGTGGCAATGACAATATCGCCAATACTGCCATACCTGCGCATCGAACCGCCCATGACATGGATGACGAGCAATTCGCGGGCCCCGGAGTTATCAGCAACTTTGACGCGAGTCTCCTGCTGAATCATGATTACACCTCCACCCCGCTGTCGGCGGTCTTGGTTTCGCGCTTGAGAATGGATTCAACCACCCAGCGCTTATCGGCAGAAATCGGACGGCTTTCCACGATTTGAACGGCATCGCCAACCTGGCAGCCAATTTCATCGTGAGCCTTCACGCGCATTGAGCGGTGAACGACTTTCTTGTAGACCGGGTGGCGGTAACTGCGTGAAATTTGCACCACAACGGTCTTCTGCATTTTATTGCTGGTAACGACACCAGTCATACGACGACGAGTATTCATCCTGGACCTTCCTATTCAGTCGCCTTCTGCGTTTCAGCCAGGACAGTTTCCATCCGGGCGATGTCGCGCCGAAGCGCGCGCAAACGACTGGTATCAGTCAACTGGCCGGTCACCTGCTGGAAACGAAGTTTCATCAACTCTTCGCGCGTATCAGCAATCTTGACCTTGATTTCATTGGCAGACAGGGCGCGGATTTCTTTCGCTTTCATTCCTTACTCTCCTGCCCCCGCCGCATGGCGGGTAACGATTTTGGTTCGGATGGCAAATTTGTACTGCGCCATCTTCAGCGCCCGCAGGGCCTCCTCATGGGACAGGCCGCCAATTTCAATCATCATGCGGCCAGGCTTGACCACTGCGACATAATACTCGACGCTGCCTTTGCCTTTACCCATGCGGGTTTCAGCAGCCCGGTGGGTATAGGGCTTGGCCGGGAAGATGCGAATCCAGACCTTACCGCGGCGTTTCATCTCGCGCACAATCGCGCGGCGGGCGGCTTCGATCTGGCGGGCGGTCACCCAGCCGGGTTCGAGGGCTTGCAAGCCCCACTCCCCAAAACTTACTTCTGCGCCGCGCAGGGCTTTGCCCTTCATGCGGCCGCGCATCTGCTTGCGCCATTTAACACGTTTCGGCATTAACATAGCAACAACCTCTCTTCAGGCACGGGCAAGTAACTCCGCGCGCTTCAACTTTCCACTTGAAGCGCGCGCAGGATTACTCGCTGACGTACACGCCCTCGGTGGATTCAATTTTTTCTTCCACTTCCTGCTTCATCTCGCCCTTATAGACCCAAACTTTGATACCGATACGTCCATAAGTGGTCAATGCTTCAGCGCGGGAAAATTCAATGTCTGCCCGCAGGGTTTGAAGCGGGACGCGGCCTTCGCGCAGCCATACGCTGCGGGCCATTTCAGCGCCTGCCAGGCGGCCAGCCACTTCAATCTTGATGCCCTGGGCGCCCTGCCGCATGGCAGATTGCATGGCTTTCTTCATCGCGCGGCGATAGGCAATACGGCGCTGGAGTTGGTCTGCAATATTGCGGGCAATCAGGTAGGCATCAGTATCCGGGGCTGTGAGTTCCTTGATGTCAAGGTCAATCTTCTTGCCCACAAGTTCCTGAAGACCCTTGCGAACTCTCTGGGCGCCCTCGCCCTTGCGGCCAATCAAAATACCGGGTTTGGCGGTATGGACGGTGACTTTCACCTTATTGGAATAACGTTCCACTTCCACGCGCGAGACGCCCGCCTTGGGCGAAATTTGCTGCACCAAATCACGGATGGCAAAATCCTGCTGGAGATGTTCACGATATTGCGCACCTTCGGCAAACCAGCGGCCTTGCCAACCACGGCTGACTGCCAGGCGAAAACCAATTGGATGAACTTTACGACCCATATATTCTCCTTACTCCTAGGCTTCGCGTTCCCGCAAAACAACGGTAACGTGCGACGAACGGCGCAATATCGGCTTGAAACGTCCGCGGGCGCCAAAGCGACGCCATTTGCGGGTAGGAGCCTCGTCGGCAACGATGGTCGCTACATACAAGTCGTCACGGCTGACGCCAAAGTTCTCTTCAGCGTTTGCCACCGCCGACTTGAGCAGTTTCAACACAGGCTGGGCAGCGCGATTCGGCACAAAGCGGAGCAGGTCGAGCGCATCGGTGGCATCTTTGCCGCGCACCAGGTCAACAATCAGGCGCACTTTCTGGGCCGAGATGGGCAGGAAGCGCAAATAAGCGCGAATGTCGGTCATGGCTTATTTCCTCTTCGTCGACTTCTCCGAGAGATGACCTCGGAATGTGCGCGTGGGAGCAAATTCACCCAGGCGATGCCCGACCATATTCTCGGTAATGTAGATAGGCACATGGCGGCGGCCGTCATGCACGGCAATCGTATGCCCCACCATCTGCGGGAAGATGACACTGGCGCGGCTCCAGGTTCGGATGACCTTTTTATCACCACGCTGGTTCATCGATTCAATTTTAGTGAGCAATTTTGGGGCAATGAACGGCCCCTTCTTCAGAGATCTAGACATAGTCTCGTACCTCGTTTACCTGTCACGCCTTAGCGGCTGGTCTTGCTGCGACGGCGCACAATATACTTATCCGTCTGCTTATTCTTGCGGGTTTTATAACCCAGGGTAGGCTTGCCCCATGGGCTGCGCGGACCGGGCTTGCCAATCGGCTGGCGGCCTTCGCCGCCGCCGTGCGGGTGGTCGCGGGGGGTCATGGCAGAACCACGCACGGTTGGGCGAATGCCCAGGTGACGTTTGCGGCCCGCTTTTCCAAGTTTGATGTTGCTGTGATCAAGATTGCCAACCTGCCCAATCGTCGCAAAACACTTCTGGCGAATAAGGCGCACTTCACCCGAAGGCATACGAATCTGGGCGTAATCGCCTTCCTTGGCCAGCAACTGGGCGGCGGTGCCGGCAGAACGCACCAGCTGACCGCCTTTGCCTTCTTTGACCTCGATATTGTGAACCATCGTCCCAACCGGGATGCTGGAAATCGGCAGGCAGTTGCCAGGACGGATTTCCGCGCCCGCCCCAGAGAGCAGCACATCGCCAACCTTCAGCCCAAGCGGGGCAAGGATGTAGCGCTTTTCGCCATCGGCGTAATGCAACAACGCCAGGCGGGCTGTCCGGTTCGGGTCATATTCGATGGCAGCCACTTTGGCGGGAATATCCTGCTTATCGCGCTTGAAATCGACCATGCGCAGGTAGCGCTTGCTCCCGCCGCCCTGGTGACGAACGGTGACGCGGCCATAGACATTCCGACCGCCTTTTTTACGCAGGGACACGACCAGGGAACGTTCTGGTTCACTCTTGGTAATTTCTTCGAAAGAGTAGCCCGTCATGCCGCGTTGCCCCGGCGTGACCGGTTTATATTTCTTGACAGCCATTACTGCACCCCTTCAAAAATCTTGAGAGTCTGGCCCGCTTGCAGGGTGACAATCGCCTTTTTGTAGCCAGCCTTACGCACCAACAAACGGCGGCTGCGGGCGCGGCGGCCGCGTTTGGCCGCAGTATTGATAATGTTCACGCGTTCCACTTTTACATCGAACAAGGTTTCGATTGCATCCTTGACCATCGTGCGCGTGGCCTCAGAGGCAACCTCGAAGGCATACTGGCTCAGTTTGCCCGATTGATAGTTCGATTTTTCGGTGACGAGCGGACGGCGGAGAACTTCGTAAAGTGTAATCATTCTCGCCTCCTATGCCCCGCGTGATTTAAGCGGGGATGCCAGGTTGGAATTCAAAACGTCCAGCGATTGCAAGGGCAACACGACTTTTTCGAATGTGAACAAGTCGCGGATATTGAGATATCCTGCCAGCAGGACCTTGGCGCCTTCGATGTTATTTGCCGAACGGGCAACGACATCATAAGAAGCCGATTTTTCAGGAATAACGACCAGCGCGCTGGATCCGCCAACCAGGCGATCGAGCGCCTGCGCCATCAAGCGGGTCTTCGGCTCGGCCAGCGTCAGGTCATCAACCACGATGATACCTGCTTCAGCGGCTTTGGCTGAGAGCGCGGAGCGCAGTGCAGCGCGGCGCATCTTGAGCGGCATACGCTGGGTGTACTTGCGGGGATGCGGGGTAAAAATACGGCCACCGCCAACCCACTGGGCCGCGCGGGTCGAACCCTGGCGGGCGCGCCCGGTGCCTTTCTGCTTCCAGGGTTTTTTGCCGCCGCCAGCAACCTCGCCACGCAGTTTGGTGTCGTGCGTACCCAGGCGGGCATTCGCCATCTGTCGGATGTATGCCTGGTGCATCAAATCGATGTTAATGGGGGCCTCGAAGATAGCGGCAGGAAGTTCCACCTGCTTCACCTTCTGGCCTTCCATATTGAAAACGTCAACTTTCATAGCGTCTTTCTCCATTCATCGCGCATTACTGCTTGCGCGCCTCGTTGATGACCACCAGGCCGCCTTTGGGGCCTGGAACGGCGCCATGAACGCCAATCAGGTTGCGCTCCGCATCCACCAGAACAACCTTCAGGCTTTGCACTGTAACGCGGTCGCTGCCCATGTGACCGGGGCGGCGCGAACCTTTGTAAACACGGCCTGGCGTCGTACCTGATGAGTTCGACCCGGGAGCGCGATGCCGGTCCGACTGGCCGTGCGTTTTCGGCCCACCGGCAAAGTGATAGCGCTTGACGCCGCCAGCGAAGCCTTTGCCTTTGCTGGTGCCAATCACATCGACACGTTCACCCGGAGCAAATACATCAACCTTCAACACGTCACCAACAGAAACGCCCGGAGTTTTGGCGCGAAACTCACGCAACACGCGCAGGGGCGGCAGACTCGCGGCTTTCAGGTGGCCTAACTCGCCACCAGTCAATCGCTTGGGGTGCGTCTCGCCGAAACCCAACTGCACTGCGGAGTATCCTTCCGTCTCCGGACGTCGGATCTGGGTAACATAGCAAGGCCCAGCCTCGATAAGAGTAACGGGATAAGCGGCACCGCTCTCATCGAAGATCTGGGTCATGCCGATCTTCTTTCCAATCAGCCCTTTCAACATCCTCGGTTTTCTCCTTTACAAAGATTTTTTGAGACTGTCAGCCAGGGCTTTGGCTGCATCATCTCGCAGCGGGGCAGTCAATCGACCTGCCGCGGCCATTCGATTTGTTGGCCTACGCACAGGGTCGTTCTTGCCCTACCGTATTCATTCAATCTAACTGGCCTGACTTATACTTGCCCGCCAGACCAGTTAGACATATTGACGAACGAACTAGATTTTGATTTCGATATCGACGCCTGCAGGCAGGTTCAGACGCATCAACATATCAATCGTCTTGGAATCAGGGTCAAGAACATCAATGAGACGATTGTGCGTCCGAATTTCGAAGTGCTCGTGCGAATCCTTGTCGATAAATGTGGAGCGTCGTATTGTAAACCGTTCTTTCTTGCTTGGCAAGGGTACTGGCCCAACAACACGAGCGCCGGAGCGTTCAGCAGTCTCGACAATGCGCTTGGCCGACTGGTCCAAAACGCGGTGGTCATACGCCTTCAGGCGGATACGGATTTTCTGCTTGGTCATTTCTCAACCTATTCGATAATCTTGGTGATGACGCCCGCGCCGACGGTCAGGCCGCCTTCACGAATGGCGAACTTCGAGCCTTGCTCCAACGCCACCGGCACAATCAACTCCACCGTCAGGTTCACGTTGTCGC
>DAOUAZ010000333.1:0-4541 GCA_034432975.1 Anaerolineales bacterium | reverse complement strand
GCTGTGAATGTTCGTTTACAAACACGACATTGATAACGCTGGACGCCGCGCTTCGTTTTGCCATGTTTTTGCAGGTTCTTTTGCTTTTCATCCTGACATTTGCCATATTCGCTGCAATCAGGATGGGGACAAATTTCGCCTGGTTTTGCAAACTGTAACATTTTGCTCCCTCGCCTTGTGTTTGCTCAAGTGTACATCAAACACCCAACACTATATAGGGAGACTATCAGGTCTCGCCCAAACGCAAAAACAAAGTCTAGAACAGGTCAGCGATATTGCGCAGCCGGCGATTGAAACGGCTCTTGCTCAGCATATTCGGAATGTACTTGCCATCGTACAGAAACCGGCTCGCCATGCAGAAATTGCCTTTGAAGTACCACATGGCTGCGATGGCAGTCGTCATGACTTCGGCATCGCTCATTTGTCGCTGTTTGTCTTCATCGTGACGTAAGGCAATCAGCATGTCCGCGCGCAGGCAATAAACAACTATAATCTGGGTATCCATGAGTATCTCCTTTTGGTTGAAGGTTGGGATACCATCAACTTTACAGGGTTCTCATGGATTTTGTCAAAGGTCATCTCAAGGCAGCAACTTGGATTACGCACTGAAATCCAGACTGGATTTCAGTCCAATTTTCCGCTTTCCTTCGGGCTTCTTGTACCCAGAGGTACGGCAGCAAAAAAGAGACACCCCTGAAAGAGTGTCTCTTTTTGCAATCTTTTGAAGATTAGGCAACTTCGACGACAGCGCCGGCTTCTTCGAGTTTCTTCTTGGCGTCGGCGGCGGCGTCTTTGCCAACTGCGGAGAGAACCTTGCCACCGGCGGTTTCAGCCAGGGCCTTGGCTTCGCCGAGACCGAGGCTGGTCAGCTGGCGGATGACCTTGATGGTTTCAATCTTCTTGGGCCCGGGGTCCTTGATGATGACATCGAATTCGGTCTTCTCTTCGACGGGTTCGGCGGCAGCGGCGGGAGCGCCGGCAACAGCGGCCATCGCAACGGGAGCGGCGGCGGAAACGCCCCACTTCTCTTCGAGTTTCTTGACGAGTTCAGCGGCTTCCAGAACGGAGAGTTTACTCAGTTCTTCAACCAGGGTATCGAGATTTGCAGCCATTTGTTAAATACTCCTTGCTTTCAGGGAAACGTTTGATTTGGATTGAACGAACAGTCCCACTGTTTTTGTGGGATTGCGCAACAACCGGTTACGCGGCGGCCTGGGCGGTATCAGCATAAGCCCGGAAAACGGCGGCCAGCGAGCGGGCCGGCTCGGCGATGGTGCGCACGAGTTTGCCAGCCGGGGCCTGCAGCACACCCAGCAACTGGGAGCGGACAACGGGCAACGGCGGCATATCCGCCAGCGCCTTGACCTGGGCGGCGTCGAGGGCTTGCTTCTCGAGGAAACCGCCCTTGACTTTCACGGCTTCCATGCCTTTGGTGGCATCGGTCAGGGCCTTAGTGGTTGCGGCAGCATCATGGAAAGCAAACGCAACCGCCGTGCTTTTCTCCAAAAGCGTATCGGAGACGCTCATTCCACGCGCATCGAACACCTTGCGAACCAGGGTGTTTTTCAACACATGAAACTCGCCGCCAGTTTCGCGGATTTTTGCGCGAATCGCATCCAGGTCTTTCACCTTGAGACCAGTGTACTCAACCAACACCACAGCCTGGCTCTTGTCGAACCATTCGCTGTACTGGGCAAGCACCTGCTCTTTTTGTTCACGAGTGAGTGCCAAAGTTTTTACCTCCTTTCCTTAAAAAGTCTTTGCCTGACAAACGCCAGGCAAAGACTTTTCCCCTTGCGAGGGAACGTCCCCAAAGGAACGGGAGATTTCTCTCAGTCTTCACCTGGGCAGGAGATTAAGCCTCAACTTGCAAGGCGCCGGCCGTCTTGGGCGAAGTCGTTTGTCAGATTTTCAGCAACGAGTAATTTTACTCGACCGCTTGCATGGTTTGGGCAGCATTTGGGTCCAGTTTGATTCCAGGCCCCATGCTCGAAGCAATCGTAACATGCTTGATATAGTTACCTTTGGCAGCGGCAGGGCGCGCTTTTTTGATGGCTTCCATCAGCGCCGCAAAGTTTTCGTACAATTTCTCCGCCGGGAACGAGGCCTTGCCAATTTGGACATGGATATTGGCGGTTTTATCGAGGCGGAATTCCACGCGGCCCGCTTTGGCTTCGGTGATAGCGCGCTCGATATCACCGACGGGAACCACCGTGCCAGCCTTCGGGTTTGGCATCAAACCACGCGGGCCAAGCACGCGGCCCAGGCGGCCGACCTTCCCCATCATATCGGGAGTGGCAATAGCAACATCGAACTCGAGCCAGCCGGATTGAATCCGATTGAACGTTTCATCATCATCCACGACAATATCCGCGCCAGCATTGCGGGCATTGGCGGCGCCTTCACCCTGCGCAAAAACAGCCACGCGGACGGTCTTTCCCAGGCCATTCGGCAGGACAACCACATCGCGCACCTGCTGGTCGGCCTGGCGCGGGTCCAGCCCCATGCGCAGGTGAACTTCGATGGTTGCATCGAACTTGGTAAAAGAGGTCTCCTTCACCAAATCCATCGCTTCCTTGGGAAGGTAGAGGCTATCCCGATTCACTTTGGCCGCAGCGGCCAGGTATTTTTTTCCGTGTTTTGCCATTTCATCCTCCGTGGTGCAAACGGGTCACGCTGGGCGACCCTCCCACCTGTTTAATCAACAATCGTGACGCCCATCGAGCGGGCTGTGCCTTCGACCTGCTTCATCGCGCCTTCGATGTCGATGGCGTTCAGGTCTTTCATCTTGGTTTCGGCGATTTGCTTCACCTGGGCGCGGGTGATTTTCCCGACCTTGTCCTTGTTCGGCGCGCCGGAGCCTTTCTCGACACCGGCGGCCTTGCGGATGAGGAACGCCGCCGGGGATGTCTTCAGGACGAACGTGAACGAACCATCGGTATAAACGCTGATTTCCGCCGGAATCAACTCGCCCGGACGGTTTGATGTGCGGGCATTATATTCCTTACAGAAGGCCATGATGTTCAATCCATGACCGGCCAACGCGGGGCCAACCGGGGGCGCCGGGTTGGCTTTTCCAGCCTCAAGCTGGAGACGAACGACTGCCTTAAGTTTCTTTGCCATTCTTGACTCCTAGTGGTTTTAGCGGGTGGGGAGCACCCTCCCACGCATCAGGCCAGAACTGCCTGTTACGCTTTCTCTACTTGCAGGAAATCCAATTCGACGGGCGTTTCGCGGCCAAAGAAATTGACCATAACGCGCACCTTGTTGCGCTCGGCATCGATTTCCGCCACGCTGCCGCGAAAATCATTGAACGGCCCATCGACGATGCGCACGCGCTCGCCCACCTTGAACGTAACCTTGACGGTGGGAACTTCCGCTTCCATGCGCTTCAAAATCTGGTTGACTTCTTCGGGACGCAACGGGGTGGGCTGCGTGCCCATTCCCACGAAACCGGTCACACCGGGCGTATTGCGCACCACATACCAGGATTCCTCGGTCAGAACCATGTTGACCAGGACATAGCCCGGAAAAATGTGGCGTTCCACCACCCGGCGCTTGCCATCCCGAACTTCGATTTCTTCCTGAGTGGGGACGAAGACATCAAAAATCATGTTCTTCATCCCCATCGTCTCGATACGCTGCTCCAGGTTATGACGGACTTTGTTCTCATAGCCCGAATAACAATGAACAACGTACCAGGCTGGGCCTTCAGTGGATTCAGCAGGCGCATCAGAAGACCCGGATGCGTTGGCATCCGACAGGGGGAAATCTTCAGGTACCATCAAATCTTCAGGGTCTTGCGCGCTCATCATGAGATTCACCTTTTGAAAATTAAGCGACGCCCAGCGCCAAATCCAGGAGCCTGCCGCCAACCCAATCCACAAAACCCAGAAAGATTGCCATGACAATCAGGACAACAATAACAATCCTGGTCAGGTGAAGGGCTTCTTCACGAGTAGGCCAGCTTACTTTGCGAAGTTCGCCGATAGTTTCCCGGTAATACCGGACAACCGCATTTTCCTTTTTCTCGGTCAAGGTAGACTCCTTGTTTTGACGGCTAAAACGCCGCCTCACTCTTTCGAGGACGGCGTCGCCTGTAAAGTGTGTGGCAGGCCAGGCAGGATTTGAACCCACAACCGCTCGTTTTGGAGACGAGAGCTCTACCAGTTGAGCTACTGGCCTGGATTGCAAGGGCAGGCCTTGAACCCGCCCCTGGCATGTTACTTGGTTTCGCGATGCGACGTGTGTTTCTTGCAGCGCGGGCAATATTTGCTCAACTCGATACGGCCCGGGTCGTTACGGCGATTCTTCTGCGTCGTGTAATTCCGTTCCTTGCAATCCCCACACTGGAGGGTAATCACAGGGCGGATATCTTTCTTTTTGGAAGCCATCTTACTACCTTAAACTTTCAGACTATTCGATAATCTTGGTGATGACGCCCGCGCCGACGGTCAGGCCGCCTTCACGAATGGCGAACTTCGAGCCTTGCTCCAACGCCACCGGCACAATCAACTCCACCGTCAGGTTCACGTTGTCGC
>DAOUAZ010000332.1:0-3000 GCA_034432975.1 Anaerolineales bacterium | reverse complement strand
CGCTGCGCGGGGCTTCCCCCGGCCCCTTCTCCCAGTGGGAGAGGGGAGAAAACAGAGAGGATTTTGCCGCTTTCGGCAAGAAAATCCGTTTCGTATGTCCGTTTCCATCTCCCTTTGGGAGAGGGTTAGGGTGAGGGTAGGTAGTTACAAATAAAAAGCGCCCATCGGGCGCAATTTGTTTGGTTCATAAGCGAGTTAATGGGTTTTCACTCCCCGGGATTTCAGGGCATTTTGCCCGGGATAGTCACCGGGAAAGTATAGCCGTACAGGACAATTTTCAACGTCTTTTTCGACCATTGGCTGATGCCGTCGGCAATGGTACAGGAAACTTTGTTATCATCGTCGATGAAATTACAACTCATGTTGATTTGGCGGTTGTGAGGCAGGACGACGAATCCCCACAGGTCATCTTTGCTCCATTTACCCCAAATTCGGAAGATGGCGACATAGCCCTTGCCCGAAACATGCCGAATGGACTCGAAAGACGCGCTGCGCCTGACATCGGGCGGGATGACGACATCGAAGGGATAGCCATAAACGACCAATTTCATCATTCGCCCGGCATACTGGCTGATTCCATCGGCGATGACGCAACTGATTTTGCCATCGTCACGAAAATTGCAGTCCATGTTGATTTGGCGATTGCGGGGCAGGGAAACGAATCCCCGCAATTCATCCTGCTGCCATTCACCCTTGATATCGAACAGGGCGACGTAGCCTTTGCCTGGCACCTGGTAAATCGAATGAAACGAGATTCTCCGGGTGGCTGCGGCGGTCGAAAACAGCGTCATCACCAGGGAGAGGGCGAAAATGACTGAGAACATCTTTCTTTTCATGGGATTTCCTCCTTATAAGGACGAATTAAAGTGGGACGGATGTATATTTCAGGGAGCGGCAGAAGCCTCGCTTATGAAAATCTTATACCTTTTTAATTTTCCAAAAAGTGTGTTAAAAATAGTGCAAACACATTGCCAATCCATGGCGAGGATTGCGGCTTTCCTGGCGTTCGCGCATCTAAAAAAAGCCCCGCATGGCGCGGGCATAGTAAAATTGGAGAGTTCGTCTCAAATTTATCATCGGGGTTTCCCCGATTCACAAAGGAGAAACTATGTCAGAACAGTTCGATGTCGTAGTCATCGGCGCGGGGCCGGGCGGGTATGTGGCCGCCATCCGCGCTTCACAACTCGGAATGAAAACCGCCATTATTGATAAGCAGTGGCTGGGCGGCGTATGCTTGAACGTGGGCTGTATCCCCTCCAAAGCGTTGCTGCGCAATGCCGAAGTGGCCCACATCCTGCGCGAACGCGGCAAGGAGTTCGGCTTTTCGTTCGAGAACCTGAAACTCGATTTCAGCGTGGCGGTCAAACGTTCCCGCCAGGTGTCGGATAGACTGGTCAAGGGCATTGGCTTCCTGATGAAGAAGAACAACATCACCGTCTTCATGGGGACGGCCAAACTGAGCGGGCCGAATACGGTTTCCGTGACCGATAAGGACGGCAAGCTGACAGAACTCGCCGCCAAAAACATCATCGTGGCGACAGGCGCTTCCTCGGCTGTGCCGGGCGCGTGGAAGGTGGACGGCGAGAAAGTCGTCACTTACTGGGAAGCGATTTTGCAGGAGAAACTGCCCAAGAGCGTGGTCGTCATCGGCTCCGGCGCGATTGGCGTGGAATTTTCGACCGTCTGGAGTTCTTACGGGGTGGATGTGACCATCGTGGAGATGCTGCCGCGCATCGTGCCGCTCGAAGACGAGGAAGTTTCCACCGAATTGGAGAAGGCCTTCAAGAAGCGCGGAATCAAGGTCTTAGCCGGTCACAAGGTCGAGGCGGTGGAAGCCGCTGACAGCGGAGTGCGGGTGATGGTCTCCTTCAACGGCGAGAATAAGGTTCTCGAGGCCGAGCAGGCCCTGGTCGCTATCGGTTTTCGTCCCAATTCCAAAGGGCTGGGACTGGAAGAAGTCGGCGTCAAAATTTCGGAGCGCGGCTTTGTCGAAATCGACGAACGGATGCAGACCAATGTGCCGGGTATTTACGCCATCGGCGATGTGACCGGCAAACTGATGCTGGCGCATGTTGGCTCGGCGATGGGCATTTTGGCTGCCGAGGCGATTGCCGGCCACGAAATTCACCCGCTCGATTACGAGATGATGCCGCGCGCCACCTACTGCCAGCCGCAAATTGCCTCGTTTGGCCTGACCGAAGCCCAGGCCAAGGAACGCGGCTACAGCGTGAAGGTCGGGCGCTTCCCCTTCCAGGCCAATGGCAAGGCGCTCGGCCTGGGCGATTACGCCGGCTGGGTCAAGCTGGTGGTGGATGAAAAATACGGCGAACTGCTGGGCGCTTCGATGATTGGCCCCGAAGTGACCGAGCTGCTGCCCGAACTGACCCTGGCGCAAATGATGGAACTGACCCCGGCGGAAATTGCCCGCAACGTCCACGCCCACCCGACCATTTCGGAAGCGCTGATGGAAGCCGCGCACGGGGCCGAGGGCCAGGCGATACATATTTAGCGGTAGGTAAAGGCGACTGCGGTGCGACCGCAGTTGGGCTTACGGTCGTGACTTAAGTATTTGCAGGCGAGCTATCCGTTAAGCGCGATGACAAATGTTGTACAATATCAATAGTTCTCTTGCGCGCAAATTCGACAGGTGAAATATGCGAGCCAATATAACCATCCCCAATTCTGTAGCGCGGGCGGCTGAGCGACTGGCTGCCAGGCTGGGTGTATCCTTGAGCGAAGTTTACACAGCCGCTTTGACATCTTATGTGACAACCCACCAGGAGGATGTTACAGCAATTTTAGACCAGCTGTATTCCACCGAAATATCCAACCTGGAACCCGAACTGGTCAAAATTCAACTGGAATCGTTGGAAGGCGAACAGTGGTAATCCAGCGCGGGGAAATTTGGTGGGCTGATTTGCCTGAACCGGAAGCATCTGGTCCAGGGTTTCGCCGTCCCGTGTTGGTGATCCAGTCTGACGGATTTAATCGCAGCCGGAT
>DAOUAZ010000331.1:0-2172 GCA_034432975.1 Anaerolineales bacterium | reverse complement strand
GTTGGGGCGTTCGCCATCCCAGGCCAGGGAGGATTTCGAGCCGTTGATTTCAAAGAACAGGCGATTTTTGCGCCCGGAGCAAACCTGCGCCACCGTGACGACGCCGCGCGCGCCGTTTTCGTAGTGGAGCAGGATGGTGGCGTAATCCTCGGTATAAATCGGCTGGTCGATGTAATCGGAGGGCTGGAGAATCTTGCCTGTGAACGTTTCGACCGGTTTGGCGGGTTTCTTGCGAGTCTGGTGGAAGGGCCTGAAATCGGCGTAGACTTGCTCGACGCGCAGGCCGGTGACAAAGGTCATCAGGTCGAGCCAGTGCGAGCCGATGTCGCCGACAGCGCGAAGCGTGCCGCCCAGGCCGGGTTCCAGCCGCCAGTTCCAGTCGGTTTCAAAGAGCAGCCAGTCCTGCAAATAGGAACCTTGCAGGATGAACAGGTCGCCGATATCGCCGTTTTGCACCAGGCTGCGGGCGTGCTGCACCATCGGGTACATGCGGATGTTGAAGTTGACGGCATTGACGAGGTTTTTCTCCGCCGCCAGTTGCACCAGTTCTGCCGATTCCGCCGCCGTCATGGCGAGCGGTTTCTCGCAGACCACATGCTTCCCGGCCAACAGGGCGGACTTGGCGTAGGGATGGTGCAGCACGTTGGGCGTGGCGAGGTGGACCACGTCGATGTCCGGGTCGGAAAGCATGGCTTCGTAGGAAGCGTATACGCGCGGGATGCCCATTTCGGCGGCTTTTTGCTGCGCTTTTTCGCGGGTATCTTCGGACAGGCCCAGCACCTGGATGCCGCTGCGCCGCAGAGCTTCGACATGCGCCGGGCCGATGAAGCCCGTCCCAACCACGCCGACGCCGGTGGTTTGTTTGTTGAGTGGTTTGGTCATAGTCGTCTCCGGGAAATTAATACCCTCCGCCGAGTTTCGCATCGCCTGCGCCTGCCGTGCCTTCTTTCTGGCGCTTTTCGAACTCATCGAGGATGGCGGCGGTGGCGGTCGCGCCGCAGCGGGTGCAGCCTGCGTCGATGACGGCCAGGATGGCATCCAGCGCGCGGATGCCGCCGGCGGCTTTGACCTGCACTTTTTCGCTGACGTTGGCGCGCATCAGTTTCAAATCTTCGAGCGTCGCGCCGCTGGGGGCAAACCCGGTGGAGGTCTTGACCCAATCTGCGCCGGCGGCTTCGCACAATTTACAGGCCAGGATTTTCTGTTCCTCGTTGAGATAGGCATTCTCAAAAATAACCTTGACCTTCACGCCCCGGGCATGAGCCGCGTCACAGACGGCTTCGATGTCGGCCTGGACGAAATCGGCTTTGCCCGAACGCAGTTGACCGATGTTCAGCACCATGTCGAGTTCGACCGCGCCCTCGTCCATGGCGGCCTGGGCCTCGGCGACTTTGATGGTGGTCAGGTTGCTGCCGTGCGGGAAGCCAATCACGGTGCTGACTTTGACATCCGTGCCTTTCAACGCGTCCGCCGCCAGCGTGACGTGGCAGGGTTTGACGCAAACGGTAGCGGTGTTATATTGGGCGGCCAGTTTGCAGCCATCGATGACTTCCTGTTCGGTCAGTTCTGGCTTGAGCAGGGAATGGTCGATGACCTTGGCCAGTTGGGCGCAGGTGATGGTTTTGCTGTTCAATGTCATTCTATTACTCCATGATGGGTTACAACGAAACCCGTACACGGATTGCACGGATTTGACGGACTTACACGGATTTTTATAATTTCCGCCTGCGCTGGCATCAGGCCAGGGTGAAAATCCGCGTGTTCCGTGAAATCCGTGTACCAAAGGGTTTACTTTTTCCACAAATCAATCGGCTTCTTGACTGTCGGCGGGGTGTAAGGCCATTCAATTTTACGGCCTTCGCCAGCGGATTGGTAGGCAGCGTACATGATTTTCAGAACTTCGCGGCCATCCTCGCCAGTCTCCATGCAGGTTTCCTTGCCCAACACGCAATTGACGAAATGCTGCATTTCCTGCGGGAAGCCGTAGTTCCAGATTTCCTCGAACATGGTGAAAGTGTAGCCGCGCGTCGTCCCGGCTTTTTCGACAGCGTAGCCGTAGCCTTCCTCGCTGTAGGTCAGCAGGGAACTGCCGCGCAGCAGGTCGGCGCGGGTGTGGCCTTTCTTGCCGTAGACCTCGCAGCGGTCATCCACGCCGCCGCCTTTGGCCCAACT
>DAOUAZ010000330.1:0-7651 GCA_034432975.1 Anaerolineales bacterium | reverse complement strand
CAAAACAAATCTACCCTGCATGGCGCAACCCTGCTCGATACAGCCTCCATCTTAAAAAACGAAACTCGCAACACGCTGAAAGAAACCACCCTCGCCGCCGAAATCACCACCAACACCCCCGCCGCCCGCGCCTTCATCAACCTCCTCCTCTCTCACTACACCAAATGCGATACCATCGAAGCCCTGCGCCCCCACCGCGCCGCCATCACCCGCGAATGCTTCGTCCGCCGCAACTACACCGACAGCCACCTCAACCCCCAGGTCTACCGCCGCTGGTTCATCGGTGAGCGCGCCGCGGCCCGCCAAATCGAACAACGCCAACAACGCCTCGACGAAATCGCCGCCGAAATGACCGGACTCAACCAACGCGCCAACGACCTGCGCGAACGCCTCGCCCTCACCCGCGACAAAATCCGCCCGCTCATCGACCTCGAACACCAACTCGAATTCCTCGCCATCCTGCCCGAACGGAAGGCGCAACGCGCAACACTCAAACAAGAACTCTCTCAACTCGACCTCCACTCCCTCGAAACCCTCAAAGCCGAAGTCACCCGCTGCCAAAACGAACGTGACCAGGCCCAATCCGAAGTCAGCGCCCTCGAGCGGACTCTTGGAAAACTCGAAGAGAAGATAACCCAATTCGAAACCGAAGCCATTCCCAGCCTGGAACGCTCCGCCGACGCCGCCCTGCAAGACGCGATGAACTTCCTCGAACAGGAAAACATCGATGAAGAGACTCTCTCCGATGTCCAGAAAGAATACGAACGCCGCCTCGAACGCCAGCCGCTCGAAGTCATCCTCGAAAACTCGACCAAAAAGCAAAACGAGTACCAATCCGCTGAACAGCGCTCCCGCGACCGCCTGCGCGAATCCAAACAGGAATATTCGCTGCGCTACGATTTCGGCTACGACGATACGGAAAACGCCACCCGCTACACCGCCGAAAAAGACAAACTTACCAACTCCGAACTGCCCAACTACGAAACCCAAATCGCCCACCAGCGCGGCCTGGCCGAGCAGGAACTGGTCGAAAACTTCATCCACCGCCTGCGCGAACAAATCGAAGACGCCCGCCAGCAACTCGCCTTCCTCAACAGCGCCCTCGCCAACCTGCGCTTTGGCGGCGAACGCTTCGAGTTCATCACCCAACCCTCGCCGCAGGCGCGCCAGGTCTACGATATGATTATGGACAGCCAGCACGTCATGGGCGGCTCGCTCTTCGACTCCGATTTCCGCCAGAAGCACCAGCAAGGCTGGGACCTGCTCTTCGAACGACTCACCCGTCACGACGACGAAAACATCGAACTGCGCGAGTTGCAAGACTACCGCAACTACCTCCAATACGACATCCGCATCCACTACCCCAACGGCGACCGCGCCCTCCTCAGCCAAATCAACGCCAAAAAGAGCGGCGGCGAAACCACCACCCCGTTTTATGTGGCGATGGCCGCCTCCTTCGCCCAGGCCTACCGCCTCAACCAACCGCGCCCCTCCGACACCATCCGCCTGGCCATGTTCGACGAAGCCTTCGGCAAAATGGACACCGCCCGCACCGCCAGCGCCCTGCAATTCATGCGCGAAGCCGGCCTGCAAGTATTGCTCGCCACCCCGCCGGATAAATCCGGCTCGCTCCTGCCTTATGTCGACAGCGTCCGCACCGTCGTCCGCAAAAACAACCACTCCTTCGTCATCGAAATCGACAAAAACGAGATGATTGCGGAGTTGGAGAAGGGATAGTGTTGCGTAGAGCATGTTGCGTGGGCTGAATGATGATGGAATTGACTTTTTCCCCGTCGGCGGATGTGGCTGTTGTGCTAAACACTTTGCTGGATATTCTCGAACGCCGCAAAAATCAGAGTGAGCGTTGTGTCAGAGTTTCAATCGTAGCCATAAACTTGCCAACATACTTTTCGCAAATTGACCCAACGCCCCGCGTCACAGCAAATGAGCAATGTCAAATTCTTGAAAAAGCGGGAATTCTAAACCTCACATGGTTTCCCGGCGAAACCGGTCATTTGCTTCAATCAGTCACCCTAAAAACGGAACACGCAACACGAATCTACCAACTCATCCATCGTTCAGCCAAACAAGACCAACTCACGCGCCTCCAAACCCTCCTCCTCGCCGAAAAATTCCGCTTTGTGGATGACTGGCGCGCCCGTGCCCTGCGTCACATTTTGGGGAATCTCCGCGCCGGAAAATCCCCCGCGCCTTTCAGTTTAACCGACACCGGCCTGGACACAGACCTGCTCGCCGTTATGGAAGCACTGCCCTCGCTCCAGACCGAAACCCCCTACCGCGCCTTCAGCGTGCGCGTTTTCAATGACAGCAAACGCCTTGAAACCATCAAAAACCAACTCGTCAGCCTGGCCCGCCTCGGCAACCCCGAATGGAAGCGCCTGCCCGTCGAAGAAGTCTTGCGCGAACTCAACCTCGTCCCCAACCCCACCTACCTCCACCTGGCCGGCAACTGGCAACTCACCCTCCAAACCGGCGAAATCCTGACCCTCGGCGGATTTGCTCCCTCGGTCGGCTTCCCCGCCGCTCAAACCGCCCAACTCCAAAGCGTCCAAATCCACGCCGCCTGTAACGATCACGGTCGAAATGACGCCGTCCTCTGCATCGAAAACCTGACCACCTTTCACGAATTTGTCCGCACGCAACACGCAACACGCAACCTTGCCCTGAGCACAGTCGAAGGGACGCAATACGCCACAATCTGCACCCTCGGCAACCCCTCCCCCGCCCTCCGCCGCCTCGTCCGCCCCGACATCCAGCCCTACCGCATGGACATCGCCACCCTCGACGCCAACTACCCCCGCTCCTGCCCCCTCGCCATCGCCGACAAAGCCAACCTGAAAAAACTACTCCTGCGCCCCGAGCTGCGCGACCTGCGCCCAATCATCGAACACCTGCTCAAACGCGGTGTCAAACTCGAACAAGAAGGGGTAGAATAAAACAAAACACGCAACAGGAGTTTCCATGTCCATCCAACTCACCGAACGAACCATCCGCGACCGCGCCAGTGACCAGAGTTACCAAAAAGGCCGCGATTATTACAAATCTGGCGCAATTTACAACCCGGCCTCGCAATCAGCGCCGGGCGGCGTTGTTTTAATGGCAAACTGTGAGGGCAGCACGGCCCCATCCTATCGCCTGCGCATCGAACTGGACGAAGGCGGCGTGCGCAGCGCCTCCTGTACCTGCCCCTACGACTGGGGTGGGGATTGCAAACACATCGTCGCGCTCCTGCTTTTGTACCTCAACAAACCGGGCGAATTTTCCCAACAAAAAAGCGTTTCCGACCTGCTGGCCGGTCTCGAAAAAGACGCCCTGGCAGCCATCATCCACCATCTGGTTGGCCAAAACCCTGACGCCTATGAAGACCTCGAAATCGCCGTTCTCACTGCCAGGGCGGCTGCCCGGCCCCAACCTGCCGGAAAATCCAAACGCCAGACCCAGGTCTCCGAACAGGCTTATCGCAAACAAATCACCAAAATCCTCAAGCGCAGTCGATATGACGAAGGGGATTACTACGATGAGTATGGCAGTACGCCTGAATATGTCGAAGACCTCGAAAAAATCCGCCAGACGGCAGTCCAGTTTCTCGAAGCGGGCGACGCGGAAGGCGCGCTCATCATCCTGCGCGTCCTGCTCGAAGAAACCACCGAAGATTACGATGGCGAAGTGGACTACAGCGGCGACCTGGCTTGCGTTATCCAGGATATCGGCATGCCGCTGGCCGAAGCCATCCTCAGCGCCGACCTGGATGCCAAAGAACGCGAAACCCTGGCAAATTCGATGCAAGAGATTTACGACAGCCTGGATGAAGCCATCGAAGAAAGTGAACTGGCGGTTGTCTTGCTTGCCCTTGAACATGGCTGGGACGACCTGCCCGACCCCGATACGGGATGGGATGAGTACGAAGAAGAAGACTGGATGGATTTCGACACCCTGCAAAACGCCCGACTGAACGTGCTGGAACGCCAGGGCCGCGCTGATGAATTCCTGAAACTGGCCGAAAGGGCCAACCCCCGCCGCTACGCGCTCAAACTGCTCCAACTTGGCCGCGTGGACGACGCCATCACCGCCTGCGAAAACCTGTCTTCTGCCAGCGAAATGCTGGAAGTTGCCAAAAAACTGCGCGAATCCGGCCGCCTGGAGGCTGCCATTGCCCTGGCAGAGCGCGGACTGAATATCAACAACGACCCATCCACTGCTAACTGGCTGGCCCCGCTGGAAGAATCTCAAGGGCGTACCGATATGGCGTTGCGCGTCTACCGCATCGCTTTCGACGCCCAGCCGTCCATCGAACTCTACCGCCATCTCAAGCGGCTCTCCGGCCCCGGCTGGGACGCGCTCCGCCCGCAACTGCTCAAAAAAGCGGGGGAAGGCTATATGAAAAACACCCTGGTGGACATCCACCTGGAAGAAAAAGAGTGGGACGCCGCCATTGCCGTTGCCGAGCGCGATACCTGGTCAACCAGTTTGCTCGAAAAAGTGGCCGACAAACTCATCACCATTCGCCCCGACTGGGTGATTCGCATCTCCATCAAACAATCCGATGGGCTGATTGCAAAAACCCAAAGCAGCCTCTACCCTGAGGCCGCCAAATGGCTGGCGCGCGCCAAAAAAGCCTATCAGCACAAAGGGCAAATCTCCGATTGGCAGGCCTGCATCTCCAACCTGCGCGCCACCTACGCCCGCCGCCCGGCCTTGCAGCGGGAATTGGCAGGATTATAGGCGCGGCCCATTTCCCAGCGAAAAGTGCTTATGAAAACACTCTCTGCCACCGCCCAAGCCTCGCCCAATATTGCCTTGGCGATATAATTTCAAGAGAAACGTCAAAACGTAACAAGTTCTGACTTGTCCAACTCTCATTATTCACGTTAAATTACCTCGTCAACACCCACACAAACAGGCTTTTAGGCCCATGCGCGCCCAGGGTGACGGTCAGTTCAATATCTGCGGTGCGACTGGGGCCGGTGATGAAGACCAGGTAATTGGAATTTTTGGCCTCGGCGAAGATCTGGTGCATATCTGGGCGCAGCATTTCGGGGTGGACAATTGCCAGGTGAATGCGCGGCAGGAGCGAGACGGCGCGGGGTTTTTCGGCGGAGGATTTCAGGACGAGGGTGCCGGTTTCGGGGAGCAAATAATCAGCCTCGGTGATGCCGAGGTCGCAGAGCGCCATCACGTGTTTGGATGCGTTGGGGGAGACAAGGTCAACCCCCAGGGATGCAAGATAAGTGGTAATTTGTAATTGGTGAAGGGTTGGAGTATCCCAAACGGTCGCTTTGCGGATATTTTGTTCGGCGACGAGGGCCTTTAATGCGGTTGGAACCGAATCCGCTGACAGTTTTTGGGCGACGCCGCTTAGTTTGCGGACTTCGTCGAGGAAGCACTCGACGTCCGCCGCTTCGGGTTGGCGGGCTGGATAAATAGCGGGACGCAGGCTGAGGGGAGTCTGGTCGGCGCGCCCGAGGGAACGGCGGATGTTATCTATACCCTGACGGGCACTCGTAACGGGATGGGTCATCGTTAGTTATCCTTCCCTTTGACGGAGCGCGCATTCCACCAATTCCTGAAACTGGCGGTGAAAGGCGGCAAGGGTCGCGCGGCTGTCCAGCGGCTGAGGGGATAAAGCGCCCACGGAATCCAGCCGTCGCGCTTGAAAATTGACATAAAAAACGGCAGGAGGCGCGTGCCGAAGCGGTAAATCCAGTTCCAGGCCAGGGCCAGCGAGGCGAGGCCAGCGATGCCGCGAATGGGTAAAGGCATGGTTGGGGCGGCGAAATAGTCGCCCTGGGCCACTCGGCGGCGCAGGTGGCGCAGGATGGTCGGGATGGGGATTTTGACCGGGCAGACATCGGCGCACGCGCCGCAGAGCGTGGAGGCGTAGGGCAGTTCGCGGGCGGCGGGCGTACCGAGCATCTGCGGGGCGAAAATTGCGCCGATGGGGCCGGAGATGAACCAGCCGTAGGCGAAGCCACCGACGTTCTTGTAGACCGGACAGGCATTGGCGCACGCGCCGCAGCGGATGCACTTGAACACTTCTCGGCCGATGGGGTCTTTGAGAATGTCTGAGCGACCGTTATCGAGCAGAACGAGGTGGAATTCTTTGGGACCGAACTCGCCCTCGGCGCGGCGCGGGCCGGTGATGAACTGGGTGTAGGCTGAGAGTTTTTGGCCGGTGGCTGAACGCGCGAGCAGTTTCAGGAAAACCGTCAGCGATTCCCAGTCGGGAATGACTTTGTCGATGCCGACGACGGCGATGTGCAGGTCGGGCAATGTTGTACACATGCGCCCGTTGCCCTCGTTGGTCACCATGACCAGGGTGCCAGTCTCGGCGACCAGGAAATTCGCGCCGGAGATGCCCATCTCGGCGTTCAGGAACTTCTCGCGCAGGATTTCGCGGGCAATGCGGGTCAGTTCGACCGGGTCGGCAGGCGCATCCATGTGGAGTTTTTCGCTGAATAACGCGGCGATTTCCTCCTTTTTGAGATGCACCGCCGGAACGATGATGTGCGAGGGGCCGGTTCCGGCCAGTTGGACGATGTATTCGCCCAGGTCTGTTTCCAGTGCTTCGATACCCGCCGTTTCCAGTGCGTGATTCAGCCCGATTTCCTCGGTCGCCATCGATTTGGCCTTGACCACCAGTTTGACGTCGTGCTCTTTGGCAATCTGGAGCACGATTTGGCGCGCGTCCTCGGCGGTTTTGGCCCAGTGGACAATCCCGCCCGCCGCTGTAACTTTTTCTTCCAGTTGCGCGAGATAGACATCCATGTTTTCGATGGTGTGCAGGCGAAGATCCGAGCCAATCTGACGGAGTTGCTCCCATTGGGGCAGTTCCGCTGCGCGCGCAGAACGGCCAACGGTAAACCTGGCAGCCGCCTGCTGGACTGCGGCGGGGATGCTGGGCGGGATGTGTTTGGTGTAGGCTTCAAAGCCGATGTAGGTGGGGGGGTCGCTCATAACCATTGTCCGTTTTGTAGGGGCGGGGTAACCCCGCTCCTACCGTTATTTGGATGCCAGCAAATCGATAATATGCATGGCGCGGATTTTCGAGCCAGCTTTGCGCAGGCCGCCCGCAATATTCATCAGGCAGCCGGGTTCGCACATGACGACTGTATCCGCGCCGCTGGCGAGGATGTTTTTGACCTTGTTCTCCATCATCGAGCGGCTGACTTCGGGATAGGTGACGGTGAACGCGCCACCAAAGCCGCAGCAGGTTTGTTCTTCGTTGAGCGGGACAAATTCCAGGCCTTGGACCGCATTCAGCAGGGTCTTGGCCTCGGTTTTCAGTCCCATTTCGCGCAAGTAGTGGCAGGAAGCGTGATAGGTGACTTTGTGGGGGTAGACTGCGCCAACGTCGGTTACTTTCAGGATGTTGACGAGATATTCGGTGAACTCGAAGGTGCGGGCGGCGATGTCAGCGGCCAGGGCATGTTCGGGCGTCCCGGCGGGGAAAAGCTCGGGGTAGTGATGTTTCACCATGCTGACGCAAGAACCGGAGGGGCCGACAATCGGTGCGTCGTTGCGGCCAAAGGCGCGGAGGAAGTTCCGGGCCACCTCCCGCGCTTGGGATTCGAAGCCGTTGTTGAAGTGCGGCTGTCCGCAGCAGGTTTGTTCAGGCGAAAAGGTCAGTTCC
>DAOUAZ010000329.1:0-11645 GCA_034432975.1 Anaerolineales bacterium | reverse complement strand
CGCCTCTACCACCAGACAATGGACACCCGCCCCACTGGCGGCGATAGCCGGTCGGGACGCCACCTGTTCAAGCACCTGGAGCAGGCCGGAGCCGGGATTCTCGCTGCCGGGGCATCCGATTGGGTCGTGTACCCGGTCAAAGGGCAGTATCCCGCCGACGAAGCCTGCTTCCTGCATTTCATCCTGCACTTTTTCGAGACATCCCTCGCCAACCACCCCGAACTCGACTCCGACCTGTTCCGGGAATGGTTGAAACAACGACGCGCCCAAATCGAGCGCGCCGAACTGGTCTATATCGCCCACCAGATGGATTTTCTCATTTCGACGCGCTGACCGCCCGCGCCGATTGCAGCAGGTCGGAGGCCGAGCGCAGCGTCCCTTCGCTGACCTCGCCCAACATCCCGGCCAGTTCGAGCAGGCGTTCGTCGCCTTCCATGCGCCGCACCTGGGTGGTAGTTCGCCCGTTTTTGACCAGTTTCTGCACCTGGAAGTGCTGCTCGCCAAAGACGGCCAACTGCGGCAGGTGCGTAATGCACAAGACCTGGTGACTCCTCCCCAATTGCCACAATTTTTGCCCGACCACGCCGCCCACGCGCCCGCCAATGCCCTGGTCGATTTCGTCGAACACCAGGCTGGGGACCTGGTCGGCCTGCGCCAGCACGTTTTTGAGCGCCAGCATGAGACGGCTGGTTTCACCGCCCGAAGCGATTTTGGCGAGCGGTTTCAGCCCTTCGCCGGGATTCGGGGCGACCAGGAACTCGACCCGGTCGAAACCGCTCGCGTCGAAAGCCACCCTGGAGCCTGCTACCGGCAAACCGGCAGGGTCTGGCTTCGTCTGGAAATCGACCGCGAATTGGGCCGAGGCCATTTTCAGGTCGTCCAGTTCGATTTCGATGCCTTTGGCGAGTTTTTCGGCGGCCTTTTTGCGCTTGTCGGAAAGTTTTTCGCCGCGCGCGGCCAGTTCATTCAGCAGCACCGCCTCGCGCGCTTCCAGCTCGTCGATTTTTTCGGCGGCGGTGGTGATTGTTTCGAGTTGTTTACGGGAGTTTTCGCCAAAGGCGATGACCGCCTCCATCGTCCCGCCGTATTTGCGCAGCAGGCGGTGAATCAGGTCGAGGCGTTCTTCCACTTGTTCGAGCCGTTTGGGGTTGTATTCGACCGCTTCGAGGTAGTCGCGTAACTCATGCGCTACTTCCGCAATGTTTTCGAGCAGCGATTCGGCCCGGGCAGAGAGTTCTGCCTTCGAGGAATCGACCCGCGCCAGCGAAGCGAGCGCCGAGACGGCCTGCCCCAACTGGTCGGTGATGGCCGGGGTTTCGGGCGAGCCTTCGTCGAGCAGGGTGATGGCTTCCTGGGCGTTGGCGGCCAGGGTCTCGGCGTTGGCCAGCCGGTCGCGCTCTTTGCGCAGTTCTTCGTCTTCGCCGGGTTTGAGTCGCGCCGATTCGATTTCCTCCACCTGGAAGGTGTACATCTCGATGCGGCGGGCCGAATCGGCCTGGGCGGCGCGCAGTTCGGCAAGTTCACGCCGCAGGGTTTGGAGCGCGCTGCAGGTTTGACGGTACGAAGCCAGCAGCGAGTCGACTCCCGCGTAACGGTCGAGCAGCCCCAGGTGGGCGCGCACATCCAGCAGGGAGAGATGTTCGGTCTGTCCGTGAATATCCACCAAATAGGCGCCCACTTCCCGCAGCAAACCGACATTGACCGTGCTGCCGTTGACACGGGCGGTGGAACGTCCCTCGCGGCGTACCTCGCGCGCCAGGGTGACGTAGTTTTCATCGTCGAGCAGGTCTTCGCGCTTCAGCACCTCGTTGACGGCTTCTTTGGTCGCGCCGGAGAGTTTGAACACGCCCTCCACCGTGGCGCGCTCGGCCTCGGCGCGGATGACGGCGGTCTCGGCGCGGCCGCCCAGCAGCATTTCGAGCGCGTCCATGATGATGGATTTGCCCGCGCCGGTTTCACCGGTAAACGTAATCAGGCCGGGGCCGAAGTCGAGTTCGAGCCGGTCGATGATGGCGAAGTTTTCGATGCGCAGTTCGGTCAACATAAGATTTTGGATTTCTGATTTTCGATTTGCGATTGGCTACTTGAATAATTGAATTCCGGATAACCGGTAATATGCCGTTGGGGCCGAGACGAACAGGTAGATGGCCTGGAACAGGATGCCAAAGATGTTGAACGTGAAAATCTGGATGAGTCCCATCGGCAGCGCGCCCACGATGATGCCAGCCAGGATGACCCGGAACAAGAGCGCGGCGCGGCGGCGGCGGGTGACCAGGCGCAGGGCTTCGGCAATCACCACCCCGGCGGTCGGAGCGGCGATGCTGACGATGATTAAGCCAAAGAAACCGATAGAGCCCACCAAACTGATGAGGAAACTTCCTATCAGCGAAAGCACGACCGCCGCGGCAAAACCGAGGATGTAATCGATGGTTTCAGCGGTCTCGAAGGCTTTTTGCTGGCTGCGGGAACATTCCTTGCAGATATACCCGGTTGGGGTGCGGGTGGCGCATTTGGGGCAGATATATTTTTCACAGCGGCGGCAGCGCAGGGTAGTTTCGACGGTGGGATGGTTGGCGCAAAAGGTGGCAGTGGGTTCAGTCATCGGGGTAATCCTATCAATGTATTCTGGTTCATGTGTTCGGTCAGGTTGCGGTAAAAGTAGCCGGGGTCTCCAAAACGGATAAATTTGACGGTGTTTTCCCCGGCGTGGACATCGACCCGGTCGTGTTCGTCCATGCCGAGGGGAGTCTGCCCGTCCACGCTCAAGATGCCGTTATCGCTCAGGATGGTCATGCTGACGGTGACTCCCTCCGAAAGGACAATCGCCCGGTCGAAGGACAGGTGCGGCGCAATGGGGATGAGCAGGATGTTGCGCAGCTCGGGCGGCAGGATGGGGCCGCCGCAAGCCAGCGCGTAGGCGGTGGAGCCACTGGCAGTGGCGGCAATCAGTCCGTCGCACACGAATTTGGTCAGGTATTGCCCGTCTACGCTGGCGGTGACGTGAATGGGACGCATATTCGGGCCGCGCCCGACGACTACGTCGTTGAGCGCCTGCCAGGAGCCGAGCCGCTCCCCGGCGCGGATGTGTTCGGCTCGCAGCATCATGCGGTGCTCGACCCAGTAATCCCCGGCCAGCAGTTGGTCGAGCATTTTTTGCCAACCGCCTTCAATAATCTGGAACAGGAAGCCCAACCGCCCCCTGTTGACGCCCAGGATGGGAATGTTGTTGGGGGCGCACAGATGCCCGGCGCGCAGCATCGTCCCATCGCCGCCCACCGCTACCAGCAGGTCGAACTCCCCGGCGTGGACGCGCCTGCGCAGTTTTTCGTCGTAAAGCGAGCCGTGCGGGGCTTCGAGTCCTTTTTCGGCCAGGGACGCGGAAATTTGGGCAGCGTCGTTCAACGATTCGGCCAGTTTGGGGTGGCCGACGACGATTATCCGGGAGGGGGGGACGACGCTCGTCATAGGGATATTATAGTAGGAATTGTCTGCCGTCTCGAAGGGTTTTGGGGTTAATTCAAACGCTTGTCAAAAGCCTTCGGGACGTTCTTGTTAAAGCCGCTGGTCGCAGACCTCGCGGAATCCGCACTTGGCGCAGCGACTGGGATTTTCGTGCGAGCGGGGAACATCCTCGCGGCGCTCATCGCGGCGCAGGTCGGCCAGCAGGTCGAGCAGGGCGTCTTCCAATTCATGGGTGTAATCGACGGCGAAATCGCGGTCAGTGTAGTGGATGATGCCGTAGGGCGGGCGCTTGCCCATTGTCCGCTCTACCAGCAGGCAGTAAGCGGCCAACTGGTAAATATGAGAGTCATATGGAGATTGTGGCGCGCGTCCGCTTTTGACCTCCACTGGAATCAGTTTTCTGTGTTGTTCCACCAGGTAATCGGGTTTGCCGGTCAGCCCCAGCGAGGAATCGTAGAGTGGTTTTTCGACCTTGCCCCAGCCGCGCGTGTCGGTGTAGATGATGCGTCCGCCCGGCAGCCCGGCGGCGCGCTGCGCCCGGCCCGAAATCCAAAACAGGATGGCGGCAATCAGCAACAGGGCGAGGGCAGCGTAGAAGAGTAGCATCAGCCACCCAGGAAGTAGAACAACGCAAAGGCGACCAGCATAACGCAGGCCACCAAAAGCACCAGGAAGGCCAGCCCGCGCTGGAGACCGGCGGCCAGCACTTTGCGCCCATGCTGGCGGTGCAGTTCAGTCCCTGCAGCCAGTTCGGCCTGGTTGATGGATTCCTGCCCGTGCTGGCGATACCACCAGGCCCGGCGGCAGTATAAGTACGAACCAATCTCGGATGCGCGCATGGGTCTCATTAGCACATTTATTCTAACAGAAATCACGCTGATTTGCGTAAAACGGTTACGGTATAATCTCGCTATGCTCCCCGACCTGCAACTGAATGATATTGTCCGGCTGCGCAAGCCGCATCCGTGCGGCGGCTACGAATGGACAGTCACCCGCCTGGGCGCGGATATCGGCCTGGAATGCCGCACCTGCGGGCATCGCGTCATGCTCACCCGCCGGGAGTTGGCGCGCCGGGTGAAGGTCATCCTGCCGCGCGAGGGGAGCCAGCCGATAAAATAGCGGGTTATTTTTCCTGCTTTATCATTACCGTGCGGATGGGGTAGGGAATCTCGATGCCCTGTTCCTGGAAGGCGCGCTTAATCAGTTTCAGCCCGGCGTCTTGCGCCGCGAACAGGCCAATTTGCGCTGTATCCACCCAATAAAAGACCGTAAAATTAATCGAGGAATCGCCGAAATTTCGGAAGATCACCTGCGGCGCGGGGTCAGCAAGCAAGCCGGGGATTTGCCCAACCGCATCCATTGCCAGTGTTTGCGCTTGTTCCAGGTCAGAGCCATAGGCCACGCTCATCGGCAGTTCGACGCGGCGGTTGACCGAGCGGGTGAAGTTGATGATGGCGTGATTCAAGACATCGGCATTCGGCACGATGACCGCGCACCCGTCGAAGGTTCGGATTTCGGTCGAACGCAGGTCGATGGCCGCTACCGTTCCCTCGAAACCCGCGACCGAGATGTTATCGCCCACCCGAAACGGTTTTTGCAGCAGGAGCAGCACCCCGGCGGCAAAATTTTTCATCACATCTTGCAGCGCAAACCCGACCGTAAAACCCAGGATGCCCAGCCCAGCCAGGAAAGCCGTCACATCCGCAAATTGCTGCAAGGCCATCACCGTGCCATAGACGATAATGCTCCAGCGGACGGTTTCCGAAACCAGCCGTTCCGCGCCTGAGTTGACCTTGCGCCGCTCCAGCACGCGCAGCAACATTCCGCTCACCAGTTTTGCCAGGTACAGGCTGACCAGGAAAATCAGCAGGGCCACTGCCAGTTTGGGCAAGAGCGCGCCCAGGCCTGCCTGCCATTGCACCAGTAAATTTTCCATGTTCATAGCGTAATCTCCTGTCGGGGCATAATCTTACCAGAAATTGCGATCGGATGGATTCTGTCGTGCTATACTAGATAAGGACGAACACCATGAGCGATACGAACCTCCCTTACCTGACCGACCCTGCGGGGCAGGAACATCCCCTCGAAAAAGCCCTGACCCGGCTGGGCCGCGCCGCCGAAAATGAGATTGTCATCGTCAACAAACTCTCCTCGCGCGAACACGCCCACATTCGCCGCGAGGGACGCAAGACGATTCTGGAAGACCAGAGCAGTACCAATGGGACTTTCCTGAACGGCGAACGGGTTCGGGAGGCCGTCCCGCTGCGCGATGGCGACCAGTTGACCATCGGCGGTGTCGATTTTACCTTCCACGACCCCGATATGACCAGCCGCGAGACGCCCTTGCCCGAACTGGATGTCAATCTCATGGCTGGCGAGGTGCGCCTGAACCGGCGCGCGGTGCTGCTCTCTCCCAAGGAACTGGCCCTGCTGGCCTTCCTGCACCAGAATCGGGGGAAGGTTTGTTCGAAAGATGAAATTGGCCGCGCGGTCTGGTCAGAGTACCAGGAGGGGATTTTCGATTACCAGATTGAAAACCTCGTCCGCCGCCTGCGCACCAAAATCGAGACCGACCCTAACGCCCCACAACTGCTGTTGACGATTCGAGGCTTGGGTTACAAGTTGGTGGCGCAGGGGAGCGCTTGAAAATTAAAATTTTGTTGACTGAAGCGGTTGTGCGTGATAAAATCCGCATTCGCAAGCGGGCGTGTAGCTCAATGGCAGAGCAGCGGCCTTTTAAGCCGTTTGTTGAGGGTTCGATCCCCTCCACGCTCACAAAAAATCCCCGGAAGGGGATTTTTTGTTTGGGCCTAATTTTCCTTGTTGACGCCTGATGCATGAACAGGTTTATTACAAAAAAAATCCGGGGATTCATCTTATTCTACGGGACAGGGCTAAAAAGCATATTTTCGGAATATAATTCAATAAAACCAATCTAAACTTTGTCTTAATTCCACCTTTCCGTGATTTGGGAAAATAAAGCAAACCAAAGGGCGTTTTTTATGATAAAAGAAACCCAGGAGACCATCCTCGACGAAGTGGACAAACGCCTGCTGCGCGCCCTGCAACTGGATGGACGCCTGAGCAACGTCGAACTGGCGCGCTCGGTGCACCTATCGCCGCCCGCCACGCATGCCCGCCTGCGGCGGCTGGAGAAGGAAGGTTACATCCGTCAGTATGCGGCGGTCATGAACCGCGAGAAGACTGGCTACGACCTGTTGTGTTTCATCCATGTCAGCCTGCAAATGCATCAGTTGGAGCAGGTCGAGAAATTCCGCGAGGCTACCCGCCAGATGCCTGAAGTACTGGAATGTCATCACATCACCGGCGAGTACGATTACCTGCTCAAAGTGGCGCTGCGCAACCGCAAAGACCTGGAGCGTTTCCTGGTCGACTGTCTGACACCCATCCCCGGCGTGGGACGCATCCACACCAGCCTGGTGTTGACCGAGGTCAAGGCGACCATGGCGCTGCCGTTGGAATAGAACATATTGACCAAAGGAGAGTAAACCATGCCAGAATCCATCCCCAAAACCATGGGCCAGCAGTTTGGCCGCCGCTCGTGGGCCGAGCCGTGGAAAATCAAGATGGTCGAACCGCTGACCGTCACCACCCGCGAGGAACGCCAGAAGGCGCTCGAAGAAGCCGGGTACAACACCTTCCTGCTCAAGTCGGAAGATGTCTATATCGACCTGCTGACCGACAGCGGCACCAGCGCGATGAGCGACCGCCAATGGGCCGGCATGATGCTCGGCGACGAGGCGTATGCCGGAAGCCGCAACTTCTACCACCTGGAACAGGCCATCCAGAACATTTACGGCTACAAATACATCGTACCCACCCACCAGGGACGCGGCGCGGAACACCTCATCAGCCAGGCGGTCATCAAAAAAGGCCAGGTTGTGCCGGGCAACATGTATTTCACCACCACTCGCCTGCACCAGGAACTGGCAGGCGGCGCCTTTCAGGATGTCATCATCGACGAAGCCCACGACCCGGCCAACCTGCACCCGTTCAAGGGCAACGTAGACCTCGATAAAGTCCAGGCGATTATCGACAAGCATGGCGCGGAGAATATTGCTTACATCAGCGTCGCCGGCACGGTCAATATGGCGGGCGGGCAGCCGGTCAGCATGGCGAACATCAAGGCCTTGCGTGAACTGTGCGATAAACACGGCGTCAAAATCTACCTCGACGCGACCCGTATGATGGAAAACGCCTATTTCATCCAGGAGCGTGAAGAAGGTTACGCCGATAAAACCATCGCTGAAATCCTGAAAGAATTTTGCAGTTACACCGACGCGGCCTGGATGAGCGCCAAGAAAGACAACCTGGTCAACATTGGCGGCTGGCTGGCGGTCAACGACTGGACGCTGTTCGAAGAACTGCGTAACCTGGTTGTCGTCTACGAGGGCCTGCACACCTATGGCGGCCTGGCCGGGCGCGACATGGAAGCCCTGGCCATCGGCATCGAAGAATCGGTCTCAGACCAGCACATCCGCTCGCGCATTGGGCAGGTGCTTTACCTGGGTGAACTGCTCAAAGACTGGGGCATCCCGATTGTCCAGCCGGTGGGCGGGCACGCCATCTTCCTCGATGCCAAAGCCTTCTACCCGCACCTGAAGCAGGTCGAGTTCCCGGCCCAGACCCTGGCCGCCGAACTGTACCTCGATTCGGGTATCCGCTCGATGGAGCGCGGCATTGCCTCCGCCGGGCGCGACCCGAAGACCGGCGACCACTACTACCCCAAACTGGAACTGACCCGCCTGACCATCCCGCGCCGCGTCTACACCCAGGCGCACATGGATGTGGTTGCGGAGGCTGTCAAAGCCGTTTACGATGCCCGCGAAACCACGCGCGGCCTGAAGATGGTTTACGAACCGAAATATCTGCGCTTCTTCCAAGCCAGGTTCGAGCGGCTGTAGGTTGTTGAAGCGGGCCGAAGATGCGTGAGTCTAAAGTCGGCAGATTTTAGATTTTGAACTCCAGGCGGCCTTTTCGGACAACCTTTGCATGGTTCAGCAGTTCTCAATATTGTATGGGTTAATTTACAGACTGCGCCGATCAGGTAGATATTATCTGACTGATCGGCGAAATCTGTGGACAAAGACATCCATTTCAGAATGGCTGATTGCCGGAGACCTTGCCGACGGAACTTATAATCGCGCCAGAACGTGATGGTGGACGTTGAAATCAGCGATTCGCGCGAGACACCTCGACAAAAAATGAATCGACTACCGTTGTTCTGGGTCTGGAAGATGTTGAGCGGATTTTGAAGTGTGTGCATCCTGTCGACCTTTACCTTCCGGGCGCGCCTGCGAGAGTTGGTCAGCAAAAACCAGATGCAGGTGTATCCCTGCTCTTTTGGGCTTCGGCATAGGCAATTCCAGAATCTCCCCAAGTCCCTAATTCGCAGTCCACAATGTTATAATTTAATTGCAATTTGCTCCGCCTTTCTCTTGGCGCTTTTGGGCATCACAGCCCCAGAAGTGATGTGACGGCCCCGTCAGGGACGGGGACGAAAACCAGCAAGGTTTAATCCAGCCGCCTGTTCCGTTCCCGGCAAGGATTCTCCTCCAAAGCGCGGGAGGGTCTTTGTCATCTTTGGTTTAACGAGATGAGTCCGGCGGCAGGGAGGAAGCCAGGCTGAAAATTCATCTTTTCTGAACAGGAGAACCTGCATGTCCCCCATCAAAACCATCATCATGGGAGCCGCCGGGCGCGACTTCCACAACTTCAACACCTTCTTCCGCGGGAATAAGGATTATGAAGTGTTTGCCTTTACCGCCACCCAAATCCCCGACATCGAAGGCCGCCAGTACCCCAAGGAACTGGCCGGGGAACTGTACCCCGCCGGAATCCCGATTTACGCCGAATCGGACCTGCCCGAACTCATCGAAAAGCACAATGTCGAACAGGTTGTCTTTGCCTACAGCGATGTGCCGCATGAATACGTGATGCACAAGGCCTCGCTGGTCAACGCCCTCGGCGCCGATTTCCGCATCATGGGCACCCGCTACACCCAGATCAAATCGACCAAGCCGGTCGTCTCGGTCTGCGCCGTGCGTACTGGTTCGGGCAAAAGCCAGACTACCCGCCGCGTTTCACTCATCCTGCGCGAGATGGGTTACAAAGTTGCCGCCATCCGCCACCCGATGCCCTATGGCAACCTGGTGCGCCAGGAAGTGCAGCGATTCGCCGATTACGACGACCTGGACGAACATGAATGCACCATCGAAGAACGCGAGGAATACGAACCGCATCTCGATAACGGCGTGATTGTCTACGCCGGCGTCGATTACGAGAAAATCCTGCGCCAGGCTGAGCAGGAAGTGGACATCATCCTGTGGGACGGCGGCAACAACGATTTCCCCTTCTACGTCTCCGACCTGCAAATCGTGGTCGCCGACCCGCACCGCCCCGGCCACGAAGCGACCTACCACCCCGGCGAAACCAACGTCCGCGCGGCGGATGTGTTCGTCATCAACAAGGTCGATACCGCTGACCCCGAAAGCGTCATTGCGGTGCGTGAATCATTGCGCGCCATGAACCCGACCGCCCTCATGATTGAAGGCGCCTCCCCGCTGTTTGTCGACCATCCCGAAGCGATTCGCGGCAAGCGCGCGCTGGTCGTGGAAGACGGCCCGACCCTGACGCACGGCGAAATGGCCTACGGCGCGGGCTATGTGGCTGCCCGGCGCTTTGGCGCGGCGGAAATCGTCGACCCGCGCCCCTTCGCCGTCAAATCCATCGCCGCCACCTATGAGAAATATCCCAAGACCGGCCCGATTCTCCCGGCCATGGGCTACGGCGACGCCCAAATGCGTGACCTGGAAGCCACCATCGCCGCGGCGAATGTGGACATGGTCATCATCGGCACGCCCATCGACCTGACGCGCGTCATCAAAATCGAGAAGCCCTGCCAGCGCGTGCGCTACGAATTGCAAGAGATTGGCCAGCCGACGCTGGAAGATATTCTCAAGAGCAAGTTTGGGAAGAAATAAGCGGTGATTGGTAAGTGGTAATTGGGTTGCGTGGAAGGACGAGGCGAATCTCGCCGCCTTCCGCGCAACTTTTTTGCGCCTTGCCTGTTTTAGCAATCATCAAACCAAAGTTGTAAATCGTAAATCCAAAATCGAAAATCGAAAATCCCATGACCCCTCTCGTCCCCACTCTTACCACCCGTTTTTTTCCAACCGTTGACCAGAAACTGCGCGACCTTTTACTGGTTGCCGCTGGCGCGCTGCTGGTAGCGATTCTCGCGCAAGTGCGCATTCCGCTGCCCTTTACCCCCATCCCGCTCACCGGGCAGACTTTTGCCGTCCTGCTGGTCGGCGCGGCGCTCGGCTCGAAGCGTGGATTCGCGTCGCTCGGGCTGTATACCGGCCTCGGCCTGGTTGGCCTGCCGGTGTTCGCGGGCGGCGCATCCGGCCCGGGCTACGCCCTCGGTCCGACGGGCGGATACCTGTTTGGTTTCATCCTTTCCGCATACATTATCGGCCTGTTGGCCGAGCGCGGCCTGGAGCGAAACATCCGTACCTCGCTGCTACCCTTTGCCGTTGGAACGGTCATCATCTACGCCCTGGGCGCGGGCTGGCTGGCGTTCTACGTTGGCCCGCAGGCAGCAATCGCCAAAGGCGTGCTGCCCTTCCTGCCCGGCGACCTGCTCAAACTCGTCCTGGCGGCGCTGGCGCTGCCCGCCGCCTGGAGACTGTCCCGGTAAAGCAAATTGCCTGCGCCGTCAATTTGAATCAGGCCTGAAAGGTGTAGCTGACTTTTCAGGCCTGATTTTATTGTAAAATGAGTTGCCGCGCTGGCGGCATGAAACTTGAAGAATTTTGGTTGGCGACGTTTCAAACAGCCGCTTATTTGCATGAGGCAAAATTATGCTCAGGTTGCCCGAACAATGGCCCGGCCTGCCGGAAATCCTGCAAGCCGAAGACGTTTCCAAGTTCCTGAAGTTTTCGCTGCTTTTCATCTTTGTGCTCAGTCTATCGGGTCTGGCGGGCGCGCTCTTTTCGCAAGAACCTGGCTGGAACACCGTCTTTTGGAATTCCCTGGCGCTGACGGCGGCTTCTGGAGCGGCAATCTGGCTGTTACAGCGTAAAAAGGTGCTGCCAGCGGTGTATCTTGCCGTGATTGGGAATGGGGCCTGGCTGGCGTTGGCGGCCTGGCTGGGCGCG
>DAOUAZ010000328.1:0-14313 GCA_034432975.1 Anaerolineales bacterium | reverse complement strand
GCGTCGCTGTCTCTATCGTTCACGCGAATACAGTGATTGATATTGACCAGTTCACCAATGAGTTCGGCTGTCCAAGATGTGGCTACTACTTGTGGTCTTGCCGTCGATGTTGCCGTAAGGTTATTCGATGAAGAGTTACATGCAACCATGGACAACAGCCCACTAAATAACAACGCCAGCATATAAAAGGATTTGTTCATTCGGTTGTACCTCGCTCTTATGGAAAGGCATAACCTGATGTTCCGGTGCGGGGTTTCTCTGGAACTTCAATAGGTACGCGGTTAGTTGGTCAGGATGGTAAGCCCAAGGATATTGTAGATGTGGTCAACCGGCCCGTAAATCGCGCATGGAGTGCCATTGCCTGGCGTACATGCGGAGGATGTTGGGCAAGCGGTTCTCGAAACTACCTCTTTTCGACTTGCTGGGCCATTTGCCAGCGCCTGACTGCCGCAAAACCTGTACGCAATTATTGTTGCTTTGCAGAATAGCCCTGTCAATGGTGGAAATCCCTACCTTTTTCGAATTTCGAATCACCAGGCGATAGCCTCATCCCTGCAGGTTGTGCCGAATTTTTTGTAGATACTGGTTCTACTGCTGGCCCACCACCGGCGATTCGGCGTAGCAGGTCGCCATCAGTTTTTTCAGGCCCAAATAGTTGAAGTTGAGCGCAAAGTATTTGAAGAAATTGCTCTCGTAGGGGTCGTCGCAGTTGCAAAAAACGACCTTGCCGCGAAACTGCTCCTTGTAATGGCGCATTTCCGCTTCGATGTCGGGCAGTTGGGTGTAAAACTCGTCCGCCTTGTTGCGTTTGGCTTGTTCCAGCAGTTTGGTTGACATAAAAACCAGGTCCCTTTGCGATTTGCGCGATAGTCTCCCCGCGAATTATACCCGCCATCATACAAACCGTCCCGAAGGTTTTGGCGCACGCAACTCGGGACGGTTTTGGGTGAAGTCTGCCGGGGCGAACCGTCCAGGTCTAACAAACCACCTGGCGGCCAGCACATCACATAGAGTGAATCGCTGCCAGGCCTTGACGGGGTCGTCCCTACGACCGAACGGGCTAAAACCGGGTTCGTTGGGCGCGGTGATGGGGCAATTCAAATCGCGCGTCACCAAACGGTTGTGGAAAATGCCCGAATATGCCGGCGCGCCCATCTGGCAGCGAAACTACTATGAGCATATCATTCGCAATGACCATGAACTGGACAATATCTGACCCTCTATCGAAAACAATCCCGTCATGTGGGACAAGGATGACGAAAATCCGGCCAATCTGTAAGGGCGACCGCCCAGCGTGAAAAATCATCATTTTATGCCCTGGCGGGTCGCCCTTACCTCGCCATCCCGCCAGAAATGGGAGAGCCCAAAAACCTTGCCGGTCTCTGGCGGGTCGCCCCTGCGCGGGATACGGTATAATCCCTCCCGCAATCTGGTCTCGATACGCCGCTATATCTCGGTACGCTTTGCTGCTCGACAACCAGCGGCTACTCGACCGCCACATCACAAAATCACCCAATCAAGAAATCACAAAATGACCCACACCTTCCAATCCATCATCATCCAACTGCAAGAATTCTGGGCCTCGCGCGGATGTCTCATCTGGCAGCCCTACTACACCCAGGTCGGCGCCGGGACGATGAACCCGGCCACCTTCCTGCGCGTGCTTGGCCCCGAACCGTGGAATGTCGCCTACGTCGAACCCTCCGTCCGCCCCGACGATGGGCGCTACGGCGAAAATCCCAACCGGCTGCAAATGCACTACCAATACCAGGTCATTCTCAAGCCCGATACCGGCAACCCGCAGGAACTCTACCTCGACTCGCTCAAAGCCATCGGCATCGACCCGCGCCAGCACGACATCCGCTTTGTGGAAGACAACTGGGAGCAGCCCGCCATCTCGGCCTGGGGCCTGGGCTGGGAAGTCTGGCTGGATGGACAGGAAATCACCCAGTTTACTTACTTCCAGCAGGTTGGCGGCGTGGCCCTCGACCCGGTGGCTGTCGAACTGACCTACGGCCTCGACCGCATCCTGATTGCGCTCAACAACGCCAGCGGCATCTGGAACGAACCCTGGAGCGAGGGAATCAGTTACGGAGAAGTCCGCCGCCGCGAGGAGTTCGAGCATAGCAAGTATTACTACGAAATCGCCGACGTGGCCCGCGCCCGCCAGATGTACGAACTCTACCTGGCCGAGTGCGAAGCCTGCCTCGCGGCGGGGCTTGTCCTGCCCGCCCACGATTACGTCCTGAAATCATCGCACACCTTCAACATCCTCGACGCGCGCGGCGCGGTCAGCCTGACCGAACGCCAGGCCAGTTTCGGCAAAATGCGCGAACTGGCGCGGCGCGTGGCCTTGGCGTATTTGGAGCAGAGGAAAGAACTGGAATATCCGCTTCTCAAAAATGAAGAAGGCAGAATGAAGAATGCAGAATTAGAAACCCAAAATTCATCATTCATCGTTCATCATTCATCATTTGTTTTAGAGATTGGCACTGAAGAACTCCCCGCGGCGGATGTGGACTCGGCTCTCGCCCAACTGCGGGAAAAAGTCCCGGCCTGGCTGGATGAACTGCGCCTCGAACATGGTCCCGTGACGGTTCACGCCACCCCGCGCCGCCTGGCCGTTTTCGTCGAGAATCTCGCCGCCGGGCAGCCCGACCGCGAAGAACTCGTCAAAGGCCCGCCCGCCGACCGGGCGTTCGACTCGGCTGGCGCCGCCACCCCTGCCGCGATGGGTTTTGCAAAGAAAAACGGCATCGATGTGGCTGATTTGCAGGTTCGAGAAATCGATGGCGGCAAATATGTGACGGCTGTCGTCAAATCGCAAGGCCGCCCGACCCCCGAAGTGCTGGCCGAAGCCCTGCCCAAATGGATTGCGGGCATTTCCTTCGTCAAAACCATGCGCTGGAACGAGAGCGGCGTGGCCTTCAGCCGTCCGATTCGCTGGCTGGTGGCGTTATTCGGTTCGACGGTTATCCCGTTCTCCTACGCTGGCGTGCAATCTGGAAATGTCTCGCGCGGGCTGCGTCCCTACGACTCGCCAGACATCGTGATTGCTTCGGCAGATTCGTATTTTGCTAGTATCCGGGCCGCGAATATCGTTCTTGATATCGAAGAACGCAAAGCCGGCATCGTGGAACAGGTCAAAGCGGCGGCGGAATCGGCCGGCGGCCAGGCCATCATCGAGCCGGGATTACTGGCCGAAGTGGCCAATCTCATCGAGAAACCAACCGCTGTGTTGGGCGGGTTCAACCCCGAATTCCTCGAACTGCCGCGCGATGTGCTGATTGGGACGATGAAGAAGCACCAGCGTTACTTTCCCGTTTTCCAGTTATCCGGTTCGCCAGTTAACCGGTCAACCGGAAAACCGGAAAACTTGTTACCATTCTTCATTGCAGTTAGAAACGGTGATGACCAACATTTGACTATCGTGAAAGAAGGCAACGAACACGTATTGGGCGCGCGTTTTGCGGATGCCAATTTCTTCGTGCGCGAGGATATCAAATTCCCGCTCGAACACTATCGCGACGGCTTGAAAACCCTGACCTTCCAGACCAAACTCGGCTCGATGTACGACAAATCCGAACGGATGTTAACACTGGCCGAGGAAATCAGCGCCATGCTTGGCCTCGACGATGCGCAACGTTCCATCGTTCAACGTTCAACCTTCCTCGCAAAAGCCGACCTGACCACCCAAATGGTCACAGAAATGACCTCGCTGCAAGGCATCATCGGGCGCGAGTATGCGCTTCGCAGCGGCGAAAAAGCCGAAGTGGCGGCGGCGATTGGGGAACAGTACCAGCCGGTTCCGCAGACCAAAGCCGGGGTTGCGGTGGCGCTCGCCGATAGAATCGACTCGCTCGTCGGGCTGTTCGCCGCGGGGCTGGCTCCGACCGGGGCGAAAGACCCCTTCGGCCTGCGCCGCGCCGCCATTGGGACGGTGCAGCCGCTCATCGAACACAATCTCGACTTCGACCTGCGCGCCGCCGTTGAGAAATCTGCCGAGACGCAGCCGATTCCCGTTTCAGACGAGGTCAAGGCCCAGGTATTGGAGTTCCTGACAGGCCGGATGCGCGTCCTGCTCACCGAAACGGGACTCCGCTATGATGTGGTCGAGGCTGTTTTGGCGGCCCAATCCCACAATCCGGCGGCCTCCACAAAGGCCATGCAGGAATTGATGGAATGGGTCAAACGCCCCGGCTGGACGCCGATTTTGGACGGGTATGCGCGCTGTGTAAGAATCGTGCGGGGCGTGGAAGTGCGGAGCGCGGTCAGCGTCGAAAAATTGATTGAGCCTGCTGAAAAGGCGCTTTATGAAGCGCTCCAACACACCGCACAGCGCACGCCGCACACGGTGGACGAGTTTCTCGCCACTATCGAATCCCTCATCCCCGCCATCACCGAATTTTTCGACAAAGTGCTGGTGATGGACAAGGACGAAGCGATTCGGCAAAACCGCCTGACGCTGGTGGGACAGGTCTCCGACCTGTCGCGCGGGATTGCCGATTTGAGCAAACTGGAAGGTTTCTAAATGGACTCTATCGACCTGCGCTCCGATACCGTCACCCGGCCCACGCCCGCAATGCGCGCGGCGATGGCGGCTGCCCCGCTCGGCGATGACGTGTTTGGCGACGACCCGACGGTCAACCACTTACAGGAAATCGCCGCCGAGAAGGTCGGTAAGGAAGCCGGGCTGTTCGCCCCGTCTGGCACGATGGGCAACCTGAGTGCCCTGCTCGTCCATTGCGGGCGCGGCGACGAGGCTATTTTGGGCGCGCGGGCGCATACGGTTTTGTATGAAGGCGGCGGAATCTCGTACCTGGGCGGAATCCATTCGCGGCAGGTGATGGAGCAGCCCGATGGTTCGCTGGCGCTGGAGGACATCGAAGCGTTGATTCGCCCGGAGGATGTTCACCAGCCTCCCACGCGCCTGGTTTCCATCGAAAATACCCACAACCGCTGCGGCGGGACCTTCCAGCCCCCGGAATATATCCGCTCGCTGGCTGATTTCGCCCATGCGCGCGGATTGGTTGTCCACATGGACGGCGCGCGCCTGTTCAATGCAGCAGTTGCCCAAGGCGTGGACCCACGCGAATTGACCGGGCCGGTCGATTCGGTCACGTTTTGCCTGTCGAAAGGGTTGTGCGCCCCGGTCGGGTCGGTTTTGTGCGGGTCGCGGGCGTTCATCGCGCGGGCGCGGCATATCCGCAAACACCTGGGCGGCGGGATGCGCCAGGCGGGGGTCATTGCCGCGGCGGGGATGGTCGCGCTGGAGAGTATGGTGGAACGCCTGGCTGAAGACCACGCCCGGGCGCGCGCCCTGGCCGAAGGCCTGAGCGAAATCCACCAAATTTGGCTGGATGGAATGCCGCCCACGAATATGGTCTTTTTCAACCTGGCCGATTCGGTCACGTTAACGGCGGAACAAATCGAAGCGCGGATGCAGGAGCGCGGCATCCGCGTCCATGCGACGGGCAAACGCCGTTTCAGGCTGGTGACGCACTATTGGGTTGACGATAGCGCAGTGGAGAAGACAATCGCGGGGTTTAAAGAGGTGCTGGTGTAGCGTGGAATTCATTCCGCGCCCAGGGCTGCGCTTTCCTGCTGTTCCAGTTGCCCATCGCCCGCTTCCACCTGGTTGCGGCCTCGTTGTTTGGCAATGTACAGCCGCCGGTCTGCCAGCTGGATGAGCCTGTCGCTGTCGTTGGCCTCTGCCGGGAAGACCGCAATCCCCTGGCTGATGGTGGGAAAGGGCAGGGTTTTTTCATTCTTTGGATGTAACTACCTGCCCTCACCCTAACCCTCTCCCAAAGGGAGAGGGAAACGGACAGTAGAGAATGACCAGGACGCATAGAAACGTGATTCCCAGCAGGGAGGGCGTGATGATTTGCCGGACTTCCTGCGTAGTCAGGTTCTGCGGGGAGGAGATGCGGCGCAGCATGTTTACAAGAGGCTATCCAATGTCCCGTCTTCGGTCATTTTTGCAAATTCTTCTACGATGTCTGGGTCGAATAAAATATCCGCTTTTTCGCGCAGGTAATCCACTGCATCCATAGCCGGGATGGGTTTGCGGTATGGCCGCTCGGATGTCAGCGCATCGAAAGCGTCGACGACGGCAAAAATGCGCGCCATGAGCGGGATGTCATATCCTTTCAGCCCAATCGGGTATCCTGTGCCATCCCAGCGTTCCTGGTGATAGCGGATGACCGGCAGGGCGTCTTTCAGGAACGGGATACCCTCGATGATTCGCGCGCCGATGTCGGGGTGCAGGCGCATCGTTTCCCATTCGGCGGGGGTGAGCGGGCCGGGTTTGAGCAGGATGGTGTCGCTGATACCGATTTTGCCGATGTCGTGCAGGATAGAACCGCGCTCCATCACTTTGGCCTGTTCGGGCGTGAATCCCAAGCGTTTTCCCAACTCCGTCGCCAGGCGCGAGACTCGCAGGCTGTGGCCTTCTGTTTCGCGGTCGCGCGCATCCAGCGCGGAGGAGAGCGCGCCCAGGGTTTGGTCGTAAGTGATTTCCAGCTCGCGGTAAGCCGCTTCGATTTGTTCGGCCTGTTTGCGGGTTTCGACCAGGAGTATCCCGCGTTCGAGCGCGATGGCGGCCTGGTTTGCCAGTGAGCGCATGGTATCGGAAAAGCGGTTGCTGGCCGTCTGGCTTTCATTGACATCCACCCAGAGCGCGCCATATTGGCGGCGCGGGGTTTGCAGGGGCAGGCACATTCGCTCTGTGTTATTTTGTCCTGATGTGATGATGGTCTGGCCGCTCTCCAGCGCGTCGTTGATGAGTGACATGGGGTGCTGCGAGCCGGGATGCAGCCCACTGTCGTCGATTTGCACGCGCACTTCCACATCTTTTTCAGGAGAAAGCAGCACAATCCCGGCGGCGGCGCTCTTGCTGAGATGGAACGCGGTTTCAGCGATGGCGCTGGCGGCGTCTGAAAGTTGCTGGGAAAGCAAGACTTTGGTACTCAACTGGTAGAGTTGGGTGGCGGTTGCAAGCATCGAGCGCAACTCCTGGTAGAGCCAGGTCGCCTCGATAGCGGCGGCAGATTGCGTTGCCAGGAGGGTTATCAGGCCCTCATCGCTTTCGGAAAATAAGTTGTTGCCCTGTTTTCCAAAGGCCAGAATAGCCCCAATGGAGGACTGCCGCAGGCGGATGGGGATGGCCAAAAGGCTGCGCAGTTCATTGCTGCTGGCGGGAGTGTTGCTGAATTTTTTGCGCACATCCCGCAGCCGGACTGCCGTCGCGCTGTTCAGGATAGCCTGGATGAGGGTATTCCCGCCTGGGTCGGTTCCCAACATCCCCTGCAGGGTCGGGGCGTAGCCGATATGCGCTGTGCGGGTGATGCCGCCAGCCTGGTCGACCAGGGCAACGAAGGTGAAATGCGCGTCGAGGGTGTTTTGCGCTACCTGCGCAATCTGCTTGATGACTCCCTCGACATCCAGCGTGGTCGAAAGGGTGATGCCAGCGTTAATCAGGCTGGTCAGGTGTTGGTCGTGTTCGCTGCGAATCCAGGAGGTGATGAGCTGGATGGCAACCGTTTCCAGGGTGCGCATGTCGCTGTCATCGAAATAGTTGACATCCGGGTGGTCGACGATGATAACACCCCGCAGGCGGTTGTTGTGCAGGAGCGGCACGACCAGTTCGGAGCGCGTGTCATTGTTTTCGAGGTGAAGATAGTCGGGGTCGAGGCGCGTGTCGGATGCGATTTGCGTCCTTCGTAACCGGGCAGCGCGCCCGATGATGCCGGTGGTAATGGCCTGCCGGTATCCGGGTGGGATTTCGATGGCGTTCGGGCCGCTAGCCGCCAGCACAACCATCTCTTCGCGCGCTTCGTCATACCGTAATACCGATGTCAGGCAGCCGCCAAGCGCGTTTTGGATGGCGTTGGCGGTCAATTGCGCGGCGACAGGCGGGTCGAGGACGACTTCCAGGCTGCGGTTCAGGTCGTGGAGCAGACTCAACTGGGCAACGCGGCGTCTTTCTGCCGCAAGTTGTTGGGCCAGGAGGGTTTCATAATCCCGGCGCGTGTCCACAATATCGCTGATATAGCCCTGGGATGTTTCGAACGGCTCCAGCAGGCTGTTGGCAAAGCGTTTCCAAAAGCCCGCCGGTTTGGGGAGGGGTTGGGTGATATTTTTCGAGCCGGCCAATCCCGAAAACGCGCCATTAATGGACAGGTTAACCCAGACGACGGTTAAGATACCCAGTGAAGCCATAAAGTTGAAAAAAATTATCATGACCTGGCGGATTGCGTGCGAAACCTCCGGCGTGACATTCAGTCTGAGCTCGATATAGCGAATCATCCAGACCAGCAGCACCAGCAGCGCCACCTGAGATAGGGCCGCCAGGCGAAAAAAACGCCTGCCGATATCCACAGCCTGGCGCATGACGACCCGCTTCCAGGGGATGAATTCGTTGAACGTCAGGGCTGTGCCGACACTGACCGCAATGCCCAGGTGGGGCAGGTCGAAGGGCGGGATGAATGGCAGCATCCAAAGAAACCAGGGCAAGGATAGGAAACGACCTGCTTTGCCCCGGTAGAAAGCGGGGAAAACACCCATCGTCAGGCTGACCAGGCCGCTCAAAACAAAAAGTATCCCAAAAATGGTGCTGACGCCGGTCAAAAATTCATAGGTGGGCGCGGCGAGCAGGGACGCAGGCTGCCACAACAGGCCAATCCCAACCGCCAGGTTGACCCATTGCATGATGATTACCAGCCAGTCTCGTTTGGGTCTCCACCAGTTGCACAATACAAAAGCCAGGCTGAGCGCGGATAGGACAACACCCTCGATAACCAGGTTGAATTGGAAATAGGCCCACGCAATCATCGCCAGCATGATGGCAGCGGCCAGGTTGAATATGGATTGTGTCGAAGGCGGGGAGTCCAATAATACCGATGAAACCAGCAGGATGCCGTGCAAAAAGAATACCGCGCCGAGCAGGTCTGTAACCAGGGGGGGCATGGCGGCCAGGACCCCCACTTTTTCATAAGGCGCAAGGAACAGGAATTGGGCTGCGAAAGCCAGTAAAAACAGGCCGCTGGTCACCAGGGAATAATTTTTTCTTGATTTCATCATGATAGAGGATAGCATAGGTATACCTTGCTGGCAAGAAGTTGGAAATAGCGTGTAAAAAGGATGGCTGCGCAGGCGCAGCCGTAATTTGCGCAATTCTTCACGCGATGGGTTATAATTTTTGAGCAAGATAAACGTTGTGCGGAATTAATTTACCCGCCAAGATGACATTGGCACTGCAATCTTGGCGGCATACCCCAAGACAGGAATTGATGAGCAAATGAACAATGAGCCTTTTATGACGCTTGAACAAATGGATGCCGCCGCCGATGCGATTCGCAGCCGCACCAATCACCAGCCGAAAATAGCGCTTATCCTTGGTTCAGGGTTGGGCGGGCTGGCCGACTCAGTGCAAAACGCGGATAGTATCTCATATCACGACCTGCCGCACTGGCCAACCTCCACCGTTTGGGGACACGCCGGACGCCTGGTGATTGGCGAGTTGGAAGACCAGGTCGTGCTGGTGATGCAGGGCCGGGTTCATTTTTATGAAGGGTATTCCATGTCCCAGGTGACATTCCCGGTGCGCGTCCTTCAACGCCTGGGAATCGAGATTTTGATTGTGACCAACGCCGCCGGAGCCATCAACCCGGATTACGCCCCCGGCGATTTGATGCTCATTACCGATAACCTGAACCTGGTTGGCATGATGGGATTCAATCCCCTGGTTGGTCCCAACCTCGACGAACTGGGCGTGCGTTTCCCGGATATGAGCCAGGCTTATGACCGGGCTTTATCGGAACTTGCCCGCCAATCTGCCCGCGAAAGAGGTATTTTACTCCATGAAGGCGTGTATGTCGGCTTGAGCGGTCCCTCCTTCGAAGGCCCTGCCGATTTGCGCTTCCTGCGCGCGGTTGGCTCGGATGCGGTCGGCATGTCGACTGTTCCTGAAGTGATTGTCGCGCGGCACGGTGGAATCCGCGTGCTGGGTATTTCGGGTATCAGCAATAAGGCCAACCTGGACGGCAACACCCCTACTTCGCACGAGGAAGTGCTGGAGGCGGGCCAGGTGATGGTTCCAAAACTGGAATCCATTCTTTGCGGCGTTCTACAAAAACAGCCCCTCGCGCCTCGGGACAAATGACCTGGTAGCGTTGTGGATGCCCTGCTCCGATTTTTCACGGAATATGAGACTGTCATCTACCTGATTTTGGGGGTGGGGGCTGTTATTTCATTGCGCGTCCTGCTTTCCGCCTGGTCAGAGTGGCGGTTGGCGGTTTTTCGCCTGGAAAAGGAACTGATTTTCCAGCGGGTACGGGTTTCCGGGTCCTTCCTCATCCTGGTCATCCTGATTGGCCTTTCCCAGTTTTGCCTGGTCACGTTTGTCGCGCCTTACCTGCCCGCCTCTGCGTTTCTCTTGACCCCCACGCTGAATTTAACCCAGGCAGCAGGAGCCTTCTCGCAATCGGATGCCCCCTCTAGCGCCGCAACCGCTCCGCCTGCCCCCCCGCCCGGCAGCATTGGCTGTATCCCGGACCAGTTGGTATTTTCATTTCCCGAACCAGGCGCCGAGGTCAGGGGTAAAATAACCCCGCGCGCTACGGTCAACTTCCCCGACCTGGGTTTTTTTAAGTACGAATATGCTGCTGTGGGCAGCGAAGAATGGATGACGATTGCCGCAAGTAATGAAAACAAGACAGACGCTGAATTGAATATCTGGGATACGGCCACCCTGACCCCCGGAGATTACCAACTTCGCCTTGTAGCCACCAACAACCTGGGTGAAGCCCTCCCGCCCTGCATTATCCCACTCCGTGTACTTGCCTCCCCCTAAACGATTATGGCCGAATTTGAAATTCGCAACACTGTGTCGACCGACCTGCCCCGGCTTGCGGCCTTGGACCACTCCATCGAAACGGATTATGTCTGGCAGTTGGATTTGCACCGCGAACCCGGCCAGGTGGATGCCCTTCTGCGCGAAGTGCGGCTGCCGCGCACCATTCGGCTCGAACACCCGCGCCCGGCGAAGGAATTGCCCGACACCTGGCATATCCGGCCCATGTTCAGCGCCATGAATGGCATGGAGGCGGTGGCTTACATCCGTTTTACCGATGAATTCGTGCCACATGCCGTTTGGATTACTGACATTGTCGTGGGGCGTCCCATGCGGCGGCAGGGATTGGCGCGCAAATTGATTGCCGCCGTAGAAACCTGGGGAATCCAGCGCGACCTGCGGCGCGTCATTATTGAAGCGCAGTCTAAAAATGCGCTCGCAATTCGCATGGTTCATAAACTCGGTTTTGAATTCTGCGGGTATAATGACCACTATTATTTCTCCAGGGATGTAGCATTATTCTTTGCGCGTTCGCTTTAGAACCCCATTATTTGGAAGGTCGAGATGCTTAGCGGTTGGTTGGATGGTTTTCTGGCGGGGGTAAAGACACTTAACCAGATTCTCACGGCGGGGATTGCCATCACCGCTTTTTCTTTGCTTATCTATGCATTGACCTTCAACCTGCGTGACCGGGTCGCGCGTTCGTTTGCCATTATCCTGCTCTCGGTGGTCGTCATCTTCACCGCCGAGGCCATCCAGAGCGCGGTCGAAACACCCGAACTGGCCGAACTGTTTCTGCGCCTGCAATGGCTGGGAATTGTCTTCCTGCCTGCCGCCTACATCCACCTTTCCGACGCCCTCCTGGTCACGGCCGGACGGCCCTCGCGCGGGCGGCGGCGGCTGGCGGTGCGCGCGTTGTACCTGGTCTCGACCATCTTCCTGGGGATGTTGATGATGGGCGAACTGGTTGGCCCACTGGTCGAATCTGCCCGCGCGGCCCCCTATCTCAGCCGCACAATTTGGGCTGAAGTTTTCACGCTTTACTACCTGGTCGCCATGCTCATAGCGGGTCTGAATTTCATTCGCGCTTACGGACGCATGTTGACCCGCTCTGGCCGCCGCCGCATGTTCTACCTGATGGCGGGCGCAACCGCGCCCGCGCTTGGCTCCTACCCTTACCTGCTCTTTGGCTCCAGCATCGCCGAGCAGTATCCGGTTGCTTTCTGGAGCCTCTCTACCTTGATTAATATCGCTGTTGGCATCTTGATTGTCGTGATGGCCTACGCAGTGGCGTTTTTTGGCGTTTCCTGGCCCGACCGGGTCGTAAAAAGCCGCCTGTTCAAGTGGATTATGCGCGGGCCGGCGACCGCCTCCCTGACGTTGACTGTCTTGACGCTTGTGCGGCGGGGCGGCGAGTTTTTTGGCCTGACCTACAATGCTTTTGTCCCGGTGGCCGTTGTGGCAACCGTCTTGCTCATGGAGCATCTCATCACGGTGCTGTCTCCAATTTGGGAGCGGGCGATGTTCTTTGGCGGCGACAAGGCCGAATTGAGTTTCCTGCAAAATATCGAGGAGCGCCTGCTCACCCAGGGCGATTTGCGCCAATTCCTGGAGGCCATCCTGGCTGCCGTCCGTGACCACATGCAATCGCCCTCCGCCATCATTGCGGCGCTCGATGGCACGGAATTATCCCTGCTAATTACCGCCGGGCGGCCTTTTATCGAAAAAGGCAACCTGCCCCAGGCGTTGGAAGTGGTCAAGGAAGAAACTGGGCGTGATGAATTCCTATGGAACGATTACTGGATTTTGCCCCTGCGTGCCCGCCGCACCCGCGATATGGATTTCGACCAGCGCCCGCCGGTGATTGGCTTGCTGGGCGTAGCGCGCAATCCGGGACAGAAAGCCCTCGAAGCAGACCAGCGTCACGCCCTGTGGCTGTTGGCAGACCGGGCGGCGCTGGCGCTCGAAGACCGGCGGTTGCAGCAGCGCATCTTCCGCTCGCTCGAGGAGATGGAACCCCAGGTCGAAATGATTCAGCGCATTCGCGCGATGGGGCGTTTCGACGCAGCCACTGCCCTGACCGAGGACTTTCCTCCCTCGCCGGATGTGGCCGAATGGGTGCGCGAGGCCCTCAATCACTACTGGGGCGGCCCCAAACTGACCGAGTCTCCGCTGATGAGTTTGCGCATTGTACAAGAGACCGCGCGGGAAGAATACGACGGCAACCTGCCAAACGCCCTGCGATCCATCCTGAAGAAAGCCGTCGAGCAGGTGCGCCCCGAGGGCGAGCGCCGCTTCACGACCGAGTGGATTTTGTACAACATCCTCGACCTGAAATTTATCGAGGGGCGTAAGGTGCGCGAAGTTGCCAGCCGCCTTGCCATGTCGGAGGCCGACCTGTATCGCAAACAGCGCGTCGCCGTAGAAGTGGTGGCAAAGGCCATCCTTGAAATGGAATCCCAAATAAACTCCGCAAAAGGAGGTTGAAAAAGGCATTAATGGTATTCGCAACCAAAACCCGTATTGAGGTGCAAGAAGAGACCCGCGACGAGGGGTGGTGGGAATCTGTCCTGTCTGATGAAGAACGCTTTTCCTCTCTCCAGCGGCCCCGGGGGGGGGCGCTGGGATTGGAAGATGCCCCGCGGCCCCAACCTGCGCCCCAGCCCCAGGCTGTCTCAGAGACCGAATCAGCCGCCGCATCGTCCGTATCTCCCGCGGTGGACTGGGTTTATGCTGAAACAGTCTACAAACAGGACCAGGTCGTCACATTGACGGTATCGGGCTACAACCGGGGCGGATTGCTGGTGGAGAGCGCCAATCTTTCGGGCTTTGTTCCCTATTCGCACCTGGTGGATATGACCTGCCAGACCGATGTGGAACGCGAAAATTTCCTGGCCGGTTACGTCGGCAGGGAACTCAGCCTGAAGGTTATCGAGTGCGTTCCCGGTGAAAGCCGGGTGGTCTTCTCGGAACGCGCCGCCCGCGCCGGGGCTGGCCGCCGCGCCCAGTTGTTCTCCCACCTGCGCCCGGGAGAAATTGTCAGCGGCGAAGTGACCAATATCACTGATTTTGGCGTGTTCATCGACCTGGGCGGGGTGGAGGGACTCATCCACATTTCCGAACTTTCGTGGGGGCGGGTCATCCACCCGGCGCATGTCGTCCAGTTGGGACAGCGCGTCGAGGTGCAGGTCATCGACATCCTGCCCGAACGCTGCCGGATTGCCCTCAGCCTGAAACGCCTCCAGCCGAACCCCTGGGAAACGGTCCATCTCCGGTACGCCGTCAACGACATCGTTCCGGCCGCCATCACGACCGTCGTCTCTTACGGCCTCTTTGCCCGGCTGGAAGAAGGCCTGGAGGGCCTGGTTCACGTCTCTGAAATGTCGCTTGGCGCGCTTCCTGTGCGGGAGGCTTATAAAGACGGCCAGAAAGTCAACGTCCGTATCCTGCACATCGAC
>DAOUAZ010000327.1:0-5393 GCA_034432975.1 Anaerolineales bacterium | reverse complement strand
AGAGGTGGTTGCGGGCGTTGTTCCTGCTGTTAATCCTGAATTATGCCACTTGACAGGCCACCACGTTTAATTTGGTTGCGGCTGGAAGCCGCGTTATGTGATGGGCGAAAACCCGATGATGACCGAGCCGAATCTCAACGAGACGCGTCGGCACATCGAGCAGTTGGAATTCCTGGTCGCCCAGGATTTGTTCCTCACCGAAACGGCAGCATACGCGGATGTCTTCCTCCCGGCGACTCCTTTTGCCGAAAAGGAGGGGACGTTTACGAACACCGACCGCCGCGTGCAGAGAGTGCGCGCCGCGCACCCGCCCCGTAACCTGTCTCGCCGTGATAGTGACATTCTCTGCGACCTGGCCCTGCGCCTCGAAGCCCGGCTGGAGTGTCCGACTGCCCGATGGGAATATTCCCACCCCTCCGAAATCCTGCGCGAGATGGCCTCCGTCAACCGCGATTACGCCGGAATCACCTATGAGCGTATCGAAACGACCGGGTTGCAGTATCCCGTTCCAGACGAGTCCCACCCCGGCACGCCGACCCTGTTCATCGAGTCGTTCCCGCGCGGGCGGGGGAAGTTCATCCCGCTCGATTATGTCCCCTGCGCCGAGCCGCCCGACGATGAGTATCCCTTCATCCTGACCACCGGGCGTGTGCTGGAACACTGGCATGGCGGCTCGATGACGCGCCACTCTGACCTGGACGAACTCTACCCCGAGGCGCGCCTCGAAATCCATCCTGCCGACGCCGAGATTCACGGCATCCATAACGGCCAGGCGGTGCGTGTCACCTCAAGGCGTGGTGAGGTGGTGCTGCGCGCCTGGGTAACGGAACGAACCTCGGTGGGCGTGGTCTTTATCCCCATGCACTTCCACGAGGCAGCCGCCAACCTGCTGACCACCGACGCGCTCGACCCGCAGGCCAAAATCCCTGAGTTCAAGGCCTGCGCGGTGCAGGTCTTCCCGGCCAGGGAGGGCGGTAAGCCCAGGCCCGAATCTCTGACCGAGCGGGGGCGGTATTGAGGCTGGAAATATCAAAAGGTGTTCGGTTTATAACAAAACAGGAGTAAAATTGCTCTGCCATTCATCGAATGGGCAATCGTCAATTTATTCGAACACTTTGGCAGGGGAGGAATGATGGCGCTTCACGAACGGCACGAACTGGAAAAAGGAAAGTGGGATGAAATCGCCGAGCGGCATTTAGACGATGTCGCATTATTGGAGCCTGCCCAGGATTTCCATACTTACACGGCGGATGATATTTTAATGGATGGGATTTCCGATTTTTTGGGAGATTTGCGCGGGAAACAGGTCTTGGAAATCGGATGCGGCGAAGGCCTGCTTTCTGTGCTCCTGGCAAAGAGCGGCGCCCGCGTTGTCTCTTTTGATATCTCTCACGTTAGCATGATGGTTGCAAAACAGCGGGCAGGGGTAAATGGCGTAAACATTCTTCCCCTGGTTTCAGCGGGGGAGTTTTTGCCCTTCCCGCCTGGCAGTTTCGATGTCGTTTTTGGAACAGCCATCCTGCATCACCTCGACCCGCAAGTTGGCGGCGGGGAGATTTATCGGGTTTTGCGTAAAGGTGGCAAAGCGGCTTTTTCTGAACCGATGGGCATGAACCCGATTCTTACTTTTGTTCGCCAGCATGTGCATTACAAGCATAAAAACCCGGTTGGGGTTGACCGTCCCCTTACCTACCAGGACATGGATACGTGGACGCAAAACTTTCAGAATCGCGAGTATCATGAAGTTCAACTGTTGAGCATGATTGAGCGAGGTTTTGGCTGGGAACATCAATTTCCATTATTACGAAAAATAGATGCGCATTTGCTGAAGCATAACCCCTTCTTGCGTCGTTTTTGTCGATATGTGGTTATTTTAGCCATAAAATGAAGCCGGACGGGTTTCAAAACCGGGCTACTTCCTCTGCCTTTTAGAACTCCGAGACTTTCATGCTCTCGGGGTTCTTGCTTGATATAATCGAATCAGTCTGTATTTTCAAAGCGCGAAATATGCCCAACGCCCAAAAACTTCTCACCGTCAGTAACCTGTCCAAATCGTTCGGCCCGGTCGAGGCCCTGAGCGGGGTCAATTTTGGCCTGGAGCCGGGCGAGGTGTTGGGCGTGGTCGGCCAGCGCGGGTCGGGCAAATCGACCCTGCTTCGGCTGTTGGGTGGAGTGTATATGCCCACCAGCGGCGAGATTGTTTTCGATGGCAAGCGTTTTGGGTTTCGCGCTGCTTCCCAGGCGCGGCGATGGGGCATTGAGAGTGCATACCAAAACCCCCAGCTGGCGAATAACTTTAATGTATTGCAGAATGTTTTCCTGGGGCGGGAGTTGTGCCAGGTCGAGCGGTTAAAGTTGTGGCCGAAAGAGGGCGAAATGGCAGAGTTGGCGCGCGCGTTTTTCACCGATTTCGATATGCCGCCTGGCATTATCAACGATTATCCTGCCAACCTGTCGAACGAACAGCGGCAGTTGGTGGCGATTGCCCACGCGCTGTGCCGTCCGTGCAAATTGCTGCTGCTCGACGACACCCTGGCCGCGCTCAGTTTTCGACGTCAGCAGAAATTGCTCGACCGGGTGAGGGAACTGGCGGCGCAGAACGTCTCGATAATTATCAGCAGCGACGACCTGAAACATATTTTTGCCGTCACCAATCGCATCCTGGTCTTGTACCATGGCCGTCAGGCAGCGATTCGGGAAACTCCGAAGACCACTCCGCGCGAAGTGGTCGAATGGATTGTCGGCTCGAACCGGCAGGAGCAGGTCACGCCGGTCATTTGGGCGTTCGAGAACTATCATGCTGCCCAGCAGCAGGCCGAGGAATTGCGGCGCGCCCAGCAGGTGTTACAGCAGAGTTTGAAGGAGCAGGATTCGCTCAACCGCCAGTTGATCGAACGGCTGCGCAAGCAGTTGGAATCGCTCGACCGCTTGAACCTGGCCTTGCAGGAAGCCAATCGCCGCCTGATAACCGAACGCGAGGCCGAGCGCAAAGCCCTGGCGCGTGAATTGCACGACCAGGTCATCCAGGATTTGCTCAGTTATACCTATCAATTGGAAGATTCCGAGAACGACGCAGGCGATGAATTGACGCGGGCCGAATTGGCAGGTATCCGCAACGGGATTCGCCAGGTCGTGAGCGGACTGCGCCAACTGTGCAGCGACCTGCGGCCTCCCACCATCGATAGTCACGGCCTTTCAGCGGCTATCCGCTCGCTGACGCACCAGTGGTCGAAGCAAACCGGAATCAAGGTGGAGTTGGATGTCGACCCGGAACTGGGCCGCCTGCCGGAAACCATCGAACTTTCGGTCTTTCGCATCATCCAGGAGGGGTTGAGCAACGTCCGCAAGCACGCCAGCGGCGCGACGCTGGTCAATCTGTCGCTCCAACGGTCCCCCACTGCCAGCCTGGTGGTGCAGATGTCGGATAACGGGCCAGGACTCGATATACCAATCAATCTGGCAGAACTTTCAGAAAAGAAACACTTTGGCCTGGTTGGAATCAGCGAACGGGTGAGTTTATTAGGAGGAACGATACAGATAGATTCGCCTGAAGGGGGCGGCGTGAACGCGCGGATTGAAATCCCCAGCCCGTATCCAACGGTGGTCGTCTGAACTGTTGCCTGCTCAATCTATTCCAGCGCATCGTTTACCAATTGGCGGACGGTGGCAGCGTCGATGTCTTTTTTGTCGAGAAAAGCGACTGCGCCCGCATTCAGGCCGATGCGCCGGAATTCCCGGTCGGGATACGCGCTGATAAGGATGATGCGCGTGGAGGGCGAAACCGCCTTGACGCGGCGGGCGCATTGAATCCCGTCTTCTTCCCGTAAGACGACGTCGATAAACGCCAGCTTGGGTTTGACCTGCCCGGCCAGGCGCGCTGCTTCGGCGCCGTCTTCGGCTTCGTAGAGAGTGGCTGACGGGCTGATGCGTCCCACCAACCTGCCCAACTGCGCCCGGTAACGGGCGTTGTCATCGACCAATAGAACGGCCATCATTTCAGCATGTGCATCCATCCGTCCCTGTACCTTTTCGTGTTCTGGAATCAGCAAAAGTCCAGGATGGCGGCTGGCGTAGTTGTTCGCTTCCAGGCGGCTTTCGACGCCGATGGCACGATAGAGCGCGGTGAGATGGTTTTCAACCGTTTTGATGCTCAAATCCATCACCAGGGCGATTTTGTTGTTGTTATACCCCTGGGTGAGCAGGTAGAGCAGTTCGCGCTGGCGGCGGGTGAGCGGGGAAGCCGTCTCAGTTTGATGGTGGTCCACCAGCCGGTTGACCAGCGGGTCCGAAATCCATCGCCCGCCATTCAAAACCCGATGCACCGCCAGTTGCAGGTCCGAGAGCGGCTGGTCTTTCAGGTGATAACCGTTGACGCCCGCCGAGAGCAATCCCACAACGTAGGCTTCGTCATCGTAAGCGCTGACGACCAGGATTTTCAGTTCTGGGTATGAGGCGCGGATTTTGTGGACGGCTGTCACCGGCTCGAAGTCGGGCATGTTGACATCCATCACCAGCAGGTCGGGGCGTAATTGCTCCAGCGTCAGGAACAGGTCGCGCCCATTCCCGGCTTCGCCGACAATCTCGATGCCGGGCAGGTTGGAGAGTGCGTCGCGCAGCCCGGCGCGAATCAGGGCATGGTCATCGGCTAGCAGGGTACGGGCAGGGGACATTCCAGTCGCTCTCTTTGCGAATAGGGGGAAATCCCCTAAAAGACTAAGGGGAATTCCTTTGATAGAATCAAGGGAATAAGGGTTGAAGCGGATATTAACAAATTGTTATCATTATATTGTACGCCTATATCCGCGTAAAGAACAGGAGGTCCTGCCCGATTATACCCATCCCAAACCCGTAAGCTCACCACCAAGAAATTCCCTTTCACCAAATCCTACAGGAGGAACGTCAATGTTCAAGAAGAGTTCGCTTTACGTAATGATGGCTGTCCTGTTTATCGCCGCCGCGATTCTGTCGGCGTGTGGTCCAGCAGCCACTCAGGCGCCTGCGCAGCCTGCCGCTCCCGCGGCGACCGAAGCGCCTAAGAGCAAACTGGCAGTCGGCATTGTGCTGCCTACCAAAGATGAACCGCGTTGGATTCAGGACGAAGCCCGCTTCAAAGATGCCCTGACCGCCGCCGGGTATGATGTCGAAATCCTGTTCAGCCAGGGTTCTTCGGCTACCGAAAAAGCCAACGTCGAAGCCCTCATTACTAAGGGCGTCAAAGTTCTCGTCATTTGCCCGCATGACGGTACGGCTGCCGCCGCTGCCGCCGATGCCGCCAAGGCGGCTGGCGTGAAGGTCATTTCGTATGACCGGCTCATCCGCGATACCGCCGCTGTGGATTACTATGTGACCTTCGACAGCGTGGCGGTTGGCGAAGCCCAGGCGCAATACCTGGT
>DAOUAZ010000326.1:0-23414 GCA_034432975.1 Anaerolineales bacterium | reverse complement strand
TGTTGAGAACATCAACATACGCCGATAGCGGTTGATATATCACGAACTTGTTGATGTAAGACTGCGTTTCTCCTTCTGTCCCATACCATATAACTTCTGCTTCCCCTTGGGCTGTTGTCCATTTGGAATGGGAATTTAGAACTAGTGATAATACTTCGTCCGTCTCGCTGGATGCCTTTGCCGATGGAGACTCCAATAGCATACGTGGTATACCTATTCCTATTGCGATTAATCCCAATAGAAACCCTGCAATGGTGGAAACAAACCAGTCTTGTCTTTTCATTGGCGTTCTCCTTTTCATAAAAGAAATTTTCTGCCATTTTAGAGGGGCTTCTCGCTTTTTGCTATGGGGAATATCCCTGCTTTCTGTGATATGGGGAGATTTCCTATCCCCATTCCCAGGTGTCATAGCCCACACTATGGCTTCTGCTCGACTCCGAACGCCAATTTTCTGGTAAATATTTGTAACGTGTTTTTCTATAGTTTTTTCGGATATACATATATGAAACGAAATTTGTTTATTCGACATTCCTTGAATGAGCAAATCAAGCACATCTTTTTCTCGTTTTGACAAGGTAGGGTTATCGTGGAATGAGTGTGTCATTGATTCTCCTTGTTTGCCTATTAAATTCTGCTTATGGCATTAAAGTATATCTCAAATCCTTTGTTTCCCACTGTGCCAATGCAACCGTCAAGTGGTTGGTCGCGCCAGCGCAGCAGTTGGCGCATTCGACCCTTCGTGATATGGCGCTTTACATCATCCCGACGCTGCCATAACGAGACATGAATGCCTCTATTGTTTTTCTGAAACCAGCCTGCCGTGTGCTTGGGGTATAATCCGCCCCTGTAAGGTATCCGATGAAACAATATTTGCTTTTTGAAACCGAAGAAGTAGAAACCTCCGCAGAAGTGCAGGATTGGGGAACTTTCAAAGACAGCCTTCGCGCGCCGATTCATAACTGGTTTACTTACCCGGCAGGGTTTTCCTACAAAGCCGTTGAATCGAGCTTGCGCCGGCATAAAATCGAACAAGGTCAAGTGATATATGACCCCTTTATGGGTTCTGGCACGACCAATTTAGTCGCCAAGAAACTTGCCATCAATTCTTATGGAGTCGAAGCACATCCTTTTGTTTTTAGAATTACCAAAACCAAGATGAATTGGGATATCAACCGGGAAGAACTTGCTCATGCGCTTCGGGAAATAGAAGCCCAGGCAAAGAAATTCAAGCAGGGTTTCAACGGGACGGATATTGGCTCGTTTTTGGGAAACGAATTTCCAGAGTTGGTTTTGAAGTGCTACGAAGACAATACTTTACTGGATTTATTTTTCATCCGTAACGCAATCCTACAAGGCGATTTTTCCGAAGGCGTAAAAGATTTGTTGTTTGTTGGCCTTACCAGTATTTTGCGCCAGGTTTCCACGGCAGCCACTGGCTGGCCCTACATTGCCCCCAATAAGCAAAAGACGACCTCGCTCAATAAGAATGCTGTCTATGAATTTTCCCGCCAAATGAGAAAGATGGCAAACGATATTCAGGCAACTGCTGATGATGCAAATCCAAATTTTAGGGATTCATATCATCATATCTACAACGCCGACTCTCGATATACACAAGATTTAATTCCCAACGCTTACATTGACCACGTTTTCACGTCACCGCCCTATTTGAACAACTTTGATTATGCGGACCGCACTCGTTTGGAATTGTATTTTTGGGGCGAAGCAAACAGTTGGGGCGATATTTCGGAGACAATCCGCGCCAAATTAATTACGTCTGCAACCACGCAGATTTCAAGGGATGACCCCCGTTATCATCTCTCGACCGATTTACAAGAAGCGTGTCCTGATGTGTTCGATTTTTTGAAAAACGCCGTAACACAGTTGGGTCAAATCCGATTGACTCGCGGCGGCAAAAAAAGTTATGACCATCTCGTATCAGGCTATTTCAACGACATCTTCCAAATTGTTAAAGAAGTATACAGGGTTCTAAAGCCCGGTACAAAAGCAGTTTTTGTTCTTGGCGATTCCGCGCCTTATGGCGTACACATCCCAACCGATGACTTGATAGGAAAAATAGGGTTGGGCGTTGGCTTTTCTGATTATCGCATTGATGTGCTTCGAGAACGCGGCGGCAAATGGAAAGATAACCCACAGAGACATGATGTTTTACTCCGGGAATCTATCGTGACCTTGATGAAGGCATAATTTTTATGGCAGATGATATTCAAAATCCTGGCAGCGCGCTTGGGGAATCCATTGGAGCCGAAAGCGAACTGAAGGAAGCGTTCATTACGAGCGACTCGATAACTTTATTCGACCCACCGCCTTATGCGGATGAAAGTAATGAGTAAAACACACCATAAATTTAGAAGGAATGAAAACCACACAATGAACAACCCTCCCAACCGTACCTTGCGCGGCTATGCCGGCGTCTCCCTGCGCGGCTTCCTGATGGGCGTGGCCGATGTCATCCCTGGCGTATCAGGCGGCACCATGGCCTTTATCCTGGGCATTTACGATGAACTGATTGATGCCATCCGCGCCGTCGTTCCCTTCCTGCGAAATATCCTTTCCCTGCGCTGGCGCGAGGCTTTCGACCAGTTCCCCTGGCGATTTTTACTTGCCCTGGTGATAGGAATCGGAGCCGCCATCCTGAGTCTGGCGAAGTTCCTGCACTGGGCGCTGGAGGAATACCCGGTGCTCGTCTATTCGGTCTTCTTTGGACTGATTGTGGCCTCCGTTTATGTGGTGCGCCGGCGCGTCAGGCGATGGAACCTGCCCCCGCTGCTGGCGGTTGCCCTGTTTGCGATAGGCGCGTACCTGCTGATGGGTCTGCGTCCCGCCGAAACGCCGAATGCGCTGTGGTTCATCTTCCTGAGCGGCATGATTGCCATCTGCGCCATGATTCTGCCTGGTATTTCGGGCGCGTTCATCCTGGTGCTGTTGGGGAAATACCAATATATCCTCGGCGCGCTCATCAACCTGGACATCGTCATCGTGCTGGTCTTCATCGCGGGCGCGGCGGTCGGTATCGTTTCGTTTGCAAACATCCTGCGCTGGCTGCTCGACCGATACCATGACCTGACCATCGCCGCCCTGGTCGGGTTCATGCTCGGCTCGCTGCGCGTACTGTGGCCCTGGAAGGCGGATACGGTCAACATCCTGCCCTCCGCCTTCACTGGCGAGGTGGCGCTCGCCCTGGGATTGATGCTGGTTGGTTTCGCGGCGGTCATCTTGATTGAAATGGTTGCCGAACGCCGCCAGGCGCGCTAGTCTGTAATCGCTACTTCTGCCAACGCGCGGGAGGAACGCTTCATCCCGCGCGTTTTTTATGGTATCATTGCGCCGTCTGTAGACTGACCGGTCAGTCTAGTGTCTTGGAAGGCGAAACACGGGAGATTGAACCCTGAATGACCGACCCCACCGATACCCGCTCCCGCATTCTCGAAGCCGCCGCGCGCGTTTTTGCCGAAAAGGGCTACCACGAAACGCGCATGGATGACATCGTGAACGAGTCGAACACATCCAAAGGTTCGCTTTATTTCCACTTTCCGAACAAGCAGGAAATTTTCTTTGGCCTGATTGAAACGTTCACCAGCCTGCTCGAATCTCGGCTGAAAGAATCGCTGCAGTCGGAACAGCCTGGCATCGAACAGCTCGATTCCGCGCTAACAACCAGCCTGCGCTTGTTCAGTCAGTATCGCCCGCTGGCAAAGATTGTACTGGTGCAGGCCGTCGGACTGGGAGCGGCTTTCGAGCAGCGCCGCCGTTCCATCAACGACCGCTTCACCGCCCTGATTCAGTCCCGGCTCGAAAAAAGCATCGCCGATGGCAGCCTGCCGCCCCAAAATGCGGAACTGGCCGCCCGCGCCTGGGTGGGCGCGCTCAACGAAATTGTCATTCACTGGATTTACACCGGCGCGCCCGACCTGGAAAGCGCCGCCCCGGAGATAAAAGCCCTCCTGCTGCGCTCGATTGGGGCGAGGCAGTGACCAGTAATCAGTAACCAGTGAACAGCCGTTCGCTGCCTGGTTAAATTCCATTCACCGAAAGAGAGAGTTTTTAACATGAAACGTTTTCTGGTTTTGTTCACTCTGCTTGGGCTTTTGCTCAGCGCCTGCGGCTCAGCCGCCCCGGCAGAGACGGTCACCGTGAGGATAGCCGTCATCCCGGTCATCGACACCCTGCCGATGTTCGTGGCCGAGGCCGAAGGCTTGTATGCCAAACATGGGGTCAAGGTCGAACTCGTCCCCGTCGCCTCGGCTCCAGAGCGCAACCAACTGCTCCAGGCCGGGCAGGCCGATGGCACGCTCAATGAACTGCTCTCGGTGATGTTATTCAACCGTGAAACTGTGCAAATGCAGGCTGTGCGCTATGGACACATGGCGACTGAAGACGCGGGACATTTCTTCCTCCTGGCATCCGGCCAGAGCGGAATCACCGATGTCGAGCAGCTGAAGGGCGTCGAAATCGGCATCTCGCAAGGGACGATTATCGAATATCTCACCGACCGTTTGCTCGAAGCCGAAGGTTTTACCAGCGCGGATATCAAATATGTCGCCGTGCCGAAAATTCCCGACCGGATGGCGCTGCTCGGCTCCGGTGAACTCAAGGCGGCAGTCATGCCCGACCCGCTCGGCGGGCTGGCTGTGCAACAAGGCGCGACCATCCTGTTGGATGACTCATCCTACCCGCTGCTGGGCGCGAGCGTAATTTCGTTCCGTAAAGAGTTCATTGACCAGCACCCCGCGGCCGTAAAGGCCTTTTTGGCGGCGATTGAAGAGGCCGTCGAGCTGATCAATACAGCCCCAGCCAAATTCAGCACTCTGTTGGTCGAGAAGAAAATCATGCCGCAGCCGCTGGCTGGTTCTTACATCGTCCCCAAATTCCCGCTGAAAGGCGTCTCGTCGCAAGATGAATGGGATGACGTGCTGGCCTGGGCCAAAGGCAAGGGATTGTTACAAACCGATATTTCGTACAAAGACTCGGTCAATCCGGCGTTTTTGCCGTAAAATCGTAGCAGGGGTGGGACTGCGTAGCGTCCCGCCCCTACTACTGTTATGATTACCGTTTCCAACCTTTCTTTTCAATACCGCCAGCCGATTTTCGAGCAGTTCGACTGGTCTGCCGCCCGGGGCGAAACCTGGGCGGTTTTGGGGCCTTCGGGCTGCGGCAAAAGCACGCTGCTCATGTTGCTGGCCGGGCTGAAACTGCCCCAGGGCGGCGACATTGTAATTGGCGGCGAGCGTATTCAGCGCCCGCGCCCGCAGACCGGGTTGATTTTGCAGGATTACGGCTTGCTGCCCTGGGCGACGGTGCGCGAGAATGTGGAACTGGGATTGAAGCTGCGCTCGTTCTACGGGGCGGATGGAATCCATGCGCCGCGCGCCTTGGTGGTCGTTAAAGACATCGATTCCTGGCTGGAGCGGCTGGGCCTGGCCCCGGTCGCTGCGCATTACCCCGCCCAACTCTCCGGCGGACAGCGCCAGCGCGCGGCGATTGCGCGTACCCTGCTGCTGGAACCGGACCTGCTGCTGATGGATGAACCCTTCTCCTCGCTCGACGCTCCGACCCGCGAGGGATTGCAAACCCTGACGCTCGAACTGGCCGCTGAGCAGGGCCTCACGCTGGTCATCGTCACCCACGCCATCGAGGAAGCCGCCCTGCTGGGACGCAAGATTCTGCTCCTGAACGAGCCTCCCAACCGCGCCGCTCACATCATCGAGAACCTCGGCGCAGGAAGCGTGGGATACCGGGAGAGCGGGGAATATGCCGCGTTGTGCCGGGCGTTGCGCGGCATGATGCAGAGATGAAAATTTTTTGCGCGCCGAAAAACAAGTATACTTTGCGAAACTGGAGGTCGTATGGCAAATCTCGAAACGCGAATCCGCATGGCCGCCGAGAGCATCCTCGAAAACGAAGCCCTGCGGGATGGTTTGTACGATGAAAAAGCCGCCAGCGCGCTGCTCAACTGGGGTGTTTCGCGGGCCGAATCTCTGGCAAGGCAAACCGCCGGCATCGAAGATGACGAAGAAGCCGACGAGGCGGTGTATCCGCGCATGAGGGCGCTGCGCGGCATGATGACCGCGCTCAAAGACCTGGCAACTGCCGAAGGCTGGCCGCCCGATGCCATCCAGCAAACCCTGGAGACCGTTCGAGAACACGCGCGGGTTCTCTACGGCGCGGAATGGAAGCCGCCGGTGGACTTCGAGCAAAACATTCGGTTGGTCCTTCAAACCGAAGATTCCCGCGCCCGGCTGAATGCCCTGCTCGGATTCATCAGCGGCCAGGCTGCGGCCCCGCAGGGTTCAACCCTGGATGAAACCCCGCCCGCCAGCGATGAGAACCATAAACCGGAAGGATTTTTTGCGAAACTCTTTAGAAGATGGAGAGGAGACTGAATCATGACCCGTTCCAAGAAGAAATCGGGCAGCCCAAAAGGGACGCTCATCGTCCTGGCAATCGTCTTATTGTTAGGGTTGGTTTTTGCCGCTACCGGCGCAGACCCGCTGGGGCTGTTTGCCGAAGCCCCCACGCCCACCCAGGTTCGGGCGGCCACAGATACCCCCTTCCGCCCGCCGACTTCCACGCCGGTCAGCGCGCCTCCCTCCACGGGCGGCAGCGACGACTGGTATGAAGTCGGCTTTGTCAACCCGCTCCGTTTGAGCAACGCCCAAAAATTGGACTACAGCACCAACGGCCTGCCCGCCGACATCCTGGCAGGTTCCCTGACTGAACGGCTCATGGTTTACATCGATTCGGCCAAAACCAGCATCCACGTCGCTGCCTTCGAGATTGACTTGACCGATGTCTCCAATGCGCTTATCCGCGCCCACAAGCGCGGCGTGGACGTGCGCTTTGTGACTGATGACGAATTTGGCACCGATGTCGATGACAAACCAGGTCACGGCCAGCTGACCGCCATGAAAAAGGCGGGCATCAAAATCATTGATGACGGGCGCGGCGGCCTGATGCACAACAAATTCTGGGTTTTCGATGGCGAAACTGTCTGGACCGGTTCGACCAATGCCACCATCAACGGCATGTTCGAACAGAATAATAACATGATTGTTATCAAATCCCGTGAATTGGCGGCCATTTACGAAAAACAGTTCGAGGAAATGTGGGGCGGCGAATTTGGCGCGCGCGCGCCATCATTGGTTGGTGAGCAAAAAATTACGGTCAACGGCACGCCCATTTTTGTTGTTTTCTCGCCGGAAGACAAACCCGTCCAGCACATCTTGCCTTACCTGCAAAATGCGCGCCGCAATATCCGCTTTATGGCGTTTTCCTACACCCAGCCCGATATGGGCAACGCCATGCTGGAGCGCATCAAGAGCGGCGTGACGGTGGAGGGCGTTTTCGAGACGGTAGGCAGCGATAGCGAGCATAGTGAAATGATGCTGCTGCACTGCGGCGGCGGCAGGATTCGGCGCGATGGCAACCCCGGTTTCTTGCACCATAAAGTCATCATCATTGATAACCGCATCGTGATAACCGGCTCTTTCAATTTCAGCGACAGCGCCAACACCAAGAACAACGAAAACGTCATCATCATCGACAACGCGGACATCGCAAAGCGTTACCTGGACGAGTTCCAGCGGGTTTGGAAAGAAGGCAGCGACCTCGACCCGGACCGTTTCAAATGCCCGTAGGCTCAACCGCCTGGAGGAAACTGTGTTCTCGCAATTTAGACGGATGCTCTTTCTCGGCCTGATAACAGCGCTCCTCGCTGCTGGCTGCGGCGGGTTGTTCGCCGGAAGCCCCAAAATCACGGCGGTCGAACTCGACCGCGCCGAACTGCCGCGTTACGAGTCGCTGGAGTTCAGGGTGGCGCTCGAAGCCGAATACCAGAATCCCTACGACGCCCGCCAGGTGCGGCTGGATGGAGTCTTCACCGCTCCCGACGGCAGCGAGATGAAAGTCCCCGGTTTTTGGGAAGGTCCCCAAAACACAGCGGAGCGGGACGGGCAGGAGGCCTGGCGGCTGCGTTTTACCCCCTCCCAGGCGGGGACCTGGCGTTATCAGTTGGCCGTCACCGATTCGCGCGGGAGCAGCAAACCGGCCGAGGGGACCTTCAGCGTGACGCCTTCCGAACTGCGCGGCTGGCTGCAAGTCGGGAACCTGGTCAACCCCACGTACAGTCCCCGCTACCTGGCTTATCACGACGGCACGCCTTTCTACGGGCTGGGCTATTGCGAGGCCCTCAACATCATGATTGACCGCTTCGTGGCCGGGCGGGGCGTCGTCCTGTTCGAGAACATGCAGGCCGCCGGGGAAAACTACGTCGTCTGGTGGCCGCTGTACACCAACTCCCCCATTACCAACAGTTTTGACGATTATTCCGTCGCCAATTTGACTACCATCGACATGGTTGTGTCCGATGCCCAGGCCAAAGGCTTGTTCCTGGTCTTCACCATTTGGGACCACCCGCAACTGCGCGATAACACCCACGCCTGGGGCGATGGACGCTGGGTTGTGACCAACGGATTCCGAAAACTGGGCGACATCGATTCGTTTTTCGTCTCGGAAGAAGCCTGGGCCTGGCAGGAAAATTTCTACCGTTATATCATCGCCCGCTGGGGCTATAGCCCGGCCATCGGCCTGTGGCAGACTGTCTCCGAAATCAACGGCACCAACGCCTACGCCCAAACCGATGCCTGGCACGAGAAGGTCAACAATTACTTTGTCGAAAATGACCCCTACCGGCATCCCACTACCGCCAGCCAGTCAGGCGATGTGGAATGGGCCGCAGGCCACCGGGTGATGGATGTGCCGCAGGTGCACCTGTACGACTTTCCCAAGCGCGATACGGTCCAGGCCGCCGAAATCCTGGCGCGTTGGACGATGCTGATGTGGGACACTGCCGAAAAACCGAACTGGGTGGGCGAATTTGGCGTGCCAGGCAACGACGCCTACCCCGAACTGTTCCACAATTCCATCTGGGCGGCGCTGGCTTCGGGCGCGGCCATGACTCCCGCCGAATGGAACAGCGGCGGGAGTTGGGGACGTCCAACCGACGAGATGAAAGCCGATATGACGCGGCTGGGCCAGTTCGTGGCCGAGATTCCGCTGGTGAAGTGGAATCCCTCCCGCCTGGGAATCTCCAGCAGCGACCCGCAGGTGCGCGGCTGGGGCGTGGCCGGGAACGAAGGCGGTCTGTTCTGGGTGCAGGATTTCTCGCTCCAAGGCCAGGGTATAGAGGCCGTCCGCGCGAACCAGGTTGTTCGCAGCGGCGTCTTGGTGGATGTTACCGGGCTGGCGGCGGGCGCGTACCGCATCACCCCCTACGACACCTGGCAGGGTGTCTACCTTGCTCCTATCGAAATCGTTTGCGCCGAGGGGCAACTCTGTACTGTACCGCTGCCCGATTTCAGGGCTGATATGGCCTTCAAGATAGAGCGCAAGTAAAAACCAACCTCCCCGTCACATGATTGACGGGGAGGTTTGGGTTATATATTTTCGAGTTCATCCACCAGCCTGCGAATGACATCGAACCCGCCCTGCCAGAACGCGGCGGAGTGCATGTCGATGCCAGCCCTGGTCAGAATTTCTTCAGGGGAAGCCGCGCCGCCTGCCGCCAGAATCTCAAGGTAGCGCGGCTTGAAAGATTCTCCCTCGGCCTTGAACTGATGGTAGAGTGCCAGCACCAGCAACTGCCCAAAGGCGTAAGCATAAACGTAGAACGGCGTGTGGTATATGTGTGGAATGCTGACCCATTCCCATTTGAACTCATCGCTGACTTCGACTGCGTCGCCGAACTGGGTTCTGATATTTTCCATGTAAGCGGCGGCCAGGTCATCGACTGAGGCGTTGTCCTGTACCATCTCGTGGGCCTGTTTCTCGAATAAGGCGAAAAACGACTGGCGCAGGATGGTGGCATAAGAGTCATCCACCTGGCGGAAGAGCATATCGCGCCGCACGGCGGGGTCGCTTTCTCCGGCCAGCAGCTGGTCGATGAGCATCATCTCGCCGAAGGTGGAGGCGGTCTCGGCCAGGGGCAGGGAGGAGTGCTGCGTAAACGCCGAGTGATGTTCGGCCAGCATCGAGTGGATGGCGTGTCCGAGTTCATGCGCCAGGGTGGCGACATCATCGGGGCGGCCCTGGTAGTTGACCAGCACCCAGGGCGTCAGGGCGGGTTCCACTGTCCAGCAGAAGGCCCCGCCGCGTTTGCCTTTGCGCACTTCGCTGTCGAGGTGTTTGTCGTCGAAGACGCGCTTTGCCAGCTGGCCGACTTTGGGCGAAAACTGGTTGAACGAGTCCAGAACCATTTGGGCGGCGGTGTCGAAATCGTAGGTTTTTTCCGATTTGCTGACCGGGGCGTAAATGTCGTAGCGGCGCAGTTTCCCCGAAGGGATTCCGAGCAGTTTGGCCTTGACCTTGAAAAAGCGCTGGAAAATCGGCGCATTCTTTTGCGCCACTTCGAGCAGGGTATCGACTACATCGTTGGGAATGTCATTCGCCAGGTTACGGGCGGCGAGCGGGGTGGCGTGCTTGCGCAGTTTGACATTCTCGTTACGCCAGTCGCGCACTGTGGTCTGGTACATCTGCCCCAGTATCGTGCCATCGTTGCCATAGACGCGGTACAGTTCCTGGTAGGCGCGGGCGCGCAGGTCGGGGTCGGCCTGGCGGACGCAAGACATCAATTCGCCGCGCGTCATCTCTTTGATTTCGCCGTCTACTTCCACCTTGAAGACGTAACGGTTGGTGATGGAGTCATACAGGTTGGTGAGGGCTTCGATGCCGGTGACATTCTTGATGTTGAGGATTTTTTCTTCGGGTTCGCTCAAGGTATGCGGCTTGTAATGGCGCATTTCCTCCAGGTAATACCGGTAATCTCCGGAAGCGTCCATCAGGCGGTTGGCGTTGGCGTCGTCCAGGTCCTTCCACCACAGGCTGAAAAACAGGATGCGGTTTTGCAATTCGGCAAAGAACTGCTGGACGCGCCCCATCAACGCCTGGGTGGGCTGGTCCTGGGTATCGGCGGCAAACGATAAACCGGCAAATCCGTAAACGCGGTAGCCGGCTCGCATGATTTTTTCCGACTCGCGCACGATGTTCAGGAATTTGTCGGTTGGGATGTCGGACTGCAGTTCGGGCCGAAATTCCTCGAACTCAGCCGCCTGCGCTTCGAGGTGCTTGAACGCCAGTTCCAGTTCGGGGCTGTCGAGGCCGGGGAACAGGTCTTGCAGGCTCCAGGGGGATTGTTGGAAGTTCATGCGGGCGGTCTCCTGGCCGGTTAGAATATTTGTCTAAGTTATATCAGTGAAGGGGTGAAGAACGGGCTGGCAATTGCCAACCCATCACCTTCTAAAGGCTGGAGCGAATGTGAACAATATCGCCGTCTTTGACGATATATTCCTTGCCCTCCAGCCGGAATTTGCCTTTTGCCTTGCACTCGGCCATGCTGCCCAGGCTGACGAGGTCCTCGTAGGCGACCACCTCAGCCCGCACGAAGCCGCGCGCCAGGTCGGTGTGGATTTCTCCCGCCGATTCGACGGCCGTGGCGTGGCGGCGGGTCGTCCAGGCGCGGACTTCGTCTTCGCCGACGGTGAAAAAGACTTGCAGGTCGAGCAGGTCGAACGACAGGCGAATCATGCGGTTGAGGGCCGGTTCAGTGATTTCATATTCGGCCATGAACAGTTCAGCGTCTTCGGGCGGCAGTTGGGCAATTTCCATCTCCAGTTTGCCAGGCAGGGCCGCTGTAGCGTGGTCGAGTTCCAACACGGGGGCAATCTGTCCCTCGCCCAGGTTGAAGACAGTCAGCACCGGTTTACGGGTCAGCAGGCCGTAGCTGGCGAGTTCTTTCTGGTCGTCGGGGGAAAATTCCAGTTTGCGCAGGGGCGTGCCTTCGTCGAGGGCTTCCTTCAGGCGGGTGAACAAGACCGTCTGGCGTTCGTTCAGGGTTTTGTCGGTACCGCCCTTGCGGCGTTCATCGACCAGCCGCTCCAGTTTGCGCTCGACAGCGATTAAGTCGTTTAGCAACAGTTCTGAGAGCATGTTCTCGGCGTCGCGGGCCGGGTTAATCGAACCAACTGGGTGCGGGACGTTTTCGTCCTCGAAACAGCGCACAACGTGGATGAATCCGTCCATCTGGGCCAGGTTGTTGAGCAACTGGCCGGAGATGCCTTTTTGGGTGCCATCCAGCCCGGCGATGTCGGCATACGTCACTTTGGCATAGATGGTCTTTTTGGGTTTGAACATGCCCGAGAGTTTGTCCACGCGCGGGTCGGGGACATCGACCACGCCGGTGTGGACTTCGATGCGCCCGGCGGAGGCGGTGGTGGGGGTGTTGCTGCGGGTGAGGGCGTTGAACAGGGTGGTTTTGCCTGATTGGGGCAGGCCGATAATTCCGAGTTTCATCTTGACCTTGTATGAGAGAGTGATATACTTTGGCACACTGTAGCGCAAATGAACGATTTGCGCTACGCTTGCCGAAGTGGCGGAACAGGCAGACGCGCACGACTCAAAATCGTGTTCCGTGAGGAGTGAGGGTTCGATTCCCTCCTTCGGCACCAAAAGATTATACCAGCCCCACAAAAACGCCGCGCACCTGCGCGGCGTTTTTGATGCCTGATGCGCAATCACAAGGTTGTTCGAAAGGCTTGGACGGTGAGCCGAACTCGGTCAGCAAAATGCGTCACAGGAAGCGGCCGGGCATCGCCACAAGGTGGTCAGTTCGGTCAGAGACAGGTTTTGGATATCCCTGCCACTTTGCCCCCCAACCCTTTCTGAAAGGGGGCGAAAATAGGTTAATTTAGATGCGTTTGCCCTGGGAGCGCAGCACAAATGTCTGGCGGTGGATGGGGGAGTATCCCTTCTCCAGGATGGCGGCCCGATGGAATGCTGTTCCATACCCCTTGTGCCTTGCCAGGCCGTAGCCGGGATACTGTTCATCGAGCCGTTCCATTGCTGAGTCGCGTTCGGTCTTTGCCAGCACCGAGGCGCAGGCGATGCTGAGGGAATGCCGCTCCCCTTTGGGCATCATGCGGTGCGGATTTTGCAGCCCCGGCCAGTGGATGTAATCCATCAGCAGGAAATCCGGCATCAGCGCGAGGCGCTGGATGGCGCGGGTAACGGCCAGCCGGGTGGCGGGCAGGATTCCGATGGAATCAATCTCGTCCGCCGAGGCAGCGCCGACTGCCCATGTCAATGCGATTTCCTTGATTTTTAACGCCCAGACTCTCCGCTGCCGGGGAGTCATCTGTTTGGAATCGCGCACGCCGGACAAGGTGAGTCCGAGGCGGGAAATGTTCGGGAGGATGACCACGCCTGCCACCACGGGGCCGGCAAAAGCCCCGCGTCCCGCTTCGTCCACTCCCCCGATGAATTCGACCCCGCTGGCCCACAATTCCCTTTCGAGATGCAGGCCGGGCGTTTCAATCATACCGTCCTTTTCGGCCATTCCGGCGGATGGCGAGCAGGTCGGTAAACATGCGCCAGGAATCGCGCACCACGCTGACTTTGGAGTCGGGGTTGAAGTACCAGGGGATGGGGATTTCGAGGATGGGGATGCCGCGCCGGCTGGCAATGTAGAGCAGTTCCACATCGAAAGACCAGCCCATCAGCGTCTGGCGGCGGAAGAGGTCTTCGGCCACGTCGGCGCGGAACATTTTGAAGCCGCATTGGGTGTCGTTGATGGCCGGCAGCACCAGGGCTCGGATAAGGGTGTTGAACACACGCCCGGTCAGGTGGCGGTAAGCCGGTTCGTCGTAGCGCACCGCGCCGGGGGCTTCGCGCGAGGCAAGCGCAATCGGCACATCGACCGCCGGGGGGATGAAGCGCAGGACTTCTTCGATGGGCATCGAGAGGTCGGCGTCGGCGAAGAAGCGATACGCGCCGCTGGCCGCCAGCATCCCTTTTTGCACGGCGCGCCCTTTTCCGGGCAGGTCTTCAGGCAGGACGCGCACATTTTCGTGTTGCGCCGCAAAAGCGGAGGCAACTTCTAGCGACCGGTCGGTGCTGGCGTTGACGACGACGATTGTTTCAGTTAGGAAATCGCGGGCTTGGACAAAACGCACCACCTGCTCCAGGGTTTGGGGCAGGCGGCGTTCTTCGTTCCGCGCGGGGATGATGATGCTCAGGAAAGGTTTGGTCATGCAAATTGAATCCAACCGATGGAGTAAAAATAGTAACCGGCAAAGGCGAGCAGCCCGCATAGCCAGCACAATAACAGGATGATGACGATGCTCAACTGGACGGGCGTCAACCCCATGATTTTTTTTCGCTTTGGTTTTTTGGTTTTTTTCGGACGGGCCGCGCCAGGCATTTCATCTGAGAACGAGGCCGCAACCGACGGGGATTCTGCCCCGGGCGCCGCTTCCGTTTCGTCACGGAAGGAAAATTCCAGTTCGCCGCTGCCGCCTTCTTCGGGGAGGAAGACGGCTCCCGCTTGCGCTGGTTCCTGCGCCCCCGCCGGGGATGCAGCCTGCCGGCTTTTACCGGTCAGGATGACGCGCTCCAGTTCCGCGACCATGTTCATGTCGAAGACCGGGCGCGCTTGTATCAGGGAGAGCGCAAAGCGGTCGATGGCGTCGCTCATGACAATTCGCACAGCCGGGCGGGTCGAATCGATGTGCAGGCCGGGGTCTGATGACATGACAATCGGTTCGACCTGGAATCCTTTCTGTCCAAGCCGGTCGAAATAGACCTGTAAAACTTTTGCCATCGTCATGGCGCGTTTGACCTGGTTGATGCGGGCCGGCACGAAGGTCTCGCCGGTGAGCGTTCCCCATTCATCTTCCCGCGCCATGTACACGCCGCGCTCATGCAGTGCATTAATCAGGTAGACGCCGGGCGGCCCCGCCAAAACGAGCGGCAGGTCGATATCGGTTTCTGGCAGCGTGATGTTCTGGAACAGGATGAATTGCCCTCCTAGTTGCCGCCCGAGGATGCCTGCAATGGCATCCTGTACCTTGATGCGGTTGTACCATGACATGCCGTACTTCAACATGCCTTGCACGCGGTTGATGATGTTGATTTCGCCGCTTTCGGAGCGATAGGGAGTCTTGTCGATGTGTTTCATGGCTGGTCTCCGCTAAAAGATCCCGGTTGGGTTTAGAACACGGGAACTGCCTCCAGGAAGTCGTGGTTTGCGCCGGGTTGGGTCGTGATAACATCGCCTGCCAGCACCACGCCGGCTCCGATTTCGAACATGCCGCCCAGGTTGGGTTTACGCTGCCCGGTGACGAATTTTTTGCCCTGCTTCAGCCGCTCCACGAGAGCGGCGCGCCCAATCAGGACATGGTCAGAAAAGGCGGCCCCGCGACGTTCGTAGACGCGCGCGGCTTCGATTTGTCCATCGGGCGCATAGCGGACGGTTTCGATGACGCCGTCGAACCTGGTTGGCATGAGGAAAGCCTCCGTTGTGAAATGTGAAACAATTGTACATCTATTTTATCCGAAATGAATAACATTGCCGCTCTAAAATGCTTTTCGGAAAGAAATATCCCGAAGGGTGTCGGAATGCGGCACCCCCCGGAACCTTCAGGATGGGTTCAACGGCCATCCCATCTGCAAGGATGGTTCAATAATCGATAGCGCTCATGTTTTTGAGTTTGTCCCAGCGGTGGTGGGCGGTAATTTCGCGGATGGTGCCGGTCAATCCGCGCACAACCAGCGAGTCGGTCAGGGCGCCGTCTGCCAGGTATTTGACGCCCTTCAGCAGTTCGCCATTGGTGATGCCGGTGGCTGCAAAAAAGACATCGTCCGAGGAAACCAGGTCGTTCATGGTCAGCACTTTGTCGAAATCGTAGCCTTGTTCTTTGCCGCGGCGCTTTTCGTCGTCGCTGCGGGCATAGAGTTTTCCCTGGATTTCGCCGTCCATTGCGCGCAGGGCGCAGGCAGTGATGACGCCTTCGGGCGTGCCGCCAATCCCAAACAGGGCGTCGATTCCCGAATCGCCCCAACTGGTCATCAGCGCTCCGGCTACATCGCCATCAGGAATCAGGCGGATGCGCACGCCGGCCCGGCGCATTTCGGCTACCATTTCATCATGCCGGGGCCGGTCCAGGATGACGCAGGTCAGGTCTTCGAGCCGTTTGCCTTTTACCCTGGCAATCGCCTTCAGGTTGTCGGTGATTGGGCGTTCGATGTCGATGGCTCCCCTGGCTTCGGGGCCAACGGCGATTTTATTCATATACAGGAAGGGGCCGGGATCGAACATGGTTCCACGCGGGGCAATGGCGACGATGGCGATGGAGTTGAGGTTGCCGTTGGCGAGCGGGCGAGTGCCATCGATGGGGTCAACCGCAATATCCACCTCGGGGCCGTAATTGCCCGTGCCAACCTGCTCACCGTTGAAGAGCATGGGGGCCTCGTCTTTTTCACCCTCGCCAATCACAATCACGCCTTTCATGACGATGGTATTGAGCACCAGGCGCATGGCATCTACGGCGGCTTTGTCGGCGGCAATTTTATCACCGCGTCCCATCATGCGACCGGCGGAAAGGGCGGCGGCTTCGGTCACGCGCGCCAGTTCGAGGGCCAGGTTGCGGGTCGGCACGCGCGAGGTCATGGTTTTTTCCATATCGTCTCCCTTCGAATAAAACAAAGGTGACGCTGGCTGGCGTCACCGCACGAACAACTTGACGAAGTAGTAACCCAGCACCGCGCCCCACAACCACGAGTCGATGCGGTCCAAGGCGCCGCCATGACCCGGCAGGAGTGTCCCAGAGTCTTTCATGCCTGCCTGGCGTTTGAGCATGCTCACGCCCAGGTCGCCAAAGGGGGTGAGCAGCCCGGCGAACAGTCCGAAGAGCGCTCCCTGCCAGATGGACAGGTTGAGCGGTCCCCAAGTGGAGAATGAGTAAGCAAAAAAACCGCCTGTCAGCACGCTGGTAAAGACGCCTGCGGCGAAACCCTCCCACGACTTTTTGGGACTCAAACGCGGGGCCATGCGATGCTTGCCATAGACTGCGCCCAGCATGAATGCCCCGGTATCGACGCCCCAAACGGTTGGCAGGATGAACAAGACCCACCACGCGCCGTTATCCAGGGCGCGAATATCGAGCAGGTAACTGCCTACCCAGCCGATATAGACCAGTCCCCCTGCGCCGATGGCGAAATCGGTGCCGGCCTGGTTTCGCCCGCGCTCGTAATCGACCAGGTGAAAAATCATCAGGGCCAGGATGGAAATTGCCAGGGCAGGCGTGGCATAGGCCGGGAAGAAATAACGCGCGGCGGTAATCACAACCACCCCAATCACCACCGGCCAGCGCGAGGGACGCGCATCACAGGCGAGGGCGATGTTTACATATTCCCAACTTGCAACAACCAGGAAAAAGCCAAAAAAGATGTAATATGGGATGCCCCCCAGGAGCAGGGCCGGAAGTCCGACTGCGAGTAAGGCAAGGGCGGAAAGGACGCGGTTACGCATGGCTTTCCTCGTATTCCGCTGAGGTCACTTTGCCGTATCGCCGGTCGCGCCGGGCAAACTCATCCAATGCCTTGCGGAATTCCTCCTTTCCGAAATCGGGCCAGTAGGTCGGCGTGACATACCATTCGGAATAGGCCGCCTGCCAGATGAGGAAGTTGCTAATGCGCAGTTCGCCCGAAGTGCGGATGATAAGGTCGGGGTCGGGCGTCCCGGCTGTGTAAAGGTAGCGGCTGACCAGTTCAGGGCTGACATCCTCCGCCGCCACATCGTCGCAGATAATTTGTTGGATGGCGTGGATAATCTCATCGCGCCCGCCGTAATTGAAGGCGATATTGATAATCAGGCGGTCGTTATGGCGGGTCATTTCAATTGCGTGCAGCACCTTCTTTTGCAGGAAGGCCGGCAGTCGCTCCAGCCGCCCAATGTGACGCAACTGGACTCCCTGTTCGCTCAGTTCCGCCAGTTCGCGGTCGATGACATCCTCCAGGATGCGCATCAGGCCGGTCACTTCTTCCTGCGGGCGGCCCCAGTTTTCGGTGGAGAAGGCGTAAATCGTCAGGTATTTAACGCCGAATTCAACGCAGGCTTTGATGATGCGCCGCAGGTTTTCGGTGCCGGCCTTGTGACCCGCCAGGCGAGGCAATCCGCGCTTCAAAGCCCAGCGGCCGTTGCCATCCATGATGATGGCAACGTGGCTGGGAAGTTTCCCGGCAATCCCGCTCCGCTGCGCTTCGGGGACGTTCCCGCTCCGCTGCGCTTCGGGGACTTTTGGTGGCTGGCTTGTGCTCATGGGGTCATGGAAGGTTAAACTTCCATAATCTCCTTTTCTTTGCTCTGGCCGATTTTCTCGATATCGCCAATCAGGCGGTCGACGATTTTTTGCAGTTCTTCTTCGCCGCGCTTGCGGTCATCTTCGGAGATGAGTTTTTCATTCTCGTATTCCTTGATGTCCTTGATGGCATCACGGCGGATGTTGCGCAGCGCTACCCGCGCTTCTTCCAGGCGATGGTTGACGTGCTTGACCAAATCCCGGCGGCGCTCTTCGTTGAGCGGGGGCAGGTTCAGGCGAATGGCAATCCCGTCGTTGTTGGGCGTCAGGCCCAGGTCGGATGCCAGGATGGCCCGTTCGATGGCTTTCAGGGTGGTTTTGTCGAAGGGTTTAATCATCAATGCGCGTGGTTCGGGGACGCTGATAGACGCCAGTTGGATGAGGGGCGTGGGCGCTCCATAATACTCCACCTGAATCTTTTCGACCAGTCCTGGGTGGGCGCGCCCGGTGCGGATGGAACTCAAATCCTCCTGCAACACGCTAATGGATTTTTGCATGTGGGCTTCGGCCTCTTTGAGAAGTTCTTTAATCACCGCGACCTCCTGGATTTTTGGGAAAGATTGATTTCCTTGCAAGGATACACTAAAAATTGAATTTTTGCCACTACCTGTAACCAGCCCCGACGATACCTTGCCCGGGCTGGCAAAACCTGCGCGCCTGCTCTCAAATCCTGGCACGAATCAAAGAGACGCCCCGCGAGGCGTCTCCTGGCATGGTTTACGCGTGAACCAGCGTCCCAACTTTTTTGCCGTTGAGGGCGCTGGTCAGGGCGGTTTTATCCCACAGGTTGAGAACCAGGATGGGGATTTTGTTTTCCATGCAGTGCGTGATGGCGGTACTGTCCATTACCTGCAGGCGCGCATTCAGCACGTCGATATAGGTCAATTCGTCGAACTTGACCGCGTTCGGGTTTTTCTTAGGGTCAGAGTCGTACACGCCGTCCACCTTGGTGGCCTTGATGACCACGTCGGCGTCGATTTCGGTGGCGCGCAGCGCGGCAGCGGTATCGGTAGAGAAAAAGGGATTGCCTGTCCCGGCCCCAAAGATGACGACCCGCTTCTTCTCGAGATGGCGAATGGCCCGGCGGCGGATGTATGGCTCAGCAATGGCGCGCATTTCGATGGCCGACATGACGCGGGTGTAGACCCCGGCGCGTTCCAGGGCATCCATCAGGGTCAGCGAATTCATCATCGTGCCGAGCATGCCCATGTAATCGGCTGTGGCGCGGTCCATGCCCCGGTCGAGGCCCTGCTTGCCGCGCCAGAGATTCCCGGCGCCAATCACAATCGCCACTTCCACGCCCATTTCGTGAACTTCCTGCACCCGACGGGCAATGGCCTCGGCTTCCGACACGCTGATACCGAAACCGTTTTCCCCGCCCAGGGATTCCCCGCTCAACTTCAACAACACACGTTTATATTTCAGTTCAGTCATAGATTCTCCCGGGTTTCAAAAAAAAAGCCAACCAACCGGTTGGCTTTTTTGGATTTATTCAGCCAGGCCTTCGCCCAGTTCCCAACGGGCAAAGCGGCGGATGACGATGTTTTCACCCGTGCTGGCGACCGTCTGGTGCAACAGTTTTTCGATGGTGGTATCTTCATCGCGGATGTAGGCCTGGCGCAGCAGGCAGACTTCATCCTTGAACTTGTTCAGGCGGCCTTCGACGATGCGCGCGGCGACGGCCTCGGGCTTGCCTTCTTCCATTGCGCGCTTCTTGGCGATTTCGCCTTCATGCGCCAGCACGCTTTCTGGGATTTCGGCTTCGGAGACGTATTGCGGAGACTGGGCGGCAATTTGCAGCGCGACTTCGTGCGCAAAACTGCGGAAGGATTCGGAGCGGGCGACGAAATCGGTCTCGCAGTTGACTTCGACCATCACGCCGACGCGCCCGCCGCCATGCGAGTACAGTTCCACGATGCCGTTCGATGCGGTGCGGTCGGAGCGTTTGGCTGCCGTTGCCATGCCTTTTTCGCGCAGCCAATCGACCGCCTTTTGGAAGTCGCCGTTGGATTCTGTCAGGGCTTTGCGGCAGTCCAGCACGCCAGCGTTGGTCGCGGCGCGCAGTTCTTTAATCATTTCGGTCGTAATTTCCATGTTTGTTCCTCTTCAAGAAGTTCTATAACATCTCGGAAAGCCCGCGTTTTTTGCGTGGAAAAATTATTCTGCCGCAGGGGTTTCTTTGTTCGCCGCTGAATCTGTACCTGATTCGGTTTCGACGGTGGCTTCCGGCTCAGTCTCGGCAGCCGCTTCTGCTTCAGGTTCAGCGGTTTTGGCGAGTTTGGCCAGGGTAGATTTGCCCAACAATTCTTCGTCGCTGGAGTCGTCTTCCATGTCAACCACGCGGCTGGGCCGGCCGGCCGGGGCAGAGACCGAGACCGGGGCCGGGAGGTCGTCTGCGCCCAGGTCTTCGTCCTTGCGCATGGCTTTGCCTTCCAGCACCGCGTCGGCCACTTTGGCAACCAGCAGTTTGATGGCGCGGATGGCGTCGTCGTTGGAGGGGATGATGTAATCGACGTTCTGGGGATTGCAGTTGGTATCGACCAGCGCCAGCACTGGGATGTTGAGCAGGTTGCACTCATGCACGGCTGCATATTCACGCCCAACATCGACGATGAACACCAGGCTGGGCAGGCGCTTCATGTGGCGAACGCCTTCCAAGCGGGTTTGCAGGCGGGTGATTTCGCGCTGGATGAGCAGGCCTTCTTTTTTGGTCAGGCGGTTGATGTCGCCGCTGTCGCGCATGGCTTCCAGGCGTTCCATTTCCTCGATCCGGGCGCGCATGGTGTTCCAGTTGGTGAGCATGCCGCCCAGCCAGCGCTCGGTGACGTAGGGCATCCCGCAGCGAACGGCTTCTTCGCGGACGGTTTCCTGGGCCTGGCGCTTGGTGCCGACAAACAGGACGGTGCCGCCGTTCATGATGGCATCGCGGGTAATGTTGAAGGCCGTGTTGAGCGATTTGACCGTTTGTTGCAGGTCGATGATGTGGATGCCGTTGCGCTCGGTGAAGATGTACGGCTTCATGCGCGGGTCCCACTTGTTGGTGCGATGCCCAAAATGGACGCCGCTCTCCAAGAGGGCTTTCATTGAGATAACTGCCATTTTTTCTCCTTATGGTTTCCGTCTGCCGCTCGTTCCCGCCGGAACGCGAGACGGAGTGAGTTTGGCGGGGGTGAGCCTTTCCAGGCTATATAACCCGCCCAGGGACGCTTGTTGCCCGTCCCAGGCAAAATGCTGCTCCGCCGGATGGGGAGCGGCGCAAGTATACCACAAATTATCCGCAAACCGTTCCGAAGGTTCGGCAATCCTCAATTTGGTTTCAAACCGTCCCGAAGGCTTCGCCGCGAGCGCTCAGCCGAGCGGTTTCTCAAAATCACGCAAATTGCGCTCGAAAACCTTCGGGACGTTCGCCTGGCAATTCATGTTGAGAATTGCTGCCAAAAGTTTCGGGATGTTTCTTAATTGTGAATCCCAAAATAACGGTCTTTTAGCGAGAGGATGGGGTTTTCTACCAGGCGGTAACTCAATGATGCCAGGACAAACGTCAACAGGAAAGCAATCAGGGCAGTCGATAGCTTGGCTACATCTTCAGATAGCGGAACAATGTCGCGGATTCGCGCGGCGAACCAGGTCATGCTGAAGTGAAACACGTACATGCCGTATGAAATTTTCCCCAGGTAAACCAACGGTTTCCACTCCAACGAACGCACAAACAGCCCTTGCCGGGCAACGCAATATATCAGCACGGCAAACAGGTAATTGAGCAGGGAATAGCCCCAGATGTGCTTGAGGGTGTTTGAAATCGGGAAGGTGTATCCGAGCGAGGTCAAATCCATCAGCGTGCCGGAGGGGGTCAGCGTTCCAGACGAGATGTACTGGCTGGTAAACCCCGCTGCGGGAACGAGAATCAGCAGCAAGGCAAGTTGCAACTTCGGTTTGGGAATTTCATAACGGGAGATGTAGGCTCCCATCGCAAAGGCGTCGATGTGAGTCCAGGGCAGGGGGTAGATGCCGAGCGGGATGTCGCCGGTAAAGAACGGGAATATGCCAGAGCGCAGGGCATAAGCCGTGGCGAGACGGAAAACTGGCGTCAGGACGATGACGGCCAGGAAGAGTCTTTTTTGCCAGCGTTCGGGGGTCAGGAAAATCAGGAGCGGCCAGAAGATATAAAACTGTTCCTCGACCGAGAGCGACCAGAAATGGTCGAGAAATTTATGCTGGGTGAAGGTGGAACTGGCGTAGAAAAAGTTGTAAAGATAGACAAAGGCGTAGGGAACCTGCCTGTAAAACTCGTTCATGTAATTGATGCGGTATCCGACCCCCAGCAGCAGGGCAGCCACGCCTATCATCAGGAACAGGTACAGGTAATAAAGCGGGAAAATCCTCAAGAAGCGGCGGCCATAAAACTTGGCAAAGAATTCCCTGCCGGCAAACCGGGATTTCATTTTGTTGAGAATGCCGGTAATCAGGAACCCCGAAAGGACGAAAAATAACAAAACGCCCGTCCAGCCAACCAGGATGTAATCGGTGTGGCAGGCAAAGACGAGCAGGAAAGCAATAGCGCGCAGGCCATCCAGACCGGGAATCATCGATGCTCCAAAAAGGAAGTAGGAATGCCTGCGCGATTATCCCACAAATTCCCGTTTTGAAACACGCATCGTTCAATCCCGATAACGGAAGTGATACCGCTCCAGCAGGGAGTGGATAATTCGGGTATGTTCCGACTCGATATTGAGAAATTCAAAGCCGAGGTTGAATTCGCGCGGGTTTTCCTGGTCAGGGACGCAGCGCGTGACCCGGGCTTCGATGACCATGCGGCGGGTGGCTGTTTCGGGCAGTTCGTCGGGGAATTCTATCTCAAGGGTAATGTGCGCGTCGAGTTCCAGCGGTTTTTCCCCAATCACCAGCAGCCCGTGCGACGTCAGGTTTCCCAGGTAGCCCAGCAGCGCGCCCTGGCGTCGGTCGCGCGCTGTGGTAAAGGCCATCAATTTCTTTCGGGTTTCCGTCCTGCGGTCGACCATCGTTGTCACCTCCTGGCGGCAAGTCGCCGCAATGTATGGCGAAACATCAAATCAACGGGTTCGATAAGACGATTATAACTTGACTTTTGGCAAGGGTATAATTCCATCTCATCCCAAACAGAAAGTGACCATCATGCCATCCAAACAATATTTCCTCGGAATCGATGTCGGAAGCACCAAAACCGCC
>DAOUAZ010000325.1:0-6692 GCA_034432975.1 Anaerolineales bacterium | reverse complement strand
GAAAGCGACAAAATCATCTCTGTTTTCTCCCCTCTCCCACTGGGAGAAGGGGCCGGGGGAAGCCCCGCGCAGCGGGGTGAGGGCGGGTAGGCAGTTACCAATAAAGTCTTAAACCAAGAGGAACGAGTAACAAGAAAAGGCCTCGTTACTCGTTCCTCTTGTTCCCGGTTTTCAATCGAAAATCGTCAATCCCAACCCGGAATTCAAATCAGGTCTTCCATCAGGCTGATGGGAACCACCGCGCAGCCGACGATGCCCGGGCCGGTATGCACGCCCAGCACTGGCGAAATGCGGTTGACTTCCAGTTTGGCAACGTTTAGCCGTTCTTCGACCATTTCCGAAAGCATTTCCGCGCTTTGCTGGAATCGCCCGTGCAGTACGTTGACCCAGACCGGGGTCTTTTTGTAGACGCCCACCAGGTAATCTGTCAGCGATTCGAGCGCCGCCGGGATGGTGCGCGCCTTGCTGACGGTGCTGTACTTGCCGTCCTCGCGCGCAACGTGGATGACCGGCTTGAGCTTCAAGACCGAACCGAGCAGGGCCTGCACCCGCCCAATGCGCCCGCCGCGCGCCAGGTATTCGAGCGTCTCGAGCGTATAAATCACCTCGGTATTCTCGCGGATGGCCGTCATGCGCTCCTGGATTTTTTCCATCGTCCAGCCGGCGCGCTGGCCGAGCGCCGCCGCCAGCACCTGGAAACGTTCGCCGCCCGAAAGCGTCATCGTATCCCAAAAATGGACATTGGCCGCGTCTTTGGCCTGCTCGCCGCCGACCTGCGCCGAATTGAGCGTCCCGCTCAGGCCGGAAGAAATATGAATGGAGAAAATCTCTTTGCTCGTTTCGGCCAGTTTGCGGTATAACTCCTCGAACAGGCCGCTCGAAGGCTGGGCTGTCGTCGGCACGGCAGGGCGCATGGCCTCCAGCCGGTTGTAGAAATCATCGGCGCTGATGTCGGCGGAGTTGACCTCGCCTTCGGGAAACTGGATAAAGAGCGGGGCCTGCGTAATGTCCAATTCTTCCAATTCGCTGGCAGGCATGTCCGCGGCGCAATCGGTTACAATTTTCATCATGAACTCGCTTTCGGTATGGGATTTTTCCTTTGAACGAATGTTGACATCGTCAACTTATCAATTTTACACGCAAAAGGTTAGTTTCTTATGAAAATCATGCCCCGCCTTTACAAAGATGATGACTTTATGTCGCTTGTCGTCCTGTGGCGCATTGCCCGCGAAAAATCGACGCCCGATTTCCAACGCCGCAAGGGACATTTTTTCTACGAGGATGTCACGTACTTCCGCGACAATATCCTGGTCGAGAATACCGTCTGGGTGGTGGACGATGAGCAGGACCGTCCGGTCGCCTTTATGGCGATTAACAATGATTTTATCGACCAGATTTTCGTCCATCCCGACCACTGGCGGCAGGGAATTGGCGGGGCGCTGATTCGCTTTGCCCGGACGCTTTCACCGCAGCACCTGTGGCTCTATACCCTCCAGGATAACGTCAACGCCCGGGCCTTCTACGAGAAAAACGGTTTTGTCGTCACCAAACTGGGCATCTCCCCGCCGCCCGATAATGAACCGGATGTAAAGTATGAATGGTTTGGGAAGTGAAATGAAAACTCCCCTCCGCCCCACCCACCTCGTCGTCAACCTTGCCCAACTCCGCCGCAACGCGCGGGCGATTCGCGCCAGGGTGCATCCTGCCAAAGTGCTGGTCATGCTCAAGGCCAATGCCTACGGTCACGGTATCGATGGCGTCGCCCCGTACATCGAACCGCAGGTCGATTATATCGGCGTCGCGGTTTTGGATGAAGGCATCCACCTGCGGGAAATCGGCCTCACCAAACCGATTCTCGTAGCGGGCGGAACCCTGCCCGAACACGTCCCCTGTTACCTCGAACACGACCTGACCCTGACGGTTTCGCACCCGGCTGTGCTGGAGGCCGCCGAATCCGCCGCCGCGTCCGCCGGGAGGCCGCTCAAGGTGCATCTCAAAATCGATACCGGCATGGAACGTTCCGGCGCGCGCTGGTACGAGGCCGAAGCCTTCCTCGAACAATCCCTGCGCTGTCCGCATCTCGACATCGAGGGCATCTATACCCATTTCGCCAACTCCGAAACGCTCGAAACGCCCGGCATGGAGAAACAATGGGGCTTTTCGTATGCCAGCGACCAGTTGGCGCGCTTCCACGAAGTCTTGTCTTTTTACGAAAAACGCGGACTGCCGCGCCCGCGCCTGGTTCACGCCGCCAACTCCGCCGCCATCCTGAACCTGCCCGAAAGTTATTTAGACATGGTACGGCCCGGCATCTTATTCTACGGCATCTACCCCGATAAGGGCGTTTTGCGCTCGGTGGAAGTCGCGCCCGCCGCTTCCTGGAAATCGCAGGTCGTTTACAGCAAAATCTCCCAGCCGGGGCATCCGGTCAGTTATGGTTCGCTGTGGGTTTCCGACCACCCCGTCCGCACCGTCACCGTTCCCTGCGGTTACGCCGACGGCTACTTCCGCCGCATGACCAACCAGCCAAAGGTGCTTGTCAACGGCAGGAAATACCAGCAGGTTGGCAGAATCTGCATGGACCAGTTCATGGTCAATCTCGAAGCGGATGACGCTGAACTGGGCGACGAGGTGATTTTGCTCGGCAGGGCCGCCAGCGGCGAGCAAATCTCCGCCGAAGACCTGGCCGCATGGGCTGGCACGAACTCCTACGAAGTGATGACCAATATTTCAGCGCGCGTGCCGCGTATTTTTATAAAGGATGATGAATGAACCTGCAACCCCTGCTCGACTTCGCCACTGAAACCGCCTACCGCGCCGGGAGAATCACCCTCGGCTACTTCAACGCCGGCGTCCGCCCCGACTACAAAGCCGACGACACCCCCGTCACCGCCGCCGACCGCGCCGCCGAAGAATTCATCCGCGCCGAAATCGAAAAACGCTACCCCGGCCACGCCATCCTGGGCGAGGAATTTGGGGAAACCAACCATTTCTCCGTTTCGCCGCAGACCTCCGTTCCCGAATCCGTTTCCGCTTCGACATCCGCTTCTCCGCTTCATCCGTTGTCGACATCCGCTCCCTTTCGCTGGATAATCGACCCCATCGACGGCACCAAATCCTTCCTGCGCGGAGTCCCGCTCTACGGCGTATTGATTGGCCTCGAAATCGAGGGCGTCATCAAAGTTGGCGCGGCCTACTTCCCCGGCACCGACGAAATGCTGCGCGCCGCCGATGGCCTGGGCGCATGGTGGAACGGCCGCCGGGCGCGCGTCTCAGAGATTGGCAGTTTCGAGCGGGCCTTCATCTGCTATACCAATGTTCGCAACATGGAAAAATACGGGCGCGGCGCAGCCTGGGAACGAATCAACGCCGCCGCCTACGCCTCGCGCGGCTGGAGCGACGCCTACGGCTACCTGTGCGCCGCCACCGGGCGCGCCGAAGCCATGCTCGACCCGGTCATGAACATCTGGGACTGCGGCCCCTTCCCGGTCATTTTCCAGGAGGCGGGCGGCTACTTCGGCAGTTGGGATGGCCGCGCAGGGCATACCCACAACGAGGCATTGGCCTGCAACGCGGCCCTCAAAGACAAACTGCTGGAAATTATCAAGGGATAGAAAAGCACCGTCCCGAAGGTTGCTGAAAACCGCTAAATTTGCGCCTGAAAAACCTTCGGGACGTTCCCTTGCCTGGCGAAAGGGGAAAGACGGTCTCTTTCGTCTTTCCTCTTTCGTCTTTCTTTTACTGGTAATGCCTCGCCAGCTCCGATGCGTACCTGGCCCCGACCGTTTCGCGGTTCTCGGCCAGCCAGCCGCCCAGGCGAGTCTGGCAGCGCGGCGGCTCTTTGGAAACCAGCAGCCCCGCCATCAGCCCCTCCACTTCCTCCGGCGTCAGCACCACATCGCCCACGAACAGGCTGATGAACTGGGCCGCCTTGAGCGCCAGCCCCGGCGGCAGGCGCAGGATAGGCCTCGGGTGGCCGATTTTCTCGCCAATCAGCCTCACCAATTCGTCGAACGTGAACACATCCGGCCCCACCGCGTCCCAGGTGAAATTCTCCTCCCGCGCCCCGGCCTCCACTGCCAGCGCGGCCAGGTCATCCACATACACCGGCTGGATGCCGTACTGCCCATCCCCCATCTGCCCGAAAAACGGAAAACGCCGCAGCAGCCAGGCGATGTTATTAATCAGCACATCTTCCATCCCGAACAGCACCGTCGGGCGCAGGATGGCGTAGCCCAGCCCGCTCTCCATCACCGCCTGCTCGTTGGCCGCCTTGCCCCAGTAATACGGCAGGCGCGAATCCGCCGACGGGTTGGCAATGCTGATATGCACCATCCGCCGCGCGCCCGCCGCCACCGCCGCCTTGACCAGCCTGCGGGTATTTTCCACCGCGCGCGGCTGGGTGTTCCCGCCCTTGTCGAAGCGCACCCAGTAGGTGTTATAAAGTACCTCCACCCCGGCCAGGCTGCGCGCCATGCCAGCCTCGTCGAAATCGAGCGGGAACGCCTTCACCCGTCCGCCAAACGGGTCGGGGCGGTTGGGGTGTCCGGTCAGGGTGATGACCTCGTGACCCTGCGCCAACAGGCGGCGGGTGATGTACTTCCCAGAGTAAGAAAAAGCACCGGTAACAGCAATTTTCATTTCAGGCTCCTTTTTGGCAACATTAATCCGACCGGCGGCGCTTGGCCCCGGCGTGGCATTTGTGACGCAAAATGGCATTTTGCGCTACTTCAAAATTTTCAGGATATTCTGGACCGTTCCCAGCCCCAGGCCATCCAGTTTTGTGACCGCTGAAGCGAGGGAATCGATAGCGTTAAAGAAGTCGTTCAACGCCCGCACGCGCTCCGTCAAAAAAGCGTGTTCCGCGTCAGACCCCGCTGAATCCGCCTCCAGTTTCGAGAGCGTTTCCCTCACGGAAGCAACCGCCCGGTCGAACTCGCTGTTCTGGCGCTCCTTCAAGATGGCGCGGATGGCGCGGTAGAAATCCGTCTCGGCTTCGTAATAGTCTTTCCGGTCGCCAAGGCGGGTGATGGGACGAATCAGCCCCATCCGCGAGAGGGCGCGCGTGTTGGTGCTGATGGCGCCCTTGGTCAGCCCGGTCTGCTCGACGAGTTCATCGAGCGAGAGCGGGCCAGGCGAGAGATACAGCACGGCGAAAATCGCGCCCATGCCTTTGGGGAAGCCCCAAAACGCGCTGATGCCGCTCAGTCCTTCCACAAGTTCGTTTTTGATGGATTCAAGGGTTTGGGTCATAGGTTTGTATATTTCGTTTAGTATTTACTAAACGAAATATACAATAATTAGATTGGCATGTCAAGATGCAAAAATTCCCGCAGTGCAACTACGGGGAAACTGAAGAAGCAAAACAGCGCATTCCCCTATCCTTATAAGCCTCTATCAGTAACTTGAGTTTAGTGTTCACTTTGATTCACCCTGAAAGACAAAAATCATGGCTGATTTGGCGCGAAAAACCCAAAACCTGTACACGGATTTCACGGATTCGACGGACTGCCCCCGTAGGGGGCGCACGGATTTTTCTTAAAAAATCCGTGAGATTCCGCGTAATCCGCGTAACACCTGCACTTGCAGCGCAGGCGCAAGTGTCCGTGTCCAAAAAAGTTTTGATTGCAAACGAACTCTGAACTCAAGTCAGTAATCGGCCAACATCTTTTTGGGGACGCGGACGAGAGCGGACAAGAGCGGATTTTAAGTTATTCTCCGCGCCCATCTACGGGGCAGTCGGCTCTTGTCTGCGTCCAAATCTTGGTTATCTCAGCGCCTCGTACAATTGTTCCCCACTCAAACCCTGCGCGCGCAGGGCGTCGGATTGGGTTTGCTGGAACCATAGGTTTTCGACCGCCTGGCCCGCCTGAAAGGTGATGCCGATATAGCCGGGGTTGGGGCCGGGCGTTTCCCTGACCGGGAACCCGTCGATGACTTCCAGGGTTTGCTCCAGCAGGCTGCCGAGCGTTTTGCTGTCTGTGAGAGTCTCGACCTCCAGCGTGATGCGGTAATCGGTTTGCATGGCGGCGAAGTAGGCCAGCGCGCCATCGCTGTAGATGCAGTTTTCGCCATAGGCTTCGGCGCGGGCGGCGGCGGCCGGCAGCCCGGCCTCGTTCAACCGGGCGAGCAACTGCTCCGATAGTTCTGGCAGGCTTTGGGTTGCCCACACGAACCCGCACGGGCCGGTGGTGGGCGTGTTGGGTTGGATTTCGGTAAGGGGAAAGGCAGTCGGTTCGGGCGGCGGGAAGGCCCCGGGAAAGTTGCGCAGGGCGGTCAGCGCGATGATGACGATGAAAACAAGCAACAGGCGGGCAAACGGTCTGGGCATGGCTCAGGGCTGGCGGAATTCGAGCAGGATGGAGCCGGGGTAGGATTTCCCGTCGTCGCCGGCGCAGGCGGGCGCGGTCAGGCCGGTGATGCGCGTTCGGCCATCCGACAGGCTGAGGGCGTATTCGATGCCGCCCGCCAGGGTGAAATCGGCGTAACCGGGGCTGATTTCGTTTTTGAAGCCGGTAAAGAAGTGCTCCTCGCCGCCAAACCAGGTGATGACCAGTTCCTGGCCGGGGGCGGGCTGGCCGAGGGCGTTTTGCAGGTTCACTTGGAGCAGTCCCGGCTGTTTGGGGTCGCAGGCGGTGGATTGGCTGACCAGCGTAAACGGCGCGCCGGGGGTGGGGGTGGCGGTTCGCGTG
>DAOUAZ010000324.1:0-16954 GCA_034432975.1 Anaerolineales bacterium | reverse complement strand
CTCCTGCCCCGCGACTCTCATGCCTGGATGAACAAAGACGACCCCTCCCGCCCCGATTTCGACTACGCTTATACCGCCGCCGTCAAACGCACGGAAGACGAACTCGAACAAATCCGCCGCGTCCTCACCCCGCAGCAAATTTCAGTATTTACGATGAAGCGTCCCGAACGTTAAATCTCGCGCCTGCAAGTGCTTGTAAAAACCTTCGGGACGGTTGATGCAATCACCCAATCACCAAATCCACAAATCACCCAATTACCCCATCCCAAAGGGCTATAATGAGACTATGGATACCAAAACCCAACTGAACGAAGCCGTCAAACAGGCCCTGAAATCGGGCGATGAACTCCGCAAGCGCACCCTGCGCATGGTGCTGGCTGCCATCAAACAGGCCGAAGTCGACCGGCGCGTTACGCTCGACGAAGCTGCCGTGCTGGCCATCCTGCAAAAAGAAATCAAAATGCGCAAGGAATCGCTCGAAGAAGCCCAAAAAGCCGGGCGCGCTGACCTGGCCGCCGATGCCCAGGCAGAAATCGAAGTCCTGAACGCATTCCTGCCCAAAGGTTTGGGCGTTGATGAACTGCGTGAACTGGCCCGCCAGGCCGTTGCCGAAACCGGTGCATCGGCCCCCGCCGACATGCGCAAAGTCATGAAGGTAATGATGCCCAAAGTGGCCGGGCGCGCTCCTGGCGACCAGGTCAGCGCCATCGTGCGCGAGCTCCTGCAAAATTGACATGAACCAACTTCCCCGCTGGTGGCAGCAAGTCGACCGCCACGACTTTTTTGCCCTCATCCTGTTGATACTCACCGGGCTGGCCGCTTATGCCATCCTTATCCTCCCGGTGTCAGTCAGCGGGCCAACCCTGCCCGTCAAGGTAGGGCAGGTCGCGCCGCAGGATTACACCGCGCCATCGAACGGGGAATACATCAGCGACGTACGCACCTCGCTGGCGCGCGATTCTGCCGAACGCGCCGTTGCATCCATTTACACTTCTCCCGACCCTGCCATTGCCCGTCGTCAGATTTCCCGCCTGCGCGCCGCGCTCGACCGAATCGAAGCCATCCGCGCCGACGAAGTCATGCCAATCGAAAGCAAGCGCGAGCAAATGGCTGCCATCAATGACCTGACGCTCCAGCCCGATACCATCGATAATATCCTGCGCCTGCCCGATACCCGCTGGAACACCACCCAGCAGGATGCCCTGCGCGTACTGGAATCCGTCATGCGCAGCGCAGTTCGTGAAGAAAGCATTGCGGCCATCCAGGGAAATATCCCGTCTGTCGTCAGTTTTTCTTTGAGCGAGGAGCAGGCTGCCATTGTCGTCGAAATTGTGACGCCTTTTGTCGTTCCCAACAGTTTTTTCAGCCCCGAACTGACCAATGCGGCCAAACAGAAAGCCCGCCAGGCAGTAGAACCGGTCACGCAGACCTATGTGGCCGGGGAGGTGGTCGTGCGGCGCGGTAAAGCCCTGACCGAAACGGACATCGAAGCCCTCGAAAAACTCGGCCTGATTCGCCCGCGCAATACCGGCATGGAATACCTGGGAGGCGTTGCGATTATCAGCGTGCTGACGACCTTTACCGCGTTTTATTTCCAGCGCCGCCGCCCAGCCTATTACAGCGATGGCCGCAGCCTCGCCCTGGTTGCCATCCTGTTCATCCTGTTCCTGGCTGCCGCGCGTCTGGTCATCCCTGATCGCACCCTGTTGCCTTATGCCTTTCCCGTTCCCGCGTTTGGGCTGCTTATCGCCACCCTGTTCAGTTCTGGCGGGGGATTGATTGTTTCGGTCGCAATCAGCATCCTGGCGGCTTTTGGACAGGTCAACGCACTGGAGCTGACTCTCTTCTACCTTCTCACCTCGCTGCTTGGCGTGCTTTCACTGGGAAAGGCGCATCGCATCAGCACCTTCATCTGGGCCGCGCTCGTCATTGGCCTGACCGGTATTGCAGTTCTTGTGGCCTATCGTGTTCCAAAGGCGGCTATCGACTGGCTGGGATATTTCCAATTGCTGGGCGCGTGTATGCTGAACGGCATCGCCTCGGCCAGCATTGCCCTCATGCTCCAATACCTGCTGGCGGAATTCCTCGGCCTGACCACCACCCTGAGGCTGCTCGAAATTTCCCGGCCCGATGCCCCGCTCCTGCAATACTTCCTGCGCAGCGCCCCCGGCACGTACCAGCACAGCCTGATGGTCTCGAATCTGGCCGAGCAGGCCGCCGAACGGCTGGAACTGGATACCCTGCTCGTGCGGGTCGGCGCTCTTTATCATGATGTAGGCAAGGTTGCCAACGCGCCGTTTTTCATCGAAAACCAACTTCCCGACAACCTGAACCCCCATCACGACCTCGACCCGGAAGCCGCCGCCGGCTTTGTCGTCCGGCATGTGAACGATGGCGTCCAACTCGCCAGGAAATATCGGCTGCCGCGCCGCATCGTCGACTTCATGCTCGAACATCACGGCACGCTGCTGGCGCGCTATCATTACAACCTGGCAGTACAGTCCGCAGGCAGTGATAAATCAAAAGTCGACCCTTCCAAATTCCGTTATCCCGGCCCGCCCCCGCGCAGCCGCGAAACCGCCCTGCTGATGCTGGCTGACAACGTAGAGGCCCGCGCCCGCTCCGAGCGGCCTCGTTCCGAAGAGCAAATCCGCGAACTGGTGCGCAAATCCATCGAATTTTGCCAAAGAGAAGGCCAATTGGATGATACGAATCTGACGTTCAGGGACCTGACGGTCATTACCGAAGCATTCGTCACCACCCTGCTGGGTCAGTATCATCCCCGCATTCAATATCCTGCCGCCGAAACGCCTGCCCTGACCGAAAACCCAACCAGCCCCATTCCGAAAACCGTTCAAAAAGCATGATAACCATTGAGTCAATGCCCAACCTGTCACCCGTCGTTCCCCTTGATCTGGTGGACAAAGCCGCGCTGGCTGCCCTGAAACACCAGGCTGCCCCCGCCGAGGTCGAATTGACCATCGTTCTCTCCAACGATATCCAACTGCGCGAACTCAACCTCCAGTGGATGGGAATCAATGCGCCGACCGATGTGCTTTCCTTTCCTTCCGACGAAAACGACCCGGAAACCGGCTTCCGTTACCTGGGCGACATCCTCCTCTCGGTCGAAACCGCCGCCCGGCAGGCGGCCCGCGCCGGACACCCGGTGGAGGCCGAAGTGCAGTTGCTCACCGTTCACGGCATTTTGCACTTGCTGGGGCATGACCATGCCGAAGAGGAAGAAAAAGCCCGCATGTGGGCAGCCCAGGCCGAAATCCTGGAAAACTTGGGATTGGGATACATCCAGGTGCGCGAGTAAGATGGATTTCCAATCCATCCATGCCGTTGGGAAACCCCGGAATGACCGAGTTCATAAAATCCCGCATCGAATCCTTCCGCTGCGCCTTCCATGGCTGGTGGTATGTTATCCGCACCCAGAAAAACACCTGGGTTCATGCCCTGGCCTCCGTATGCGTCCTGATTCTCGGCCTGTGGCTTTCGCTCCCAGCCCGCGATTGGGCCACGCTGGTCATCGTGATTGCGATGGTCTGGTCGGCGGAGTTTTTCAACACCTCCATCGAAGCCGTCGTCGATTTAGCCAGCCCCACTCATCACCCGCTTGCCAAAGTGGGCAAGGATGTGGGCGCGGCGGCGGTTCTGATTGCGGCGGGCGCGGCGGTGTTGGTGGGGCTGCTGGTGTTGGGACCGCCCTTGTGGGTGAAAATTTTATCCCTTCTGTAGCGTAAAAAACGTTCCGAAGGTATCTTCTCAAAAAAGTGGGGAAACGTCCCGAAGGTTTGCTTGAAAAATCTAATTGAGCCATTCAAACCTTCGGGACGGTGCTTCTCTCCCCAAAATATTGAGAAGATACCCCGAAGGCTTTTTCGAGCCTGTTACGTTTGTTTCTGGAAGATTTCGGGACGTTGACCAGGCAAGGAGTTTCCATGACCCTATCATTTCGTTTCGGCACGGTCGGCTCACCGATTGGCACGCCCAAAAAGCCCGGCGGCTCGGTCGGCGCGATTCAGTTCAGCAAATCGATTGGATTGGATACGATGGAGTTGGGTTGGGTGCAATCGGTGCGCGTTTCGGTCGAGACCTGCGCTGCCATCCGGGCGGCAGCCAGCGCGCAGGATGTAGCCCTCAGCGTCCACGCGCCCTACTTCATCAACCTGAATGCCAACGACGAAGAATGGCCCAAAAGCCGCCAGCGCCTGATGGATGCCGCCCACTATGGCAGCCTGGCCGGGGCGACCGACATTATTTTCCATCCCGGCTCATATTTCGAGCAGCCCGCCGCGGATGTGCTCAAGGTCGCCGTCCCACGCCTGGCCGGGTGCGTGGACGAATTGCGCGCCGCCGGGAACCCGGTCACGCTGCGGCCCGAGACGATGGGCAAGAGCGCCATGCTCGGCTCGCTGGAAGATACCCTCGAAATGTCGAAATCCATCCCAGGCGTGCTGCCCTGTCTCGACTTTGCCCACCTGCACGCCCGTCCCGGCGACGGGTCGGTCAACACTTACGAAGAGTGGACCGCGCTGCTGGAACTGTACCGCCAATCGCTGGGTGAATCTGCGTTGAAGCAACTCCACATTCACCTTTCGGGCATCGAATATGGCCCCAAAGGCGAGAAAAACCATCTGAAAGTGGCTGAATCCGATTTAAAATTGACAGAATTATTCCGGGCGCTGAAGGATGTCGGCGCTGGCGGGCGCATCCTGTGCGAAAGCCCCGTCATGGAGGAAGATGCGCTGTCGATGAAGAGAATGTGGGAAGAAATGTGTATCTGACAAAAAATCCAGTCACTTTTGAAGTGACTGGATTTTTTCTAAAGGTATCGCCTTGCCAGCAGCAGCGCGGCCAGCGATTTGGCGTCCTGCATTTCCCCGCTTTCGGCCTGGCGCAGGGCTTCGGCCACGGGAAGTTTCTCGACGCTCAGGAATTCATCGGCGTCGGCTTCGAGCGGATTGTGATTCAGATTGGTCGCCAGGAAGACGTGCATCAGTTCGGTGGAATAGCCCGGGGCCAGGTAAAACGCGCCGATTTCGACCAATGTTTCGGCTTCCATGCCGGTTTCCTCGCGGATTTCGCGCGCGGCCGCCTCGGCAGGCGGCTCACCCGGTTCCAGCGTCCCGGCGGGGAGCTCGAGCAGCTCGATTTGGGCGGCGTGGCGATACTGGCGGACGAAGTGCATCTGTCCCGCGGCATCGACCGGGATGAGGATGACCGAGCCGGTGTGTTCGATGATGTCGTAGTTGACCGTTCGTCCATCGGGGGCGCGCAGGTGGTCGCGGCGGACTTCGAAAGCGCGGCCCTGGTAAACTGTTTCGGCGTGGATAAGTTCAAATTTCATCGCTCCGTCCTTTGGTAAAGAAACACCCGGGCGCGCTGCCTGCCCGGGTGTGGAGTAAACAGCGAGACGTCAGGGAATGCTAATCTGCGAGCCAACGGTGAGGGTGTAGGGGGACTGCAATCCGTTTTGCGCAGCAATCGCAAGCGGGTCTACATCCCCAAATTTGCAGGCGATGCTATAGATGGTGTCCCCCGACAATACGGTGTATTGCGTTGGATGGGCCAGCAGGGCGCGGGCGCCTGGAAAGGCTTTGCCAGTCTGCGGGATTTTCAACACCGTGCCGGGCGTAAAATAACTCTGCGACCGGGTGAAACCGTTGAGCGCCAGCAACTCGTCGGGATCGATATCGAAGCGGCGGGCGATGCAGAATGGGAATTCCCCTTTTTGCAGGGTGTAAGTAGAAGGCCTGCCGGCCGTGGCCGGGATGGGGGTCACGGCTGGCAGCGGCGTGGGGGTTTCCGCTCCCGCAACCGGCGTGTCACCAGATATGACAATCGGCGTTTGAGTGGCATTGGGGTCAGGGGTCTCGACCTGTTGTTGACCACCCTCCGGCGTCCCGTACAGTGCAATGGCCGTTTGCGTCCCGGCAACCATAATCGACTGAATATTTTCAATAGTCGGGGCACCGGGAAAGTCCAGCGATTGTGTCGGCACGGGCGTGGAGGCCGTGCGCTGGCACGCGGTGAGCGCAATGGCCAACACGGCAAAAAGGGTTAGGGCGATTCGCTTGCTCATAACTTCTCCTCTACGAAGTAAGGACGGGATATACGCGGGAGAGTGGGTGGCCTGATACTAGCACAACCTTTCTAAAGCGTCAAGCACCCCCGATGTGCGATTGTGGGGTGGATGGGCTTATGGCCGGTTCGTTTCGGCGGCGGGGCAAATCGTGCCTGTGGTAGAATCAGTGGATAGTTTATGGAAAGTCGGAATTCTCGCCTCCCCCCGCCGCCGCCGGGCGCGGTCAATGCGCTGGTTAATGGTTTCAATACAGTTGCCAACAACCTGGGCATTATCCTGCTTCCTGTCCTGCTCGATTTTTTCTTGTGGTTTGGGCCGCAACTCAAGGCGAAGTCGCTCGTTACCCCTGTCGTAGAGCTGGCCGGGCAAATGCCCGATTCCGCGCAATCCCAGGCGCTGACGGCTGCCTTGAATGAATTTGCCAACGGCTTCAACCTGTTTGCCGCCTTGCGCACCTATCCATTTGGAATCTACAGCCTGATGACGACCAACCTGTCGCTGCAAACGCCCCTCGCTGAACGATTCCAGGTTGACCCGGGAGGCATAGCAGTTTCGGTCTTGCTGGTATTGGCACTGACGGTTGCCGGGTGGTTGGGCGGAGGGTTGTATTACCGCATGGTGGCGGGCGCGGTGTTCAAGGAAAACACCCCGTCCATCTTTCGTTCACTGTTGCACATCCTCCTGCTCTCCGGTTTATGGATGATCTTTTTCCTTTTTTTCAATATCCCGGCCCTTATCATTTTTGGCATCTTGGGCATGTTCAACGCAACCGTTCGCACCATTATCCTGATTCTGTTGAGCATCCCCTTTTCCTGGTTCCTGATTGGGGTATTCTATTCCGCGCACGGAATTTACGCCAACCGGCAGAACGCCTTTCACTCGGCCTGGAGCAGTTTTCGCATGGTGCGCTACAGCCTGCCAAACGTCGGCTGGTTTTCGATGATGGCAATCGTCCTCAGCCAGGGCATGGATATGCTTTGGCGGATTCCCCCGGCCAGTTCGTGGATGACAGCGGTTGGCATCTTGGGACACGCCTTCGTCTCGACCAGCCTGCTGGCGGCCAGTTTTTTCTACTACCGGGACATCAACGTCTGGATAGAATCAGCCTTGCAGTGGCTAAAATCGCATAACACATCATCGGCGCGAGCCTGATTTCAAAGTCCCCGACGCAAAGCGAGCGGGATTGGAGGTACATTTCGTGGCACAACCCTTGAATTATGATGCAACCAGTATCCAGGTATTGGAAGGCCTGGAAGCCGTCCGCCGCCGCCCTGGCATGTATGTAGGCGGCACGGACTCGAAAGCCCTGCACCACCTGGTTTATGAAGTTGTCGATAACTCCATCGACGAGTCCCTGGCCGGGGCCTGCGACCACATCGAAATCATCATTCACCCTGACAGCACGGTGACGGTGCAGGATAACGGGCGCGGCATCCCGGTCGATATTCACCCGGAGAAGAAAATCTCGGCCCTGACGGTGGTGATGACCACCCTGCACGCGGGCGGCAAATTCGGCGGAGGCGGCTACAAGGTTTCGGGCGGTTTGCACGGCGTGGGCGTTTCAGCGGTGAACGCGCTCTCGGAATGGTGCGAAGTGGAAGTGCGGCGCGAAGGCAAGGTGCACTTCCAGCGTTTCGAGCGCGGCTATCCACAGGAAGCGGTTAAGGTGATTGGCAAAGCCAAAGAGACCGAGACCGGCACCAAGACTACCTTCAAATTCGACCAGACGATTTTCAAGGACAGCCTCGACTTTCGATTCGACACCCTGGTGCAGCGCTTCCGCGAAATGGCATTCGTGACCCGGGGCGTGACCATCCATTTTTCGGATGAGCGCGCCAACCGCGAGATGACGTTCTACTTCGAGGGCGGCATCAACTCGTTCGTGCGCTACCTCAACCGCAACCGCCAGACCCTGCACCCGGTCATGTTTGCCGAAAAGCAGGTGGAAGGGATTGGCATCGAAGCGGCAGTGCAGTACACCGACGCTTTCACCGAATCGGTCTATTCATTTGCCAACACCATCAACACCATCGACGGCGGCACGCACATGACCGGCCTGCGCTCGGCTTTGACACGAGTTATTAATGATTATGCGCGCAAAAATGGGTTATTAAAGGACTCAGACCCGAACTTCACCGGCGACGACACGCGCGAAGGCCTGACCGCCATCGTCAGCATCAAACACCCCGACCCGCAGTTCGAGTCGCAGACCAAAGTAAAGTTGATGAACCCCGAGGTGCAGACCTACGTCACCCAGGCGGTTGGCGAGTCCTTCGGCACCTTTCTGGAGGAGAACCCCCAGGCAGCCAAGGCGATTGTCGCCAAGTGTCTCACTTCCTCGCGCGCGAGAGACGCCGCCCGCAAGGCCCGCGACCTGGTCATTCGCAAATCGGCTCTCGAGAGCCTGACCCTGCCCGGCAAACTGGCCGACTGCTCAGAACGTGACTCGCGCAAGACCGAGCTGTACATCGTCGAAGGCGATTCGGCAGGCGGCTCGGCCAAACAGGGCCGTGACCGTCATTTCCAGGCCATCCTGCCCCTGCGCGGCAAAATCCTGAACACCGAACGCGCCCGGCTCGATAAAATCCTGGGCAACAACGAAGTCAAGGCGCTCATCTCTGCCCTGGGTACGGGCATTGGCGATAATCTCGATATCGAAGGCCTGCGCTACGGGCGCGTCATTATTATGACAGACGCGGATGTAGACGGAAGCCATATCCGCACCCTGCTGCTGACGTTCTTCTTCCGGTACATGCCAAAGTTGATTGAAGATGGGCATCTCTATATCGCGCAGCCGCCGCTGTATCGCATCGAACAGAAAAAACAGGTGCGTTACCTGTATTCCGATACCGAAAAAGACAATTACATGACGGAGTTGGGCAAGGATAGTGAGAGAGTCACCGTCCAGCGTTACAAAGGTTTGGGTGAAATGAATCCCTCGCAACTGTGGGAAACGACCATGAATCCCGAAAACCGCACCCTGCTGCAAGTTACCATCGAAGATGCCGCTGAAGCAGACCGTACATTCGATATGCTGATGGGCGATGCGGTTGACCCGCGCCGGAAATTCATCCAGACCCACGCCAAGAAGGTGCGCAACCTCGACATTTAACGACCCCGTCGGAGAGCGAGTTTATGGAAAAAACTGCCAGGCCAAAAGAAATGAGCAACCGCCTGATGCAATATTTCGTGTGGGCTTACCAGGCTGTTGTGGTATTGGTCATGCTCGCTGCTCCTTTTTGGGCTGCCAGGTTTTTCAAGCAGCCCTTTCTGGGTATTTTTGTCGAACATACCCTGGTCACAAACGGCGTAGGGCCGGATAATCCTGGCATCGAGTGGGACTTGTACCAGAAAATCGACGCACTCGAGCCGGATTCGACCGGGTTTGGCTACCAACTCGCCGCCCTGGCATCTGTTGACGGCAGCAATCCGGTCATCCCAGGAAGTTTCCGGGATGTGGAAGCCTTCCTGGCGCGTTACCAGACCGGCGACCAGGTGCAGGTAACCTTCCGCAATGAAAACGCAGGCGCGCAAAAAGGTGAAACGGCGACTTTTACGATTACGCTCTCGAAATTTCCCCTATCCGACCAGGTGCGTTTCTTTTATATTCCTTATTTAGTTGGCCTGGTATACCTGATTGTCAGCCTGTGGATTTTTGGCCTGCGCCGCTCTGAAACCGCCGGGCGCGCTTTTTCCATTATGGCAAGTTCGGTGGCCGTTGTTACCGCCGGACTGCTTGATTTATATACCACCCACCACCTGACATACATTTGGATAATGGCCGCTTCGCTGGTCGGGGCATCCATGTTCCACCTTGCGTTGGTCTTTCCCCAGGAAGCCCGGCTGGAAATGCGTTACCCGTTCCTGCGCCTGGTGGGATACATACTTGCGCTGGGCCTGACCATTTTCCAATTTACCTCCCTGTTCGATTTCAGCCGCCCGACCTATTACGGCGATGCATGGAAGGTCAGTTACGTCTTTTCTGGAGTGGCGGCCCTGTTTTTCATCGCATCCACTGCCTATCGGTGGTTGAAGTCGCCTTCGCCGGTCGTGCGCCAGCAGGCGCGCGACATCTTGCTTGGCTCACTCATCGGGTTTGGCTATCTCACTGTTTGGATGTTGCTGACCTCGATTTACACCATGAATTTCGACCCCTACTGGGGGTTCCTGCCGCTGGCGGTTTTCCCGCTTGTGACTGGTTATACGGTCTTACGCTACCGGCTTTTACGGGCCGATTACCTGCTCAGCCGCAGCGTACTTTATTCGGTGCTGACCATTTTGGCGATGGTGGGATACGTTTTCCTGGCAATTGGCATTGGCGTGTTTGCCGTCTGGTTCTTGAACATCGCCATCGCTCCAGACAACCCGGTATTGATAGCCACGGCCGTATTCCTGTTTACGCTAATTTTGAATCCCCTGCGCTCCCGCTTGCAGGAACGCATCGACGGGATTTTCTTCCGGGGCGAAACCGCCCACCAGGACCGGCTCAACACGTTTACGCGCGAACTGACTCGCGCCGTCGGGCTAAATGACATCTTGCGTATCTTGCGCGAGCAAATCTCCGTCAGCCTGCTGCCGAGCCAACTTCACATTTTTACCTACAATGCGCTCACCGACCAGTACGTGGCAACTCCCGATGAGACCGGGCAAACCACCAGCGATGTCCAGTTCGACGCGAACAGCGCCCTGCCCCGCACCATGCGCCGCGAGTTGATGCCGATTTTTGTCGATGAAACCCACATCCCGGAACCGATTCTCTCTGAGCGCGGACGGGTGGCGCTGCTGGGTACCCAATTATTCACCCCGCTGCCAGGGCGCGACCGGCTGATTGGCTGGCTGGCGCTGGGAGAGCGGCTTTCGGGAGAAAGTTATGCCGCGCACGATGTTGCCTTCCTCGAGGCCCTGGCGAGGCAGGCGGCGGTTGCGTTGGAGCGCGCCCAGGTGTTGACCAATATGGAGCGGCGCGTGACCGAGATGAACGCGCTCGCCCGCGTGGCCCAGGGTATCAACATCACCCTGAATTTCGATGACATCCTCGAATTGATTTACGCCCAAACCTCCCAAATCATCCAGAGCAATGACGCGCGTCTGACCCTCTACAATCAAACAGGCCAGTATTACTACCATGCCTTCTACATCGAAGAAGATGAACGCATCCCATCGAATGAGAAGAGTCCCCTGTTGCCCAAGACCTCGCTCGAACAGGAGGTTATCTCCACCCGGCGTCCCATCCTTGCGCATGATTTTCTTACCCAGTGCCAGGTGATGGGCGTGACCCCGCCAGTCAAGGGCTTATACTCGTGGATGGGCGTGCCGTTGAACGCTGGCGCGGAAACCATCGGCGCATTCAGCATTGCCTCGCGCGACCCATCGATATCTTACACCGAGACGCAGATGGGGCTGCTCCAGGCGATTGCCGACCAGGCCGCTGGCGCGATTGTCAAGTCGCGCCTGCTGCAAGAGACCGAACGCCGCGCCCAACAACTTGCCAGCTTGAACGTCATTACCCGCCAGTTGACTTCCACGATGGAAATCGAGTCTCTCTCCCGCAATATTCTCGATAGCGCGGTGGACATTTTGAACGCGGAGGCGGGCAGCCTGTTCCTGGTGGATGAGCAGACCGACGAACTCGTCTTCAAAGTCACGGTAGGGCCGGTCGCCAAGAACCTGGTGGGGCAGCGCCTGCCAGCCGGGACCGGTTTTGTCGGACAGGCGGTCACAACCCGGCAGCCGGTCATCGTCAATAACGTGGCCGCGACCACAACCTGGAACCCGGCTACCGATAAACAGACCGGTTTTGTGACCCGTTCCATTCTCGCCATCCCGATGGAAGTGAAAGACCAGGTCATTGGGGTCATCGAGGTCATCAACAAAAAAGACGGCAGCCCCTTTACTGAGGACGACCAAAACCTGCTGGCTGCTTTCAGCGGTCAGGCCTCGGTTGCATTCGAGAATGCGCGCCTGTTTACCCTGACCGACCAGGAACTCTCGGCCCGCGTGGAGGAACTCTCGGTCATGCAGCGCATCGACCGCGAGTTGAACGCCAGTCTCGAGGTGAGCCGCACCATGCGCATTACCCTCGAATGGGCTTTGCGCCAGTCTGCCGTCGAAGCCGGTTTCATCGGCTTTGTCGAGGAAGAGGGCGTGCGGGTCATGGCCGACCAGGGATACAAAGACGAACTCGAAGCCTTCAAGGAAGATTACATGCGCATTGACCATTTGGCGTTGCGCGAACCGATTGAAACCGGCCAGTTGACGCAAATCGTCCTCGAACATTCCAACCCGCTGCGCATCTTCCTGAAAAACGGATACAGCCAGATGGTCCTGCCAATTCGGCGCGAATCGAAGACCATCGCCATCATGTTGCTCGAAAGTACCCGTCCTGATGCCTTTGTCGATGATACGGCCAGTTTTATCACCCGCCTGGCCGACCATGCCGCGATTGCCATCTCGAATGCCCAACTCTATACCGAAGTGCAGCAGGCCAACATTGCCAAGAGTGAATTTGTCTCCTTCGTTGCGCACGAACTCAAGAACCCGATGACTTCCATCAAAGGGTATGCTGAACTGCTTGCGGCGGGCGCAGTGGGTCAAATCAGCGAGATGCAGTCCAACTTCCTGGGCACCATCCGCGCCAATATCGAGCGCATGAAAACCATCGTCGAGGACCTGAACGATAATTCCAAAATCGAAGCGGGACGTCTGCGTCTCGATTTCAAAGCGGTCGATGTGCCAGACGTGGTGGAAAATGTCATTCGTTCCACCAAGCGTCAAATCGACGAGAAGAAACAGACCATCGATGTGGAAGTTCCCCAAGACCTGCCCAACATTTGGGCCGACCGCACCCGCATTGAACAAATCCTGGTCAACCTGGTGAGCAATGCCCACAAATATACGCCCGAAGGTGGTCACATCCTGGTCAAGGCAGAAAAAACCGGTAACGACTGGGACCCGCAGGGTGTTGCAGAAGTCGTCCATCTCTACGTTCAGGATAATGGGATTGGGATGACGCCCGAAGACCAGCGCAAGATTTTCCAGAAATTCTTCCGCTCCGAAGATGACCAGGCGCGCAAATCACCCGGCACCGGCCTCGGCCTGAACATCACCAAAAGCCTGGTCGAAATGCAGGGCGGGAAAATCTGGTTCGAAAGCGAGTTCCGCAAAGGAACCAGTTTCCACTTCACCGTGCCGATTTCTGAGAACTGAGGAACCTGACATGGCTATTTTTGCCGCCGTCGGAGAAGCACACGCGCTCGACCCGCGCGAGGCCGGCTTGCAGGCCACCCATCACGCGCTCAACCGCCTGGGCAATGTCATCCCGGCTTTTGGGATTGTCATTGCCCCGCACCGTTACGACCCGCAAATGGTGCTGAGCGGCGTTTCGAGCCTGCTGACCAACGTGCCGCTGCTCGGATTCAGTTCCTTCGCCGGAATCTCTGAAAGAGGGACGCGCTTCCATACTGTTGTTGTGGCATTATTGGCAGGCGAGAACCTGCGCGCCGAAACGCACTGGTTTGCCGCTTACAGCCAGTCGAGCGGCGAGATGGCGGCGCGCATCATGCAGCTGCTGGGCTATGAACAGCGTCCGGCAGACAGCATCCTGGTCTTCGCGGATGGACTGAATGGCAGCGCCGAGGACTTTTGCGCGGGCATCCCGGCCAATGTCCCCCTGGTGGGCGGCCTTTCGAGCGGCGACCTGCAAAGCGCCAACGGCTTCCAAATTGCGAGTATGCAATCGGGGCGCGGGGCGATGGGCGCTGCTTTCCTGCGCGGCGATATCAAGGTGGGTGTCGGGTATGGGCATGGCTGGATGCCGGTCGGCAGCCATTTTCGCGTGACCCGCTCGCGCGGCTTCTGGCTGCGCACGCTGGATGGCCGCCCGGCCTCCGAAACCTATTCGCACATGTTTGGCAAGCCGCCCCGTGAATGGGCTTTTCCTCCGTTGAATTACCTGACCCGCATCTACCCGCTTGGTTTCGAGCAGGAGAACAGCCACCAACTGGTAGTGCGCTCACCCCTGCGGGTGGAGGCCGATGGCAGTTTTCGTATGAATGCATCGCTGCGTGACGGCAGCGATGCTTACCTGCTGATTGGCAGTCCGGCGGACTGCCATAAAGCCGCGCTGGAAGCCGCCCGGCAATCCCTTCATGCGCTGGGGAAGTCCAAGCCTGCCTTTGCCCTGGTGCTGGTGGACATTGCCTGGCACATGCTGATGCAAGCGCGCGTGGATGCCCAGATAAAAGCCGTCCAGGGCGTGATTGGGGAGCAGGTGCCGATTGCGGGAGGCTATACGCTGGGGCAAATTATCCCGGCGGGCGCGCAGGATGAGCATCCGCAGTTCCTGAACCAGCACATTATTGTGGCAACGTTTGGGGAAAAGGAATAGCAAATCGCTTTGCCTTCAGGAAATACGGAAGCCAAAAGCGCGGACGGTTTTGGCGATTGGGGAAAACCTGGCCGGGTGGATTCTTGCGTCTTCCCGCTTTTCTTGCTACACTTATCGTGAACGATAACGGAAACATCCCGTACTGCAAAAGGATTGGATGATGTCTTATAAAGTTTTCTTCGTCGAAGATGAAGTCGTGACGAGGGAGGGGATACGCGATAATGTGGACTGGCAGGCCTGCGGGTTCGAGTTTTGCGGCGAGGCGACCGATGGTGAGATGGCCCTGCCCCTGTTGCGCGCCGCCCGGCCCGATGTGTTGATTACCGACATCAAAATGCCATTCATGGACGGCCTGCAATTGAGCAAACTGGTGCGCGAGCGAATGCCTGGTGTCAAAATCATCATCCTGAGCGGGCACGACGAGTTCGAATATGCCCAGGAAGCCATTAACCTGGGAGTAACAGACTACCTGTTGAAGCCGGTGACGGTGCAAAAATTACAGGAAACGCTCCAGAAACTGGCCGCCCAACTGGACCAGGAAAAGAAAGAGCAGAAGAACCTGCGCAAACTCCAGGAGCAGGTGGAAGAGAACCGGGCGGCGCTGCGCGAAAGGCTGCTGCTCAAGCTGGTGGTGGGGGCAATTTCCTCGACCGACGCCATCGAAAAAGGCCAGATGCTCGGCCTCGACCTGGTCGCCCGCTATTACCTGGTAGTCATCCTGAAAATCGAGCTGCGCGACCGCACCGAGCAATTTGACTACGATGAGTACCAGCGCGCCCTGGATGGCGTGGCTACCCTGTCGGAAGCCGACCCGGATGTTTTTTTCCTAAAAAAAGACTTCGATGATTTGATATTGATTCTCAAAGGCGCCTCGCCCGATACCCTGGAAGAAGAGCGGGACCTGCTCCTGGATGAAATCAGGAGGGTGACTGCCGATACGCGCTACCAGGTGACGGCCAGCGCCGGAACCATCCAAACACGGATTGCCGATATTTGTCAATCCTTTGTCGAGGCGCTGGTCAATCTTCAGAATCGCCCCGGAGAACAGAGAATCAGCGAGAACCAGGTCCTCGCGCGGGCTGAACTGCTCAAGGTGGACAAGGCAGCGGTAGAAGATTACCTGCGCTGCGGCACGCGGGATGAGTTCGACGCCTTCTTCGATGCCTATATCCGTCCCATGGGGGAATCGGCGCTTAAATCGGAACTGATAAAAAATTATGTTTTCGTCGATGTCGTGTTGGCGGCGGCCCGGCTGGTCAATGACCTGGGTGGGGATATCGACCGGGTTATCCCGGAGTTGAATTCCGTCGAGACCATCTTGACGAACATCAGGACAATCGAACAACTCCGCGAGCAGGCGTTCAAGATTCTTTCCGGCGCGCTGGCGTTCCGCGACAGCCAGCGCAGCGGGCAGTCTAAAAACCTGGCGCGGGTGGCAAAGGAGTACATGGAATCGCATTTTGTCGACCCGGAACTATCGCTCAACGAGGTGGCTTCGCGGGTCAACCTCAGCGCCAGCCATTTCAGCGTGGTGTTCAGCCAGGAAACCTGCCAGACTTTCAAAGAATTCCTGACCGAAATCCGCATCAAGAAGGCGAAGGAACTACTGCGCACGACCTCTTTGCGGGCTGCCGATATCGCCTACCAGGTCGGCTACAATGACCCACACTACTTCAGTTCTGTGTTCAAAAAGAACACTGGTCTTTCCCCCATCGAATTTCGGACGCAGCCTTAACCACGCACTGGCGAGAAGACAAAGGCGAAAATGCCAACAATGCCCGGTTTTAGGAGATTCTTGTCCCGCCTGGGCGCGGAAGCCAGCTCGAGCGGGAAATCACCGCTCAAGTACCTGGGTTGGCTGGCCGATTTTCTGGCCGGCGTCAACCTGTCCATTCGCATCAAAATCCTGGTTTCGCTGTGCATTGTCATCCTGCTGATGGGGACAACCAACGTCGTCTCGATGCTGCAAGTGCTTAGTTACAGCCGGCAGTATGACGCCATTATCACCAACATTACCACTGCGAACAGCATCAGCGGCAGCATCAAGCCCGATATCGACAATGAGATGTGGAAAATCGTCGCAGGGAAAATCGAATTTTCAGAGGGGAAGCAGTACGAAATTATCGCCGACATCAACACCCAGGTACGCTGGATGCTGGAGAATACCGACTCGCCGCGCGCCCGGGTCAAACTGGATTTGATTCTGCGAACGATGCAATCGCTGGAAGAATATATCGACCTGATGGGCGCGGGAATTGCCCGCAGCAGCACCGCCGCGGAGAACGAGGCCGTGCTGGAACAAATCCGTTTTGTGACCTCGGTGGTCGAAGAAGTGGTACAGGACTACGTCATTTTCGAAGTGCATCGCATGGAGGGCCAATATGATGTGATGCGCGAGAGTTTCGACCGCTGGCGAATCTTTTCAATCATCCTGATTTTTGGCGCCGTGGCTTTTGCGGTGGTCGCAGCCTGGAGTC
>DAOUAZ010000323.1:0-4439 GCA_034432975.1 Anaerolineales bacterium | reverse complement strand
CATCTTCTTGGCTCTGCTTGGCTTGGTCATGGGTCTCACCCTGCTCTCTCCCACCCAAAGCGCAATCACCGGCGGCCTGCTGGCGTTATTCAAATTCCCCTTTGGCAACGGCGTTTACGTCCTGTGGCTGGCGCTCCTCCTGTTTGGCGGCTGGCTGGCGCTGCGCAAAATCGAGCGCGTCCCGCCGGTCTCTGTTGAGCGCGTCACCGGATTCTTGCTGCTCTTTCTCCTCATTCAAACCCTGCTCGACGCTCTCACCGGCGATGGCGGCTGGTTCGGCGGCGCGCTCTACTACCTGCTCAATACCTACTTCGGCCTGGGCGGGACAGTCGTCGCCTTGCTGGCCCTCCTGCTCATCGGCCTGACCCTGGCCTTCGACGTAACTGTGCCGGAACTTTTAGAAAAATTGAAGCCTTTGTTCGACGCTCTGGGGAGATTCTGGACGATGATATTCTCCCGGCTCCAAAAGAATCCAGCCGGAACAGATTCCCCGCATCCTGCTCCCGTTGAAAATGGATTCACCCCGCTGAATCGTGACCCCGCAGCCCTCGCGCAATCCCCAACCCAGGCAACCCCCCAGCCCCCGGTCGGAGTCCCCGTCACGACGGTCGGGAGGCAGGTCGAGTGGCAGTTACCCAACCTGAAAGAAATCCTCCAACCCGGCAACGCCGCCTCGGTCAACGAGGAATTTGTGGAGCAGCGCGCCCGGCTCATCGAGGAGACTCTTGCCTCCTTTGGCGCGCCCGCCCAGGTGGTCGAAATCAATCGCGGCCCCACCATCACCCAGTTTGGCGTCGAACCGCTCTTTATCGAATCCCGGCACGGGCGCACCCGCGTGCGCGTCAGCAAAATCGTTTCGCTCTCCGACGACCTGGCCCTGGCCCTGGCCGCCCCGCGCATCCGCATCCAGGCCCCCGTGCCGGGACGCAGTTACGTCGGCATCGAAGTCCCCAACGACGAGATGACCCTCGTCACCCTGCGCGACATCCTCGAAGCCGAAGCCTTCCTGCGCGCGCGCAAACAACTCTCCTTCGCGTTGGGGCGCGATGTCTCCGGGCATCCCATCGGCGCGGAGATTACCGGAATGCCGCACCTTCTGATTGCAGGAACGACCGGCTCCGGTAAATCGGTCTGCGTCAACTCCATCCTGACCTGTATGCTGCTCTACAACACCCCCGACGACCTGCGCCTGGTGCTGGTGGACCCCAAACGGGTCGAATTGACCAACTACAACGGCGTGCCGCACCTCCTGTCGCCGGTCGTGGTCGAAATGGACCGGGTGCTGGGCGCGCTGCAATGGATGACCCGCGAGATGGACCGCCGCTACCACGCCTTTGCCCAGGCCGGGGCGCGCAACATCAGCGACTACAACGCCCGCATGAAGGCCCAGGGGCAGAAAAAACTGCCCTACCTGGTCATCGTCATCGACGAGCTGGCCGACCTGATGATGATTGCCCCCGACGAAACCGAGCGCACCATCACGCGCCTGGCGCAACTGGCGCGCGCCACCGGCATTCACATGGTTCTCGCCACCCAGCGCCCCTCGGTGGATGTCGTCACCGGCCTGATTAAAGCCAACTTCCCGGCGCGCATCGCCTTTGCGGTCGCATCCAACACCGACAGCCGGGTCATCCTCGACCAGCCCGGTGCCGAGCGCCTGCTCGGGCGCGGCGACATGCTTTACCAATCGCCCGACGCCCCGGCCCCGGTTCGTTTGCAGGGCGTCTTCGTCTCGGATGGCGAAATCCACCGCCTGACCGACTTCTGGCGGTCGCAGAACACCCAGGGCATGCCCATTCCCTCCGGCGGCCCGGTCGACGCGGCTTCGATGAACGCCCCGCTCAAACAGACCTCGTTATTTGGCGAGGACATCACGGCGACCGCCGAATCGGGCGACCCGCTCACCACCGAAGCAATGGATTTGGTACGGCGCGAAGGCCGCGCCTCGGTCTCCATGCTGCAACGCAAACTGCGCATCGGCTACACCCGCGCCGCCCGCCTGGTCGATACGCTCGAAGAAAAAGGCATCATCGGCCCGCCCGAAGACGCCACCGGCGTCCGCAAAGTGCTGGATTACGGCCCCGCCGCCCCGCCGGTGGAGTGAGTCCACTAACCTGTGCGAATCATCGCCAATCTCTTTGAATTTTTCGTGAAGATTTGTGGAGATTGGTGGATTCCAAACCGGTTATAATTCGTCAGGCGAACCCTGCTTCGCGCCACAGAAAGGAGAGCGTATGCGACGTATCTTTGGTTTCTTAATCGGATTGTTCGTGGGCTGGCTGGTCGGCTCGACCCTGGCCCTGTTGTTTGCCCCCGAAAGCGGGGAGCAGCTGCGCGGCGAACTGCGCGCCCGCTCCAATAGTTTCCTCGGCGAAATCAAATCCGCCGCCGAAACGCGCCGCCAGGAACTGGAAAAACAACTGGCAGAACTGCGCGCCCCGCGCCCGCCCGCCGTATCAGATTAGTCTTTCGTACAACCCGACAACGCGCGCCATATTGCGCGTGTATTCCGCCCGCTCTGCGATGAGAACCGCATTCTTTCCTGCGGCCTGCTCGCGCAGGGCGGCGTCGTTTAAGCCGCGCAGGATGGCTGCCGCCAGCGCGCGCGGGTCGCCGGGGTCGGCCAGCAGGCCGTTTTCGCCCGGCTTAACCCACTCGCGGATGGAATCCAAATCTCCGGCCACCGGCAGGCAGCCGCAAGCCATCGCCTCCAGCAGGGTATTGGGCGTGCCGTCGTGGGTGGCAGGCGAGACGACGACCTGCGCCGCGCGGAAGAGTTCCGCCATTTGGGCGTGTGGCCGCGCCGGGAGCAGTTCCACCACCGACTCCAGGCCCAGCCGCGCCACCGTTTCGACGGCCTCCCGCACCCCGGCCATGCTCGCGCAGGCAAAACGCGCATCGGGACGTTCCCTCAGCACCAGCGGGATGGCCTCGAAAAACGCATCGCTGCGGATGTAGGCCCGCAGCCCGCGCGGGTTGACCACCAGCGGGGCGGTTTGCGGCAACTGGGGCGGGTAAAACACGTCCGCGCGGATTCCGCCGTTGCCCGGCGTGACCAGGGTCGGGCGGTTGGGGTCGAAGCCCATCTGTTTGCCCAGCCGGATGTCGCGCTGGCAGTCGGCGTGCAGCGCGTCGGCTACTTTGAGAGTCCATTCGGTGTAGTGACGTATCAGCGGGGTAGCGGGGGCGTGCAGGGTGAAATCGTTGCCCCAAACAGAAACGACCAACGGGGCGAGGCCAGCCGCATCGGCGGCCAACATGCCCTCGTAGGGAATCCGCATGGCGTGGACAAGGTCGGGTTGGACGCGCTCGATGAACCGGCGCAAGCGGCGGGATGCGCGGAAAATCGTCAGCGGGCCAAGCCACTGTCTTATAACGGTACGCAGTTTCAGGGTCGAAGCGCCCCACATCCCACGTTTGGGCGCCGCGCCTGCTTCGGGAGCGGTTTTCAGGCTCGAGAAGGCAACCGGCACGATTTCCATCCCGCTTAAAGACAGTTCGGGGCGGCAGGGGAAGGTGGAGGCGAGGAAAACGTCATCGCCGCGTTCGACGAAGTATCGAAGCCAGTTGATTGCAATCGGGGAGCGGCCATCGGCCACGAAGATCAGGCGCATGGCCGAAATATACCACTTGCGCCCGTTTTTTGCTTGACATTCGTCCCCCGGTCAGTTAGAATATTTTTCGCTCGTTTTGTGGGCCTGTAGCGCAGTTGGGAGCGCGCCTCAATCGCACTGAGGAGGCCAGGGGTTCGAATCCCCTCAGGTCCACCTGGTGAAGAAAACCCCCGCCTGAATAAGGCGGGGGTTTTGAATTTCAGGCTGTTTCTAGCAGGCGCAAAAGAGCCGTTAGAGAGGCCTCTTCATGGAGGGCAAAAACGCGAATTCCGCATGGCTTCAACCCCTCGTCGGCGCGCTGGATCAGAGCCGGAATGCCTGCCTGACGCATGACGCGCCCGACCGACTGCATCATCAAAAATGTGCCGATAGCGTTGACCTCGAAGGCGCGGTGCAAGTCCCACTCGTCCAGGTCGAGCAGGGTGGCAGCAGGCTGGACGTTGGCACAGTTGACCAGTACATCGAGGCGGCCAAAATCATCCATCACCTGGTTCACCATCGTCTGGACGGCTACTTTTTTGGCAACATCGTGAATGTAAGCGCGGGCCTGACCTCCGGCGAGGATGAGTTCATCCACAACGGAATCTACATTGAGCGGGGAGATGTCGTTGGCGGCGATGATGGCCCCGCGTGCGGCGAGTTCCCGCGCCAGAATGCGCCCGATTCCTTTTCCCGCGCCGGTTATCAGAATCACTTTTCCGTAACTACTTTGACAATGTCATATTTCAAATCAGAAAGCCAAAACCACTTCACCACGACGGCAACAACGCTTCACAACGGAGAGCAAAACCGAAAAATTGGTTTCCGTCGTGTTCCTTCGTTACC
>DAOUAZ010000322.1:0-14152 GCA_034432975.1 Anaerolineales bacterium | reverse complement strand
ATCATTGCAGGTAATATCCATGAAGGCCTGGCTTCGATTTCGACATCACTGGCGAAAACGCCCGGCGTGGGCTGAGGCTGTTGAGGCGGGGTGGCGAGAGCCTCGGCTGGGAGGCCGGAAATCAGCGGTTCTTTGGACTGTCCAAGGCGCGTATCGGTCGTCAAAACCTGGTCATTGTAAAGCACCGAAAAATCCCCATTCAACTGAGAACTAAACTCCGGCCTGGTAAGTTTTTCGCCAGCCATCGGAACGCCCGCTTCGGTGTTCCCGGCGACCACAAGGATAGCGCTGCCCGCATTCCAGGGCGACGGTATGATTTGCAAATAACCAACGCTGACGCCCGGCAGCAAACGGTAATTGACGAGGAGCGCAGGCTGGGTGGCTTCGTCGCCGCCCGGCTCGAAGGGAGCCGGCAGGATTTCGTTGAGTTCAGCAACGACAGGAAGGGTGCTGGCGCGTCCCACCAAAATCAGGCTGCGCTCCTCACGAATGGCCTGGGAAACAGAGTCGCCGAACGCGGCTTCGAGGTTTGCAATCGGAATGGAAGCGGACGCGCCGATATCAAAGGCAAGTTTGGAGGCCATGTCCCAGCCGGTTGGGTCATTCCTGGCAACAACGAACGCCAAATCACCCAGGCTGCGGTCCGATGTGAACATCGATGGATAGTCATTCAGGTTAAGAAGCGTGTTCAACCCTAACTGCTGGCCGCCAACCGGCAGGTGAATATTGGTCAGACCGCTAATAACGACAACATTGCTCGACAAATCGGGAGAATAACAGTTGTATATCGGAACCAGGTCGCTGTAAATTTCCAGCATGTTGCTGCCCCGGCGAACGATGCCAGGCAAGAGATTCAGCCTGGTAGTCGTCACCTGGTCAACCTCGCCGGTAAATTTGATACTGCCAACGAAGGTCCGGTTCAAGTATACGGTGATGCCACTGCGTTCGAAATCGAGCAGGTTGGTGTGAGATGAAACGACATCGATATACCCGCCAATTGAAAGTACCTGGTCAGACGAGGCGGGGAAGAAATAGGAAGTATAAGTTCCCTCAAACCCCCCAAGCGGTCGATTATCATAACCCAGGCTGGAAAGAGTCTGGTCTTCGGGGATATTGTCGCTCACGGACAGGGGGTTGACTGCGCTGACGACCGAAACATCGGGCCGGCCTGTTGGAATCAAGTTCCCGGCGCTGACCGCCTGGGCGGCCTTTATCAGTCCTTCTTCAGAATTCCCGCTGACGACCAGCACGGCATTATTCTGATTCCACGGCGAAACGGTCATTTGCACGAGGCCATCACCAGGTTCCATGCCCGCCAGTACCCATTCTCCATTTTGCAGGGGGTACGGCATGGAAACATTTTGTAGAACGGCCAGGTTTTCCGGCAGCCCAACCAGGATGACGCTTGTATCGGTCCTGCGCACCTCAGTAAACTGACCGACTGACACCAGGCGGTATTGCAGCCGACCGTTTGTGAGGGCGCCCAGCCCGGCAGAAACGGACAGGGCTGCCCGCATCTCCGCTTCAGAGGGATTATCGGGAACAACAATGGTGGCCTGGGAAGGGATAATCGAGTCGGCCTGGTAAATCGGCCGGGGGAAGGTGGTCAGGTCAGGTGTAATCGGAATAATCGTGTGTTTCAGGTCGATCGAAGAACTGGCGCTGATGACGAGCGATGAATTGGCAGCCGCATCGTCACAGTCAAAGCGAGAATCGAAAAGGAAGGAAATACGATGACGGCCATCGATCGATGTTGGCGTCAATGCCTCTTCGGGGATGGGGATGGTCTCGATGATATTACCCGTTGCCCCAAGAAGGATTGTGCGCAGGGTCACACCATTGAAACTAACCCGCAATGTCCCCCCTGGAACCGAGCCAGCGTTATCGACGGACGAGACAGGCCGGTTATTGGCATAATTGAAGCGCAGCGTGATTTCAGCCCCAGGCACCAACGCCCAATTCGAAGGCAACCCGAACAGGATTTGGAGCGAATCGTAAGGGCTAATCATCACCTTTTCGCCGTACCCAAGTTTGTCAAAGGTGAAAACATCATCGCTCGTATCTGTGGCTTGACCGTGAATCCCCAAAGCAGCGGCGGGGGGAATATGGGTCGTCAGTGAGGTGAAAAGAAACAGCGCCAATACACTAAAAGTTACAAGGCGGTTGTAATGTGTACGCATTTTTAGTCCTCTCAAAAAACATGGCGAGCTATAAGTAACCATTCCCGGTCTTTGTGTCCGTGCTATCTGTACTTTCTTCAGGGAAATGGGAATTTTTCAGGAATACAACAGTTGCATCAGACAAGGCGGATGCTTTTTCGACTGCCATCTGTGCGCGCTCGATAATACTCTCATCCGTTTCGAATTGTTTATGAATGATAACCCCAATGCACGGGTCGGGGCTGAATGCCATATCACCAGCATTATCAATCGGGACGGACTCTGAAAGATAAACCTGGATGCGTTTGAAAGTTGACTCCACTGCTGATTCCGGTGTTCCCGGCAGGAGAACCGCCAGTTGCGTATCGCTCCAGCGTCCCACAATATCCCGCCCGCGCAATTCGTTCTTGAGTTTTTTCGAAACCACCCCCAAAACACGGGTGAAAATTGGTTCGGGCAATACATTCAGTACTTGCTCAAGACCGCGCAGATTGATAATGCCCATAGCAAAGTTGCCGTCCGGGCGTTGGGTAATCTCTTCGAGCAGGCGCCGCTCGAAATAGGCGCGCGTATAAGCGGACGAAACTGGGTCCACAATCGAGCGTTCACGCAGCTTGTCGAGCGTATTTTGCAACTGTTCCCGTGAAAACGCCAGCACCAGGCCCACCATGCCGCCAAAAAGGAAGGCCAGCAAGGCGTTCTCGAGGGGCTGAGGTCGGATTGGGGCAGTGGGTAGCTGAGGTTCTTCAAGAACGCTCAAGTTGTAAATTGGATTCAATTCGTTCATATACGTCAGCACTTCAGTGCTGATGGCATTGGCAACCACTACAACCAGCCTGGGGTCGGGGCCTTCCACTGTCAGCCGCAGGATATTGGTATCGGGAATCACTGCAACAGACACCTCGAAATCGTCCAAACCCTGCTGTTTGATTGTTTGAATTTCCGGCGAGCGCTCATACACCGATGGGCTGGCAATCATTTCCCGATATGTGTTCACAATCGAACGCCGGTCCAGTGTATCAAGGCTGGACAACAATTCCCAACTACTGGAGAAAAGCCCGGCATTTGGGGAAACGACATAACGGGCCGTGGTTTGATATACGGGCGGGGTTATGTATGAAATTGCCAGCGAGACATTGGTTGTGATAAAAATTGACAAAATGATTATCCACCACCCGCGCTGTAATGTACGTAAAAACAGGTTGAATTCCATATCCTCTCTCTTTGTCTTTGACGTTTATCGATAACGAGGAGAAAACATCAACCGTCCGTTTTGCTCCTCAAAACCCCCAAAAACAATCCGAAACCCTAACACACTCACTGCACCTATCAATATTGATAGTTCATTGAGAAGTCATTATAGCCGATTTTTTGGTCGTGGCAAGGCTGAAACAATTTGAAACTTTGCTATTCTTACCAAAATTATGAACTTTCAATGATTTACCATCGCTTTTTGGTATATCTCCAAAGTCGCCTTGGCTTGTGCTTCCAGGCTAAATTCCTGCTGAATGTGGGCTTTGGCGTTCTGGCCCAACCTGGCCCGCAATTGGGGGTTTTTGGCAAGCCGGAGCAGACCCTGCGCCAGCATTTCGGGGTTGCCCGGCGAAACGAGGATGGCCTGCTCACCATCGCTGACCATTTCTGGGATGCCGCCGCACGCGCTTGCCAGGATGGGAACGCCCATGGCTGCGGCTTCGAGCAGGGCAATCGGCGTCCCCTCCTGGCGGGAGGGCATGACGAAAATGTCACTGGCCTTGAGCGCGGATAAGACAACCTCGCGGGTTCGGTAGCCAGCCAGGACAACGCGCCCGCCCAGGTTGTTCTCGCGGATTTTCTCTTCCAGGCTCGCCCGCAACTCCCCTTCCCCAATCACCAGGCAGTACAGGGATGAATCGTCCGCGATGACCATGCGCATCGCATCCAGCAAATCTTCATAGCCTTTGGCCCATACCAGCCTGCCAACCGCCAGACAAACCAGAGCCTCGCGCGGAATGCCGAAAGTCTCAGCAAACCATAGCCTGTCGCCTTCGATTGACCCCACATCCAGCCCAACGGCGTTGTAAATCAACGCAACCGGCGATTCTTTGTGGGCAGCCTGCACGGCATCGCGGACAGTTTCCGAGACGACAATGTAGCCGCCGAGCCGGAAGTTGGTCGCCAATTCGAGCGCAGTGTATAATTTCCCTTTCCAATTGCCGCCATGCTCGAAGTCGTACCAACTATTGAGGGTGGAAACCAGCGCCGCGCCGCTCCATAGCGCTGCCAGGCTGCCCCAAAATTTGGATTGGATATTTTGCGTATCCAACACCTGGTAGCCCTGCTCACGAATGAGACGCGCCAGGTTGGGCAGGATGCGCCAATCGGTCTTGCTCCTCCCCACCGGATGAACAGTCAATCCCATGCGCTTTGCCTGCTCGAATACCGGGCTGCCCTGGATGGCCGCCAAACCGGCCTGCCCCTGCGGAAGGGCAGATAACAATCCCAAAACACGGGTGCTGGAACCGCCAAACTGATGCGAGAGGTCAACCAATAAAACTTTAGGGGGAGTGCCTGTCATCATAAAAGAGCCTTTCGCTACCGAATCGTTTTCGGGTCATATTTGCGTCCCTTCCAGGTGACGCCCTGACCGGAAAGAACGTTGAAAGTCGAGGTAAACATCATGGCGGCGAAAACGCCCGCGCCGAGGGGGGTGGTAAAGGCGTACCAGCGGGCAATGCCCATGTGAGCGTTGACGCGCATACGAAAACAGAGCAGCACAACCCAAACCATCAACGCTTCGAGGATAACGCCCAGAGCCATCCAGCCGCCGTCATCGAAGTACCAGAGCAATCCGAGCAGCGGCCAGGCTGGCATGAACAGGGCCGCCGCCAGTGCCAGGAAGGCCCCAAACGCGCCCAACAGCAGCATGGCGGGCTTGTCTGAGAGGCCGAGATAGATGTTTTTGGTCCAGCCTTCCCACATGGAGGGCAGGTCGGTGTACATGCGGGTTTGGGCAATGCCGCGCCCGTCGGCCACAACCAGGCGGTAATCATTCCATTTTACCTGCTCGGAGATAGCTTTGTCCTCGACTATCTGGTTTTTGAGTTTCTCGTGGCCGCCGACGGCGTCGTAGACGGAGCGTTTTATCAGGATGAACTGCCCGTTGGCGATGGCGTCGCGAGTGTTGGGGTCGTTGACCTTGCGGGGAGAGAACCCCACGGAGAGCGCGGTCATGACCAGCGGCATGACGACTCGCTCCCAAAAGGAGCCGGTGATTTGCTCGGTCATGACCGTGTACAAATCCGCCCCGGTTTTTTGGGCCGAGGCCAGGGAGGCGGATACCGCGTTCGGGTGCAGGAATGTATCGGCGTCTGCAAATAAAAGCCATTCGCCGGCAGCAGATTTGGCAGCCTGGTACAAGGCATAGGGTTTGCCGGCCCAGCCGGGGGGCAGTTCGCGTCCTGCCAAAACAACGAGACGGGAGTCGCGGGCGGCGAGTTCAGCCAGGATAGCGGACGTAGAGTCTATCGAGCGGTCCTCCAAAATGAGGATTTCGAGGGTGGGGTAATCCTGGGCGAGCAGGGATTCGACGCAGCGGCGGATGTTCTTTTCCTCGTTGCGGGCTGGGACGATGAGCGAGACCAGCGGCCCGGCGGGGGGCGGGGCAATATGCGGGGTCTGGATATCGAGCCAGGCCTGGGCGTGCAGCCAGTACAGGATGAGCAGGGCAGCCAGGAAGGCGGCTGTCGATAAAAAGAAGTAAGGTATCATGCAGGTTTTTGGGGAGGCAGAGCCAGGTTTATTTGGTCATAAAACCTTGCAGCGCGCCCAGCGCTGACGGTCCCACCGGCGGGTCGAAATAGTCTGCCAGGGCGCTCCCCAAAGCAAGAGAATTTCGATGACGATACCGGCGATTATGGCGAGGTTCGAGGCAAGGTTCATAATAATTCGGGAGTTTTCAGGCTGGTAAAACGTCGCCGCGCTGACTGGCGGGCAACTGAACAACAAAATTCGCCCCGCCGCCAGTCAAGGTATCGAGCCAGAGTTTGCCCTCGTGCATTTCGATGATGCGGCGCGAAACGCCCAGCCGTTTGTAGGGCTGGAACATGCGATTGACATGCTCCGGGCCGATGCCGGGGCCAGAATCGCGCACCGAAAGCTGCCACAAGCCATTTTCACGCTCGCGCAGCGAGACGGAGATGTCGGTCCCTTCCGGGCTGAACTTGCTGGCCGTGCTTAACAGGTTGACCAGGACCTGCTCGATGCGGCGGCGGTCGACCAAAGCGTAGGCAGCCTCCTGGGTGACGTTGAGAATCAATTGCTGTTTTTTGTGCGCCATCTGCTCGCCAAGCAGTTTGGCGGTCGAACGGAGCAGGGGGATGAGATTGACCGAAGTCCGCTCCAGTTTCAGCGTTCCCATTTCAAGGTCGCCCAGGTCGAGGATATAGTTGATGAGGGCCTGCAAGAAGCGTCCGTTGCGGTGAATGCGCGCCAGTTCGGGATTCCGCAGGATGCCGGTCGATAATTCCTCGGGGCTATCCGCGCTGGCCTGCAAAATGGCAGTCAGGGGGGCTTCCAACTCGTCGCGAAAGGAGGTCAGGAACAGGTTTTTGAACATGCTGGCCTGTTCGAGGCGGGTGTTGGTCAATTCCATCTGCTCGGAATAGGCCTGGATGGTCTCGGTCGCTTCGGTCAGGCGGGCGACCGTTTTCTTGAGGTTTTCCGTCCGCTCGGCCACCAGTTCCTCGAGGTGGTCGAGGACGCTTTCCAGGCTGGCAGCGGCCAGCCAGGCCACCCCGGCAATCGCCAGCAGGCTGAGGCCGTCATAAATCGGATAAATCTCCCGGCCCGGGACGGTCAGGCTGGCGAAAACCTGCACTTCGAGGTTGATGCCCAACGCCACCAGGAAACTGGCCGCCGGAAACAGGATGAAACTGGCGCTGATGATTGGCAGCGCAAACAGGCTGAAGGATGACCCCCAGACCACGCTTTCGGGCGAATCGGAAAACAGGATGCCGACCGCCAGCAGGAGGATGGTCAGCGGGCGGGTGAACCGGCTGAACGCCAGGCTGCGGTTCAAGACCCAAAGCAGTGCCAGCAAACCGGTCATGGCTGCGACAAAGAGCGTGTAAGACAGGTTGTCCGGGTTGTCGAACGGCCAAAAATAAAAGATTGCGTTGAGCAGCGCCAAAAGCGCCAGGATAAACAGGAACAACTGCAAAACCCCCGCCAGCCATTGGCGGCGAACGTTTTTATCCCCATGCACCGGAAACCGGAAGACCCGGCGAATTTTCCCTGCCCATTGCGACCATGTTGCGCCCATGCGAATCCCTCGAAGCGTGATAGAGGGATTTTACCAGCAGGCGGAAAGTTTTTCAGGGCAATCCCCTGAATCCGCGCGCGCGCCAGGCAGTAAAACGCTCCCAGCCGATATTGGACAGCATGAGGGTCATGCCGAATCCAATCAGGGTGCAGGTGATGAAGAAAAAAGCCACTTCCTCGATGGGCAGGATGCCAAAGAAATTGATGCCGAGCGTCTGGTCTTTGGAGATATTCCAGGTAGTGGCGCTCAAGGCAACGATGTCCGTCAGCGAAAGATACAGGCCGGGAGTGAAAATTGCCCAAAAGACGAGTTTGCGATAGTGCCAGAGAATATCCGCGCCAAAAAGGAATTGCGGGATGATGGGCGGCAATGCCCAGAAGAAGATAATGCCCAGGTAGTTCCATTCGTCCCCGGCGAAGAAGAACTGGAAGGTGAAAAATGCCCAAAAAAGCCCCAGTATTCCGGTTGACCAGTTTACCAGTTTGGGGGCGCGCAGGAAAGTTTGTGGGGCAGGCAGGGAGATGCGCCTTGCCAGGAACCACCACCACAGGCCAGCCAGGATGGTTTCGACGACGAAGAAAGTGTATTCCTCGATGGGGACGTAGCCGATGGTAATGCCCGTTACCAGGCCCGGGTTGTAGTACCAGACGCCGGCAGCGACGAGGTAATTGTCCCAGGGGGTGGTGTAGAGCAGCGCAATCAGGACATGCGCGGCAATGATGAGCGGGACTTTCCTGGCATCAAACCCAGGGGTAGGACGTCCGGCGCGCAAATCCAGCCAGGTGATAACGAGCAGGATGGCGATGGGGACGAGGACAAAGAGGATGAGGAAGTTGAAGTAGGTCATACGATTTTCGATTTTCGATTTTGGATTTACGCTTTAGGATTGCGGCGCGTGACGCGCACGAAGACGCCGGGGCGGGGTTCGAGAGTCGCGCCCATGTGGGGATGGATATTTTGCGGGTTCAACGGTTGAAAATCAAAAGTCCGCAACAGGTGGGCAATAACGAGACGGGCTTCCATTTGACCGAAAGCGGCCCCAATACAGGCGCGCGGGCCGCCGCCAAAAGGGATGTAGGCCATCCCCGCGCCCTTCTGCGGAGTGCGGCCATGCGCAAAGCGTTCGGGACGAAAAGAATCGGGGTTTTCCCAAATCGCCGGGTCGCGGTGGGTCAGGTAAATCGAGTAGAACATGCGCGCCCCGGCGGGGATGGTCTGGCCTTCGCCAAAGGTCACATCTTCGGCCATGATACGATTTCCGATATGAATCGGCGGATACAGGCGCAGCGTCTCTTTGATGACCTGGTCGAGCAAGGGCGGGGTTTTATCGGGCGGGGTTTCGGCAATTTGGCGTTGGAGTGCGGTGTATGTTTCGGGGTGCTGCCCAAGCATGGCAAAGACCCAGGCCAGGAGCGCGGTCGAAGTATCGTGACCGGCTATCAGCATGGTGAGCATTTGGTCACGGATACGCTCGTCGGGCAGGCCAGCGTCTATCAGGTGTTGGAGTAAATCATCTGTAACGGGTAATTGGCGATTGGTAATTGCAGTGCGGCGGGCGGCAATGATTTCGTAGAGGTAGGCGTCGAGGACTTTCAGGTGTTTTTTATAGCCGAAGCGCGGGATTTTCCGCCATAAAATCCACGCGCCGGGGGAAATGTATTCAATCGCCTTGAGAATGGGCGTCCAAATGCGGGGCAGGTCGTCCCAGGCGTCACGACTGAATAGGGACTGGATGATGATGAGCAGGGCTATTTTGCGGCCTTCGACGAGCATATCCACCGTTTGGCCGTCTTTCCAGGTTGCAGTCACCCGGTCGGCCTGGCGAATCATCATCTCCGCGTAGCGCGGCACCTGGCCGGGGCGCAGGGCCGGCTCCATCAGTTTGCGATACTGGTCATGCTCCTCCCCATCGGTGACAAGCACGCCGCGATTGAGCAGGTCGGCGACCGGGTCCTGGTTGCGCCACAGGAACTTCTCCCGCTCGGTGACCAGCACCTTGCGCACCGCCTCCGGGCCGAAAACGATATACGGGCTGAAGAATGGCAGGGGAACCTGGAAGAAGCGCCCCACCCGGCGTGCCATCACCCGCAGCGGGCCGAGCGGTGATTTTTCAGCCAGGAAAGCCTTCAGGACTTCACGTCCGGTTTCAGGGTCAGAGCCAGGATTTTTCATAGTTTTTTGGTGAAATAGAGAACCAGGTCATCATCCACCGGCACAGTCTGCCCGTATTGCACCGGCCCGCCGCGCGAAAACAGTCCGCGCCCATCGGGAATGTAGCCGCGTCTGACGTACATACGCTGGGCCGCGCCGTAATCGGCGGTCATGCCCACCCCAATCCCGACCACCGAGTCTGTATTGGCTACACGCTGCTCGGCGGCATCCATCAGCCGGGAACCAATTCCCTGGCGGCGGAATTGAGGCAGGACATTGAAATCGAAAATTTCGGGGATGTTTTCGAGGGCGAAGGCTGGATAATGCGACCGCCAAACGATGGTCACATACCCGGCGAATTCTCCGTTTCGCAGCGCGACCAGCACCACCCTGTCACCGGACTCCTGTTCCGAGAGATATTTTTCGTACTGGGAGGCGGGCTTGTCCCAGCCCAGGGCGGCGAAGGCGGCGGCAATCGGGGCAATGTCGGCGGGTTCGAGGGGGCGAATGGTGAGCATGTGGGTGAGTTATCCTGTTGTCCAGTTATCCAGTTATCTGATTATCCGGTTTTTGGAGAGCGAATAGGCTTGAAGCGTCCGCTGCCGGGTTTTTTCGCGGTCAACGATGGGCCGGTCGGGATAGCCGGGGACGCGAATCCGCTTTTCCCAGGGGGCGTGAATCACATCAGCCGGTAAGTGCGCCAGTTCGGGAACCCATTTGCGGATGTAGTCGCCGTTTGGGTCGAATTTCTGGCTTTGCAGGACGGGATTGAAAATGCGAAAGTAGGGCGCGGCATCGGTGCCGGTGCCTGCCGTCCACTGCCAGCCGCCGTTATTGGCCGCCGGGTCGCCGTCGAGCAGGTTATCCATAAACCAGCGTTCGCCCCACTGCCAGTTTATCAGCAAATCCTTGACGAGGAACGAAGCGACTATCATGCGGGCGCGGTTGTGCATCCAGCCGGTGGCGCGCAGTTGGCGCATGGCGGCATCGACGACAGGAATCCCGGTTCGACCGGCTTTCCAGGCTTCGAAATCGGCTTCGTCATCGCGCCATGGGATGTCCGCGAGGGCCGGGTTGAAAGCGGTTTTGCTCACGCGGGGAAAGTGGTACAAAATCGAGATGTAGAATTCGCGCCAGATGAGTTCGTTGAGCCAGGCGGCAGGGCCGTTTTCCGGTTGGCCGGTTGCCCGGTTGCCCTGTTCCCCGTTCAACGCTTGCGCGGCGGCCTGGCGCAGGGAAATCATGCCGAAACGGATGTAGGGCGAGAGGGCGGATGTGCCGTCCAGGTCGAGGCGGTTGCGGTGGTTATGGTAATTGGTGCTTGGTGATTGGGTGAATTGGCGCAAGCGGCGCAGGGCTTCGTTTTCACCAGTTGGAAACAGCGCGGAAGTGGATGGCGGAAACGAAAAAACGGACGGGGAAACGGAGGCGGGCAGGGTGACGGGCGGGAAATGTTCCGGCGCGGGAAGAGTCGCCAGGGCATCTGGCAGCAGGGCTTTCCAGGCTTTGCTGAAGGGCGTGAAAACGGTGTAGGGGCGGCCATCCGGCTTGAGAACGGAGGCCGGATGATGGACGGTTTGCCCCTGAACGAGGGTCAGCGGCAGGGATTCGGATATCCGCTCGTCACGGGCACGGGCGTAGGGCGTGAAATCTGCTTCGGCGTAGATGGCCTGCGCGCCAGTTTCGATGATGAGATTCAGGAGTTCGATTTCCGGCTTGCCGCGCCGAATCACCAGACCAGAGCCGCGCTTCTGGAGTTCGGAATCCAGTGCGCGCAGACCGCCAAAGAGGAAGGCCTGCCGCCGGGCCGGGGTACGCTCCAGCAGGTGCGGGTCGAGGATGAAAACAGGAATGACCGGCCCGCGCTTGAGGGCAGCGTGCAAGGCCGGGTTATCGGAGAGACGAACGTCGCGGCGAATCCACCAGAGAGAAGGCATAGAACAGTTACCAGTGAGACGTGCGCAATGACGCGCTACTCCAGCAGCTCCGGCAGGGTCGGCTCGCCCACCTGTTCAGGAAACAGTTTGTGTAAAACAGTCAGCACTTTGAAGGCAAAATTCTGGTCAAAGGTATAAAACCCCTCGTACATGCGCGGTTCGCCGGGCAGGCGATCGACCGGGTTGACTTCCTCGGCCAGCAGGGTCATGTGGATTCCCGGCCCGTAGGCAATCACGAACCAGTAATGCTCCAGGGGCGTGCCGCTGGTATCAATGGCAACTGCGCGCGCGAACTCCGGCAGGGGCGCATCCGGCACGCCGTACAGCCACAAACCGGTAGAAGCCTGCGCTACCCGGGTATACCGCTCGGCCTGGTCGGCCACCCGCGAAAAATACTGGAACGAAACGTGAGTCTCCGAAACACCCGGGCTGGACATAATTGCGTCCTCAATCAGGTGACTGATTTCGACCATGCCCTGCACGGTGAAAATATAACGAAAATTGACCCGCTGCAAATCCTCGCGCGTGGCGCTTTTCAGGAAGGCCTCACTGCGCGGCGGGAACATCGGCATGAGTTTGCCAAAGAAGTTGCTCAAAATATCTTTTTGCATGATTGGTTCTCCTGTTTGTCCGGATGTACTTGTTGGTCAACCGGATAACTCAAATTAATGACCCGCCGGGGCCGAAGCCGCTGCGTTGCGGGCGCGGATTTCGGCAGCAATCGGGTGTCCGTAGATAACGCGCCAGACGTAAACACTCAAAACCGCCAGCAGCAAGCCGCTAAACAATCCCGGCGCCCAGGTTCCCAGCCCGCCGAGCAACGCGCCGCCCAGCGTGGGGGCAATGACGCGCGTCAGACTTTCGATGGAAGCAGCCAAGCCAAGAATCCCGCCCACTTCCTGAGCCTGCACGGCTTTGGTCAGGGTGCTGGCGAGGACGGTGTTCAGGATTCCACCCGCCATGGCGGTCGGCGTCAGGATAACCAGCAGCCAGAAGACCGAAGGGACAACCGCCCAGCCGAGCAGGGAAACCGCCATGACGACAACGGCAACCGCAATCAAGACATCCTCGCGGAAGCGTTGGGTCAGGCGGCCAATCAGGAAACCTTGCACGAAAACCGATAAGACGCCCACGTAGGTCAGCACCAGCCCGGTATCCCGCGCATCGAGTTGGAATTTTTTCAAGGCGTAGAGCGCGAAAATAGTCTGGAAAATGGCAAAGGCCAGGCCAAAGAAGAAGCGGGTGATGAGCAGCGAGCCGGTAAAGGGACGCCGCAAGGCTTGCAGGAGCGCGTCCAACGTCACAGGCGGTTGCTTTTCGGGCATGGCGGCGCGTCTTTCGGCGGTCAGCGATTCGGGCAGCCAGGCGGCGACCAGGACCAGGTTGAGGAAGGCCAGCGCGGCAGCGACAAAGGCCGGGAGTGCGTATCCCCACTGGCTGAGGAATCCGCCCGTGACCGGGCCGATGATGAATCCCAGGCCAAAGGCCGCACCCACCAGGCCGAGTCCCTTCGAGCGGTTTTTCTCATCCGTCACATCGGCAATGTAGGCCTGCGCCACGCTCAGGTTGCCGCCGGTGAAGCCGTCCAGGATTCGGCTGGCAAACAGCATCCACAGGGAATTGGCAAAGCCAAGCAGCAGAAAGCCGAGGAAAGTGCCAAAAATGCTAACCAGCAGGATGGGACGACGGCCATAGCGGTCGGAGAGACGCCCCAGGATGGGCGCGCCAATCAACTGCATGGCGGCGTAAGAGGCCACCAGCAGGCCGGTGACGAATTCATTCGAGCCAAAGGTATCGGCATAATACGGCAGCAGCGGCAAAATGAGACTGAAGCCGAGCAAGTCGATGAAGACCACGAAAATGACGGAGAAAAGGCGCTTATTGTCCATGAAGAAATGCCAGGGTGATATGTCAGGCCGAGTGCTTGCCCATGAAGAATTTTTGCCAGGTGCCCCGGCTGGCGCGCAAGGCCAGGAAGGCGTACAAGCTGATGGCGAGCGCGCCCAGGGTCATGACTGCCACAATCCACAGGATAGTCACCGGGATAGATTTCTCGCGGTAGACAATCCAGGCTGAGAACAGGGTGAAACCAATTTGTCCTATTTTTTCGAGATACAGGCAAAACCGAGCGCGCCAACTCCCAGGTGCGCGCCCAACGCAGGCGTAATTTGCAGCACCGGCACGTCATTGCCCGGCCAGTAGGCGCGGACGCTCTCGCGCAGGGCTTCGGCTTCCTGCTGGATTCCGGCATGGAGAACGGCCAAACGCTCGAAGGGCGCGTACTGTTCCAGCCAGGTCATCAACTGTTCGGTCGCTCGTTTCTGGGTGCGGACGCGTTCGACTGAGGATTTGCCCATGTTCATGTGCAGCAACGGCTTGATGCTGAGAAATTCGCCGATATGGGCCACCGCGCTATGCATCCGTCCGCCGCGCCGCAGGTATTCGAGCGTCTTGAGCGAGGCAAAGACATAACTACGCTGCATTTGCTCCTTCAGCGCGGACAAAATCTGCTCCAGCGAGTGACCGGCAGCCGCCAGTTGGGCGGCCTTTTCGACCAGGAAACCCGTCCCCAGACTGAGTTGGCTCGAATCGAGGACTGTGAC
>DAOUAZ010000321.1:0-3344 GCA_034432975.1 Anaerolineales bacterium | reverse complement strand
AAATCTCTGGCGTTTTGCAAAGAAAGGGATTCTCTATGAATATTGGACAGTTTTTTGCCAAAGAGTGGACCGGCCCGGCCTTCGAAATGTTCGGCCCGCCGCACGTTGCGGCGCTCCTTATCATTATCCTGCTAAATATCGGATTATTACGTTTCAAATCTACGACAGAAGAGGCGCGCCGCCGCCTGCGCTGGACGCTTGCCGTCATTTTATGGGCCAACGAGGTGGGTTGGCACATCTGGAACTATGCGGTCGGCCTGTGGGACATCCAGACCATGCTGCCGCTGCACCTGTGTTCACTGCTGGTGTGGGGCGGCGCGCTGGCGCTGGTAACGCGCAACTACAGCGTTTATGAGTTCATGTATTTCATGGGGATTGCCGGGGCTTTGCAGGCGCTCCTGACGCCGGATGTGGGACTGTACGGTTTTCCGCATTATCGTTTCTGGCAGACTTATATCTCGCACGGGTTGATTGTCACTGCGGCGATTTACATGACCGTTGTGGAGGGCTTCCGTCCAACCTGGAAATCGCTGGGGCGAGTCTTTATCTGGATGAACGTGTATATGGGCATTGTCTTCGTGGTCAACCAGTGGATAGGCTCGAACTACCTGTTCATTGCCCGTAAACCCGACACCGCCAGCCTGTTGGACGTGCTGCCGCCCTGGCCGTATTATATCGCTTACATCGAAATCATTGGATTGGTGATGTGCCTGGTTTTGTACATTCCCTTTATCATCAAAGATTGGCAGGCAAGGCAGATGGCTAAACCTGCCGTGTAACCGGCCCGGACGAGAGTTTATTCTCGTCCGGTTTGTTTTTCCCCGGCAAAGAAGGTATCGCCAGATTGCCCTTCGCGCCGGACAGGATGGTTTCGAGCAAGGGCAGGAAACCGGCAACCCGCCTGGCCCGGATGACCCAATCCCAAAGCGGCTCGAATTTCTTCCAGCCGCCAGCGTAAGCGATGTGGCGAATCCGTTCCAGATTGCCCGTTTGCGCGAAAGCGGATTGGAAGATGTTATCCCAGCGATAGAATTCCCGATAAGCAGACCAGTAGCCAGCCTCCAACTCTTTGGCAGTGAGTTTTGCGGGCCGGTAGACAACGTGCCGGGTGTCATATAAAGAATAGACTTCACCTTCATCTGGATGAAGTCTACTCGCGGAGAAGCGTCAAGCGGTTGCAAAGCCTGTCTGACAGGCGCAACCGCTATCAAACCTGCTCCTGCTCCGCTAACTGATGTATTAAAGCGAGAATGCCACCCTTGCGGACGGCATTCGGTTTGGCGCAGCGGCTTCCTTGGGATTAACTGAGGAGGGATGCCACTGCGCCGCGTTGGATACTGTTACTGTCCATGCTAGACATCACCTCCTCCTTTCTAAAGGATAGCAGTGAAATAGATTGTTTACCCCTGAATGATGACAAAAGTATCACATAGAAATAATCGGATGTCAATAGGCCGATTTCAACTCTTATGAATTTATAAGCATTTGAGACTATCAGAGCCTCTCTGATAGCACACGCCAGAAAAAAGGGACTATCCTGTAGAAAATTACGGAGGCACAATGAAGAAATTCCCAACCCAATTCTGGATAGTCGTCCTTGCGCTCGGCTGGCTGTTCGACCTGCTCTTTTGGGGACACGAGCCAGGAGGCATCTCTTTTGCCATTTACACGCTCGTAACCCTGCTGGCCGGCTTCCTCCTGCTCGCGCGCGAGGGCATCCGCCCCGCCAGAAAAACCCTGCTCCTGGTCCCATTACTCCTCGTTTTTTCGGCATTCACTTTCCTGCGCAGCGAGCCGCTGACTGTCTTCCTGTCCCACCTCCTGACCCTGGTGCTAATGGCCGGGCTGGCCGTCACCTATCGCGGCGGGCGCTGGATGGAATACAGCCTGGCCGACTATTTCGCGCGCGGCTTCGACCTGCTGGGCAGCGTCTTCGTTCGCGCCGGGATATTCTCCGCTGAAATGCGGCGCACGAAACAGGAAACAGCCGCCAACGGGGAGAAACGCCCCAGCCCGGTCTGGCCGGTCGCGCGCGGCATCCTGGTCGCCATCCCGGTCGTGGCCTTCTTCGCCGCCCTGCTTTCCTCCGCCGACCTGGTCTTCGCCCAACGTCTCGATGACTTCATCGCCCTGTTTCGGCTCGAAAAGCTGCCCGAATACATCTTCCGCGCCATTTACATTGCCCTGCTCGCCTACGTCCTGGCCGGGGTCTACCTGCACGCCGCCGCGCGCTCCAGCGATGAGAAACTGCTCGGCCTCGAAAAGCCGCTCGTGCCGCGCTTTTTCGGCTTCACCGAGGCCGCCATCGTGCTGGGCAGCCTCATCCTGCTCTTTGGGGTCTTCGTCGCCGTCCAGTTCGGGTATTTCTTTGGCGGGCAGGCCAACATCCGCCTGGAAGGTTTCACCTACGCCGAATACGCCCGGCGCGGCTTTGGCGAACTGGCGGCGGTTGCCTTCTTCTCCCTGCTCTTATTCCTGGGGCTGAGCGCGGTCGTCAAACGCGAAACGGAGGCCCAGCAGAAAATCTTCTCCGGGCTGGGCGTGGCGCTGACCTTGCTGGCAGGCGTCATGCTCGTTTCGGCCTTCCAACGGCTGGTGCTGTACGAAACCGCCTACGGCTTCACGCGCCTGCGCGCTTACACGCATGTTTTCATCGCCTGGCTGGCCGCCCTGTTGGTTTCTGTCGCTGCGTTCGATGTATTCCAGCGTCAGCGGCTGTTCGCCCTGGCGGCCCTGCTGACCTCGATCGGGTTCGCGCTCACGCTGGCGCTGCTGGATGTGGACTCCTTTATCGTCCGGCAAAATATCCAGCGATTCGAGCAGGGCGAAACGCTGGATGTCGGCTACCTGGCCTCGCTCTCGGCGGATGCGGTTCCCGTCATGGTCAATCTGTACCAGGCCCAGGGCGTAGAACAGGCGACCCGCGAGCGGCTCGGCGCGGCATTGGCCTGTTACCAGTTCCGAGCCGAATCCCGCAGCCGAGACACTTCCTGGCAAGCCTTCCACCTCTCTGACCTTCGCGCATCTTCCGCCCTGAAACAAGTCATTGAGCCACTAACCCGATACAAAGTGAAAGATTTAGGGGATTGGTCGGTCAGCATCCTTACGCCTTATGGTTCGGAATTTGATTGCTACAGTTTTGTCTCAGATTAAGTGAAAGGGGCTGTCCTTTTTTGGGACAGCCCCTTTTTTGGCGCGGCATGAATGCCGCGCTGCGTTTAGTCAGTTGGTTTCAACCGCGCCGACATATCGCGCAGTTGGGCAAACGTAATGGGTTTAATCAGGACGAAATCGGCGTCATCGCGCAGCGACTCACCCATGATGGCATCAGCGGTCGCAATGAC
>DAOUAZ010000320.1:0-2812 GCA_034432975.1 Anaerolineales bacterium | reverse complement strand
CCTGCACGCCCAAAAAGCCGTCATGACGTTGACGATGAGTTAACCAATCTGAACGAAGGTGACAGTCACCAGGCAGGTGACTGTCATTTTTTTACGTCTTCCATATCTTCTCATTATTTTGGGGAGAGAAGCACCGTCCCGAAGGCTTCGCCGCGAGCGCTCAGCCGAGCGGTTTGAGCGGCTCAACCAATCTTTTCAAGCCAACCTCACCTGCACTTGTCGCGCAGGCGCAAGTGTCGGGACGTTTCCCTATCTTTTTGAGATGATACCGTCTTCCCCCAAAAAGTGTTAGAATTTCGGCATCTGCCGTTTCCGAAAGAGAATTATGCCGCCCCGAAAACTCATCCTGGACCAGTTGGACTACGACATCATCCGCGCCCTGCACGCCGATGCGCGCCTTTCCGCCTCCGAAATTGCCCGCCAGACCGGCACCAACGAGCGCACCGTGCGCAAGCGCATCGACCGGCTGGTCGGGGAAGGGACCATCCGCCTGACGGCCATCCTCAACCCGCTGGCCTTTGGCTACATCACCGCTGCTGACATCCTGCTCGATGCCGACCCAGCCCATGAGGCGGAAATCCTGCAAACGCTGATGTCGATGCCCGAAATCACCTATCTCGCCTTTGGGCAGGGCAATACCGAAATGTCCATCGAGGCGCGCTTCAAGGATAACGACGCCCTGCGCGAATTCATCCGCCACACCCTGCCCGCCATCCCCGGCCTGACCGTGACCCGCTATGCGCTCGTCCCGCGCATCCTGCGCAACATCGACGAGTGGATGCCCGCCAGGGAGGATTTTGGGTTAGCGTAGTGGCAATGATTGGCTATTCGAGTGGATAGACCATCACTGGCTCGTCCCGGCCTGGGAGCGGCAAGAACCGCTTCGGCCCGGCCCGGAAGGTTGCGCCGATAGCGATACGCATTTTTTCAGAGACCAGCAGTTCTCCCAGCCCGGCGTTGGCCTCGATGTTCCGGGCAACCTCGACCGAATCCCCCACTACATCCATCACTTTGACATCCCTGCCGCCCAGCCATGCCTCCACGACCGGCCCGGAATGCAGCCCGATTCCCACGCCCAGCCCATGACGGTGAAGCAGGGCGTTGATTTGCACGCGCAATTTCAGGGCGGCTTGCAGCCCGTCATCCACCTGGTCGAAGAGCGCCAGCACCTCCCCGGTGCGCAGGATTATTTTCAGCGTCTGATGCCGGTTGAGGGTAGCCTCGGTAGTCTGGTAATACCGGTTCAGCAGGCTGACCGTCTCTTCGGGCTGGCGCGCCTCGCTCCAGTGGGTCAGTCCGCGAATGTCCATCGCCAGGATGATTCGTTCTTCCCGCTGCGCTGTCTGGCTTGCAGGAGATTCAACGACCTGTTCTTGAGAACCGCGCTTCCATGCCCGCCCGGGTTCAGCGTGGAGATTGGGCTGTGTCTCCTGCGCGCGGCTGGCAGCCAGGCTCCAAAGTTCGGCAGTCAGTCCTGACAACAGGAGGGCCAGGACGACAAACAGGTGTTCCGGCTCGAGCAGGAAATCGGGGATGCGCATGGTTGCGATGGGGTCGAGCCGGGCATGCAGGATGTAAACCATGGCGGCGGCCATCACACCGCGCAGCAGGGCTTCCCCGAAAACAGAAACAGCGTGCAGCCAGTTTGTTTTTGGCCGAATACCCTGAACGATGCCAAAGAGCAGCCCAAAGACCCAGTAGGCAATGTGATTGGGCGCGGAAAGGAACTCTGTTCCTTGCAGGGATAATCCAATGGCAGTAAATGTTGCCGGGCCAATCAAGTTGCCCAACAGGCGGCGTGGGTTTGCCATCCTCTCCCAGCGGCTCAATGCCCAGGCTTGCAAAATGCTGGCGAGGAGCAGGCCGACCAGGTTGGGGGAAATCAGGTAGTAAATTGGGTCTGAAACCAGGATTTCGAGCAGGATGTTGAGAATGGGGAAATGCAGCGAATTGCCAAGCCATTCCCGCCAGAAGCGGGAGGCTGGGAGAGTGCTTGAATTGGGGACGAGCGGTGTTGTATTCATCGTCGATTTATGGCGTTGCGGTCGGCCAGGGCGTATCGGAGGGGCGCGGGGTGCGCGTCGCGCTCGGTAACGGCGAGGCGGTTGGCGTAGCGGACGGCGCGCGCGTCGAAGTGGGCATGCGGGTGGCGGAGGCCGTCGCTGTCGGCGGTATGCGGCGCGTAGCGGTTTCGCTGGGCGTGGCGGAGGGCGGGCGGGTCGGCGTCAGGGTGGCGGGTTCACCCTCCACGATGAAACGCCCCACCACTTTCCATTCTAAACCGACAAAGATTTGGACTTCGTAGTTGCCGGGTTTCCACTGGTCAGGCAAGGGCTGCCATTCGGTAAAGCCGTAGCCGCCGGTTCCGCCGTTCCAGGGCGCAGTTTCGTAATAGACCAGTTCGCCCTCCCGCAGCCAGATCGCCGACCATTGCGCGCCGGGCTTCATCCCGTCATACGAATACAAAACCACCAGCCGTTCGATTGGGTTTTGGAAAACAGTTCCAGCGCCAATTGGTTGATAGGTGCGCGGGTCGAAGCCGCGCGCAAAGACCAACTGGCTGAAGATGGCTGCCGGGTCGGGAGTTACTGCGCTGCTAAAGAAGGCTTCGATCGCTGCCGGGATGAAAGGGGTGGGGGTGATGGTAGGGGTGTCTGTGATGGAAGGTGTGTCGGTCACGGTGGGTGTGAGCGTGATGGTCGGCGAAAGCGTAATCGTTGGGGAAAGGGTGATGGTTGGCGATAAGGTAATCGTCGGCGAAGGCTCATAAAAACTATACGCGACCGGTTCGCCGAAACGTCCCAACAGCAGC
>DAOUAZ010000319.1:0-7856 GCA_034432975.1 Anaerolineales bacterium | reverse complement strand
TGGACAACGGATGAAACGGAGAAGCGGAGTGGGGAACGGATGGACAACGGAGAAGCGGAGCGGGGAACGGATGGCGAAATTAGAACACATTTTCATTATACCCCGCGCGGGCGGAATTTGCGTTTTAATTTGGGGCGTCATGCCCTGCCGGTCTTATCGGGTGATGAGCGGGCTGAATCTGAATCACCGTTTTGGCGCGGCTTTTTCATCCCGGAGGTATCTAATCGATAAAAGGCTCTTGTGATATAAATTTCGAGCGAGGTGAGACTATGAAACGAAGCTTCTTCCTGATTGTCCTTGTTTTGGCGCTGTTGAGCGCCTGCGCGTCGGAAGCCCCGGCGGTTTCGCAAAACGGGATCGAAATCTACCAACCGATTGCCATGGCGGGTAAAACCGGCGAAGTGACCGGCGGATTTTTGTCTATCAAGAATACCGGCGGGGCGGCAGACCGGCTATTGAGTGCTTCATGCGGCGCGGCCAGGATGACGCAGGTGCATGAGACGAAGATGGACGGCGGCGTGATGAAAATGCGCGAGGTGGCGGCCATCGAAATTCCTGCCGGGCAAATTGTTGAACTGAAGCGCGGCGGGTATCACATCATGCTGATGGATTTGAAGCAGGATGTGAAGGCTGGTGAAACAACCGCATGTACATTAAAATTCGAGAACGTGGGCGAAGTGACGGTGGAATTGCAGGTGATGAGCCGTTAGACCGCCCTGGAGTCTCATGAAACGTCCTTTTCTTCTGGTTGTTGCGCTCACCCTGCTGTTGCTGGTTGGAATTGGCATTTTCCAACTGATGCAGCCGCCGACCCTGCGCGGCATGGTCATCGAGCCGCCCAAGCCGATGCCCGATTTCACCCTGCAATCAGTGGATGGCCCGGTCTCGTTGAGCGATTTTCGCGGCAAGATTGTGGTACTGTACTTTGGCTATACCTCCTGCCCCGATGTCTGCCCGACCACGCTGGCGAATCTGCGCCAGGCCTTGAACGACCTGGGCGAGAAAGCAGACGAGGCGCAGGTGATTCTCGTGGCGGTCGACTGGCAAAAAGACACGCCGGAACGAGTGGCTTCGTATTTAAGCGCGTTTCATCCAGACTTTGTGGGGTTGAGCGGCACGCAGGCGCAAATCGATGCCGTGACAAAGGACTTTGGCATTTTCTACCAGATTAACCCGCCCGACGAGAACGGTTATTACACGGTTGACCACACGGCCACTACCCTGGTGCTGAACCGGGAAGGCGGGCTTATCCTGACCTGGCCCTATGGACTGACAGCGGATGAGTTGCTGGAGGATTTGAAGGTGCTGGTGAGGAAGTCAGAATCCACTAATCCACGCTAATCTGCGCGAATAAAGCAAACGGAGTCCAAAGTCTCCCAACTTTGGACTCCGTTTGTTAAAACGGGCAATTTTACGGCGCGATGGGGTAACCCAGGTCGCGCCAGGTTTTCAGGCCGCCATCCATACTGGTGACGTTGGTAAACCCGGCTTGTTTGAGAATATCGCGGCCTTCGTCGGAGCGGTTGCCGGAGCGGCAGACGACGACTATCGGTTTGTCTTTGGCAACCGGGATTTCACCAATGCGCGCGGCGAGTTGCCCCAGCGGGATGAGGGTGGTCTTGGGGGCATGATACTCGTCCCACTCTTCTTGTTCGCGCACATCCAGGAAGAAGGCGTCCCCTTGCTGGTAGAGGGTGTAGGCGTCTTGGGTGCTGATGGTGGCGGCCAGGCCGCCAGAGCCGCCATTGGCCCCGGTGATGAGCATGATAATCACCAGCGCGGCGACGCCTAAAATTCCCAATTGGGCCGCCGGGCGGCGCAAGAAACCGCCGAGTGAGTTATTCTGGTATTCCCGGCGACGGGTTGCAGCGCGTGAAGTCGATTTTTTAGACATGGAAACCTCGTTTGAGATGATTTGATTACTTGGATGCCGAAGCGGTTAAAAAGTTGCGCCGCTTATTTGCCTGCGGCAGTGGTTTCCTCACGCGGGTCGGCTCCGGCGTAAATCAGGCCGTCTTGGCCGATGTGAATCGCGCCGACTGCGCCGAAGTCTTTATCCAGCGGGTATTTTTCATCCACTTGGACGGCGTAGCCCAATGCTTTGAGCGCTTCGCTCACCTGGGCAGCCAGCGGCGGCTCGAGGCGCAGGCCGCCGACGGTGTATTCGTGCGGGGCAAATGACGAAGGGGCAGAGATGCTATAGAAGCGCGGCGCGCTGACGGCTTGCTGCACATCCATGCCAAAGACGACCATGTTCAAAAAGACCTGCGCCAACGCCTGGGCCTGCATGTCGCCGCCGGGGGTGCTGTAGGACATAAAGTATTTGCCGTCTTTGAACACAATCACGGCGTGGGGCGTGATGCGCGGGCGCTTGCCCGGCTGGAGCGCGCCAACGTGATTTGGGTCGAGGCGGAACTGGTTCATGCGGTCGCCCAGGTTGAGACCGGTGCCGGGCACCATCGGACTTTTCGGAAAGTCGGAGGGGGTCATGACGACCGAGTTGCCGTATTTATCGAGGACGACTACCTGGGAGGTGTCCTGCCCGGGATGCGCCTCCGCTAAAATAGCGGAAGCCAGGCTCGTGACCGGGGTCTTTGGTTGCGCGGAGGCCGGACTGAAGCCGGGAATTTGCCCGGCGGGCGGGAGATTGCCAAAGGCGCGTTCCGTCATTAATTTTCGGCGCTCAACGGCATATTCTTTCGAGAGCAGGGTTTCGAGCGGGACGTTTACAAAAGCAGAGTCGGCCACATAGGCTTCGCGGTCGGCAAAGACCAGTTCGATGGCCTGGGTGACGGTGTGGATATACTGCGGGGAGTTATGCCCCATGCTTTGCAGGTCGAGGCCTTCGAGGATTTGCAGCACCATCGGCTCGACCACGCCCTGCGACCAGGTTCCGTTGCTGTAGAAGGTGTATGCGCCGTAACTGCCGCTGACGGGCGTCTCCCAGCCGCCGGTGTAGGCGGCGAGGTCGTCGTAGGTCATCAGGCCGCCCTGTTTTTTGTGCATAGCGTCGATGGCCTGGGCGATGGGGCCTTTGTAGAAGTAGTCGCGCACGGCCTGGTAGCCCTGCTGGGGCGTTCCGCCCGCTTCGAGGACGGTCTTCTCGGCGTTGGCAAGGGCTTCGAGGGTGTTTGCCAGGTCGGGGAATTTCATGCGGTCGTGCAGGTGGATGGGACGCCAGAACTCGCCCTGGAGGTAGACGCGGGCGGTTTCGGGCATGATGATGCTGAAGCCAATCCGTTCCAGCGCTGAAAATTCCAGGTTACGGTACATGATGGGGTGGATGGGGAAGCCTTCGCGCGCAATCTGGATGGCTGGGGCGGCCAGTTCGCCGAAGGACATCGTTCCGCACTCGGTTAACAGGGCGATGATGACATCGGGCGAGGCTGGGACGAGTTGGGCCCAGATGTTGAAATCGGGGACGGTTTCGTAACCGGCGGCCCTGAATTTTTCGATGGTGGCCGCCATCGGGGCTTTGCCCGCGCCGATGTAGGATTTGACCTCCTGCGTTTGGGCGTTGTAATAGAGCATGGGCGCGACGCCGGGGAAGGAGGATGCTTCGCCATGCGTGACGTTGAGGGTCAGCAGCGCGGCGACGGCGGCGTCACAGGCGGTGCCGTTTTTCTCCAATACGGCCAAACCGGCCTGGGTGCTCCAGGGCGTGCCGGTCACGATGGCGTATTCCTGGCCGACGAAGAGCGGTTTTTGCGTGCCGGTCAGGTCGGTATAGTCCATCAGGTCGCGCGGGCCTTTGGGGAGCAGGGCATAGATGATGAGGGCGAGGATGACCAGCCCAAGCAGGCTGATGCCAATCCATTTGAAAACTTGTAAGATGATTTTCACAGTGAACTCCTGGGCAGTGTTATGGTCGCCCTATTGTACGCTGGAAAAACGAAATCGTCCGAGTGATATTCCTCGGACGATTTCGTCAGTATTCAGGACAATCCTTGCTGGGTGGTTCAGTTCATCCTGGCGAGGTCGTATTTTTTAATCAAACTTTTGGTGCTGCGGTCGGCTTCGCGGTGAAGGGTTTCGGTTTCCCGCCTGACAGTCTCTGCTCCGGCCAGGCCAGACAGGTATTCGCGCCCAGTGGCAAGCAGGATGGAAACGGATTTGCCCAGGTCATCTACTTTGACGTTTTCTGGAACGTTGATTTCCTGCTCCAATACGCGCACCATCAACTTGTTTTGTTTTGCCGCCTGGTTAACCCTGTCGCTCAACCCCGCCGCCCGGCGCGAGCCTTCGTACTGAAATGCCAGGCCTGCCAGCATTCGGTAGTGAATGTTGAAATAGGTGATGAGCAGGTTTTCGCTGTCTTCCCCCGCCGCGCCGCTCAGGTAAAAGATGTTTTCCACCAGGGCGCGCTCTTCGTTCGTCAACCCTGCGCCTGCTATCCCCTCTGTTACCACCTGCACGACCATATCCATGCCGTTGTAACGCCTTTGCTGGTCTGATGACACAATCGCTGTAATCCAGGCCTTGTACCCGGGGCGGAAATAGGACGGTTCCACTACATATTTTTTTATGTTTCCCTGTTTGCGCAATTGGGTTTTGAAATCCTGAAAAACATCCTCCGACAATCCCAAAACTTTTATGAGCGGCGTGCCGGCAGTGACAATCGAATCGGGCAGGCGCATCACATACCGGAAATTAATGCTGGTCTTGATGACGGTATCCTGCTCATCCGTAAACAGGAGCGCGCTTGCATTGGGAGAAACTTCTTCTTTGACGGCAACCTTTTTTGATGGCTCGAACTGGTAAGCCAGCACCGTCTCATAAGTAAACAAACCAAAAGCGGCAAAGCCATACCAGGCGTAATGGAAAAAATTGGCAAAGGAAAGCAAGAATCCTATCCCCAGGTTGGCCGGGTACTGTATCACTGCTTCGCCCAGGAATTTCATTCCAATAGCAGCGGCGAAATATTTCCACGGGCCGCCGAACTTTCCCCACTGGGACAGGATGATGCTCCCCAACAGGAACAGCAACCCCAGGTCGGCCAGCGCGTACAACAAGCCGGCAATACTGCCGCCCACGCTGGGCGCGCGCCCTGCCACGAGTGGAATGAACAGGGTTGCAACGACAAAGACCAACCCCAGTCCCGCGCCGCCCCACAGCACCTGCCGCTGCCGTTCGGTTATCGGCAACTCTAGGTCGATATACCGAAGATAAAGGCCGTAAAACATGGGCAGGTACCCAAGCACCCATAACCAATTCAACACCGAAAAACGCGGCGCAGCCGAAGCAAAAAACACAATCGAGCGAATGGCTTCCAAAAGCGCCCACAGCCCAACCCCTATCGAAATCGCCATCCAGAGCAAATTAGCGCGCGGGGTGTTTTTCAAACGCTCATAAATGCGCAGCGCAAGCACCAAAAGCGTAACAGCCGCCGCCAGGGCTACGACGCTGTTCAATCCCTGCACGAACCGGTTCCCACCGATGCGCAGCAGGTTGAGAATCAAAATGATGAAGCCCGCTGCCGCAACCGAATAGGCTATCGCCAGGAAACGGTCGTTGTAGAAGATAATCTCTTTGATTTCATCAGGTGTTTTTTGTTCGAAAGTAGAATCGTTCATCGATGCTGTTCCTGTTTGAGTCAATTTTATGCCATTTTTGGCGAAATGCGTTAACCTAATATTATTGTAATTCCCAGCCATTCCGGCGGAATGTGAATATCCTTGCAAAAAGTATAGATATGTCAGCAGCGCGACCCGCCATAAGAAAACACGCCCGGGGAAATTTCCCTGCCGGGCGCGTTCTTTAACTCAGGCCAAACAGCCCTCGCCTGACCAGTTGGAGCTCGGCGCTTTCGATGGGCGCAATCCCGTTTTCGTCCAACCGGCAGCGCAGGCTGTCATCGAGATTTCTGGCGACGAGACTCATCACCAGTCGATTGTCGTCATCCGCAGCAATCCGATTTATCGAGACCTTGCCGCACTCCTCGCATACGTGTACGAGCATCAATTCTCCGTCGCCGGGGCGGGCGTATTTGCCGGTAGAGCGTTTGAGCGTTAGCGACACCGGTTTCATGCGCGCCTTGCAGGCGGAAAGCCGGTCGCCCGCCTCGAATAAATCGAGGTGGCGCGACGACAGGCAGTAGGGACAATGGTTGCGGTTGTGGACGCCCGAAATCGCCGCCTCTGCTGAGACGAAGTTGTGACAATGCAGACAAACGAAATCGCCAAAGGTGTTACGCATCCCGCCAGAGCGGGTATAGGTTCGTCGGGTGGTAAAACGCGCGTTCATGGTTGTTCATCCCGTAACTTCAAATAACTCTGGTAACGATAAGGGCTGATTTCGCCAGCGTTGACTGCGCGGCGGATGGCGCAGCCCGGCTCCTGGTCGTGGCTGCAACCCAGCCCGAACTTGCACGCGCCCACAAAGGGCCGCATTTCGGGGAAGAACAGCGCCAGGTCATCCGATTCCACATCCCACAAGCCAAACTCGCGGATTCCGGGCGTGTCGATAATCGCGCCGCCCGCTGCCAGCGGGAACATCTCAAGATGGGTGGTGGTGTGGCGGCCCTTGCCGGTCAACTGGCTGGTCTGCTGGACCTTGAGGCCCAATCCTGGTTCGAGCGCATTCAGCAGGGAACTTTTTCCCACGCCCGATTTTCCGACAAAGACCGAGAGACGGTTGGAGAGCGCTGCGCGGAGTTGCTCCAGCCCCAGGCCGGTTACCGCGCTGGTGACGATGACCTCGTATCCAATAGAGCGGTATTCCGCCGCGATGGACAGAATCTCGGCTGACTCCGGTTTCCCGTCAACCAAATCAAACTTGGTGAGCACCACCAGCGCCGGGATTTCGGCAGATTCGGCAGAGACAAGATAGCGGTCGAGCAGGTTCCAGGCTGGTTTGGGGTTGGCCGCCGCAAAGACCGGGATAACCTGGCCGATGTTGGCGGCAATCACCTGTTCGTGGGCATACGAGCCGGGCATCGGTTGGGCGGCGCGGCGCGCCAGTTGGTTGCGGCGCGGCAGGACTTCCGTCAACTGCCCGGCCTCGTTCCAGCGCACAACATCGCCAATCGCAACCGGGTCGCCGTCCGATTCGCGTTTCAGGCGCGTCGAAAGCGTGCAGGCCAGGCTGTTTTCGCCAGCCTGGATGTGGTAAACGCTGGTCGATTTTTTGGTAACGAACCCGGTATTGGGCTCGGTGGTTCGAAAAGCGTTCAAGGGTACACTTCCTGTTACAAATAAAAAACCAGCCACGTGAGATTATCCGTGGCTGGCAGCGTTGTTCCCTGCGGGTGACACAACCCGGAAGGTTTCCCTTGCGAACAGACCGCTTGACAGGCAAATGCCCCTTGCCAGAAAATTGAACGATTCTGGCGAGACAACCTGGCGGGTCTCTTTGCGTTCACAAGGGAATCAAAAAGCCACGGGGCATGAACGCACCCGTGGCCGTGATTTCAGGAAGTGAATTCCGTTAAAACGGCAGGCGCGCCCATGTCTGGACTTGAACAACGACCGATGCGAATTTACTAAACATAAAGCGCGCTCCTTTCCTTAAGAATAGATTAACAACGCGCTGAATATACCACCTGTGTACAAATGATGTCAAGGAATTTTTTGCCCGGAGCCACGCCTTTCTTAAAGTCCGCAAAACAGAGCTAAAGCCTTGTCACTTGAGTTTAGAGTTCATTTTGGTTCGCCCTGAAAGACAAAAAACATGGCTGATTTGGCGCGAAAAAACCAAAACCTGTACACGGATTTCACGGATTTGACGGACTGCCCCCGTAGGGGGCGCACGGATTTTTCTTAAAAAATCCGTGAGATTCCGTGTAATCCGCGTAACACCTGCACTTGCAGCGCAGGCGCAAGTGTCCGTGTCCAAAAGGTTTTGATTGCAAACGAACT
>DAOUAZ010000318.1:0-4491 GCA_034432975.1 Anaerolineales bacterium | reverse complement strand
CGCTCCGCAAGCGGGGCATCCCCTTCGTCGAGATGATTAACAGCACCCTCAACACCCGCAACACCGCCGGGGCCATCGCCAACGTGATGGGCTGCCTGGCCGACCCGGCCTCCCCGCGCAAATTGTCGATTGCCTGCCAGGTCTGGCGGCGCGCCTGGCGCGAGGACGAAGGCCGGAAGGGGCTGTACACCCACGTCGCGGAACTCCTGCGCAAGGTCGGCAAGGTCGAGGAATATTTGTTCCCGGCGGAAAATGACGATATCCGAGAGACCTTCCCCAGCCTGGACGAGTCCGAATCCGACCAGGCCGTTGCGGATGAACTGCTCGCCTTCCGCGAGGTCATCCGCCGCTGGCAGGGGACAACCCTCCTGCCCATCGACCAGATGATTCTGACCCTTTCGCAGGAGCTGTTCACCGAACCCGCCGACCTGGCCCTGGCGCACAAACTGGCCCTGGTGCTGCGCCAGAGCGCCAACCAGCATCCCGATTGGCGATTGCCCGAACTGGCCGCCGAGCTGGGCGTGATTGCCAAAAACGAGCGCCGTTTCATCGGTTTCTCCTCCGACGATTCAGGCTTCGACCCGGAGCGCTATCGCGGCAAGGTAGTGGTGACGACCATGCACAAAGCCAAAGGCCTGGAGTGGGACCGGGTCTACCTGATGTCGGTCAACAATTACGATTTCCCCTCGTTGCAGCCGTATGACCGCTATCTCAGCGAGAAATGGTTCATTCGCAGCGGCCTGAATCTCGAAGCCGAAGCGCTCGGACAGTTGAACGCCCTCGAAGCGACTGGCGAATACGACTGGTACGAAGAAGGCGCGGAGACCATGCGGGCGCGCATCGATTACGTCCGCGAGCGGCTGCGGCTGCTCTACGTCGGCATCACCCGCGCCAAACGGGATTTAATCCTGACCTGGAACACAGGCCGCCAGGGCGACGCCCAGCGCTGCCTGCCGGTCGAGGCCCTGGCGGGGTGGCTGGACTCTCAATAGAAAAAACTCGGAGAGTAAATTCTCCGAGTTTTTTATTCATGGGCATCAGGCTGTTAATCGCTCCCGGTCTTATGGAACAAGTTTGAGCGTATTCAGCCAGGTTTCAATCTGCTGGACGGTTGGCCGCCCGCCCAAAACGTCTTTGCCAGTTGCGCCGCGCGAGAACCATTCCTGCCCCCCGCATCGGGGCGGCGTCGAGCCTTTGAGTTTCGTCGTTTTGAAAACTTTACCGTCACCCAGGTCATAGAGCGACAAAACCCAGGTAAACTCGATTCGCCGCACGGTAAAACCTCCACTATATGGACAGGTTTGCACGACCTTTTGGGTTTCTTCGACGCACAGCACATAATGTAATTCGGCCGGCGTGTTCGCCAGCCAGTTCCCGGCAGATAGGTCGACATTGAATGGGGAAACAACCGCCAGCCGGACCTGCTCTGGGTCGATTCCGAAGATGGGGAGTTCTGGAATCTGCTTCTGGCACATATTTCTGGCTGCATCCGCCATTTTTTCCTGGGCCTGCATCGAAGTGGAATGGGCAAAATCGTTCAGGATTTTCTCTTGCGCGGCCAGCGCGTCGATTTTCCCGGCCTCCGATTCTGATGCCGCCAAAATATCGCTCACTTCTGCCAGGGCTTTGTCGAAATTCCCTTTGGCAGCCTGGGCAGCGGCGCGGGTCAGTTTGGCCTGGGTCTTCAGCCGGTCGAAATCTGCCAGGCCAGGGTCGAGTTGTTGGGCCGCATCGTAATGTTCGATGGCCGGTTCGATTTCCCCATTCCTGGCCTGCGCCTGTCCCCATTCCATGTAAACGACGGCCAATCCCTGGGTGGCTTGCTGCATCTGGTTCGGGGAGGCGGCTTCGCCAGCGTTTATAACGACCTTGAGATGGGTTTCCGCTTCCGGGTAGTTCTTTTTTTCGAAGGCTGTTTTGGCCAAAAGAAGGTAGTGATTCATCATCGCCTCCCGGACTGCGGGCATCGATGGCGAATCGGGATAGCGTTTCTGGAAATCTTTCAACTGCTGGATAGCCATCTCGTGCCGGTTCTCGGCTGCCAGGGATTGCGTCCAGGCGAGCAAAACATCCCCAGCCTGGGGCTGCATCTCTGCGGCAAACGCGCCGTTCGGGTAGGACTGGAGATAGTTCCCGATGATGATATAAGCCGATGACCAGTCCTGGGCGTTGAGGGCCTGTTCCAGCGCCAGCCAGGCCTGGCACTCTTCCACTTGCCCGTACACGCTGAACATAGACCCGAAAATCGCTTTTGGGAAGGTTTTCACAAACCCGGCGTAGCCTGCCACCTCGCTGCAATTGCCCTGGTCGAACAGCCCGGCAACTTTCCGGTTGGTATTCATCCCGTTCCACAGATAAGCCCCCAGGATTCCCAGGATAATCAAAATCGCCACGCCGCCCAGGATGAGTTCCAGCGGCAAAGCGCGCCGGGTTTTACCGGGTTTGGGGCTGCTCGCTTGTTCAGCAGGCAGTGAGGACGCAGCCGATTGACGAGGGGCGGCTGCGTAGATAGGCGTCGAGTCCGTCACAGGTCGGGCTGGCTGGCTGGGGGTGTGGGCGGTGGCCTGGGCATGAGCCATGCCCGCCGCAGGTTGGGGCGTAGTCAGGCGGGCAATTTGTTTTTTGGCGGCCTGGTTCTCCGGGTCGATTCGCAGGACTTCCTGGAAGCATTCCAGCCTTCGTTCCTGGTCAGGGAGGGTAAAGGCAAGCAAGTACCAGGCTTCTGCATTATTAGGCTCCGCTTTGAGTACTGGGATGAGAATTGATTGGGCGGCTGCCTTGTCCCCTGCCTTGAGTAATTCCAGTGCTTGTTGAATGGTCGCTGAAGTGGTTGTCATCTTCCCTCTCAATATCTGCTTAACAAAATAACTATACAACAATTTTTGGCGTAAAACAGCGGAAGGATGTCATGTTTTTCAGGTGAAGATATGCAAAAACCCTGCTGGCCTGGCCCTTTGTGGGAGGCGCATGACATGGTTTCCTTTTCACTTTTATTCGATGGCGTTGCGCTGGCAGGTAGGGCGGATGTTTAACGCTTCTTAACTAGATGTTAATTCCTTGCGCAAAAGGGATTAACACAAACCGTCTATTATTCCCTTGTTGCGCAATTTCGATATTCCATTCGTTCCAAACATTTCTGTTCGAGGAGAATACTATGCGTTCCAAACTCACCTTGCAACTTGTCTCGTTGCTGGTCTTGCTGGCTGTCGTGCTGACCGCCTGCGGACAGGCGACCCCCGCCCCAGCCGCTGACTGGAGCCAGGTTAAATCCGCTGCCGAAGGCGGCGGCATGGAGGCCCTTATTGCCGCTGCCAAAGCCGAAGGCGAACTGAACGTGATTGCCCTGCCCGATGACTGGTGCAACTACGGCGAAATGATGAAGACCTTCAGCGAAAAATATGGCATCAAGGTTAATTCCATCAACCCCGAAGCTGGTTCCGCCGACGAACTGCAAGCCATTATCGACAATAAGGAAAACAAAGGCCCGCAGGCCCCCGATGTCATCGACGTTGGCCCCGCCTTTGGCCCGCTCGCCAAGGAACAGGGTTTGCTGGCTCCCTACAAAGTCACTACCTGGGATTCGATTGCCGGCCTGAAGGACCCCGATGGCTACTTCTACACCGATTACAACGGCGTGCTGGTCTTTGAAATCAACCTCGACGTCGTCAAGGATGTTCCCCAGGATTGGGCCGACCTGCTCGACCCGAAATACAAAGGACAGATTGCCCTGGCCGGCGACCCACGCGCCTCGAACCAGGCTGCCCAGACTGTGTATGCCGCGGCGATTGCCAACGGCGGCTCGCTCGATGACATCCAGCCCGGCCTGGAATTTTTCAAGGAACTGAACGCCAGGGGCAACCTGTTGCCGCTCATCGCCAACACCGGCTCGATTGCCAAGGGCGAGACCCCCATCACCTTCCAGTGGAACTACCTGGCTTTGGCGAATGCGGAAGCCTTCGACGGCAACCCGCCGCTCGAAATTGTCTACCCCAAGTCGGTCAACTGGGGTGGGTTCTACCTGCAAGCGGTCAGCGCTTATGCGCCGCACCCCGCCGCCGCCCGCCTGTGGCAGGAATTCCTGTACTCTGACGAAGGCCACACTATCTGGATGAAGGGCTACTGCGCCCCGGCCCGCCTGGCCGATATGCTCCAGCGCGGCGTGGTCGCCGACGACCTGAAAGCCAAACTGCCCGATCCAGCGGTTATCAACAGCGCGGTCGTCCCCAGCCGCGACCAACTCAGCGCCGCCCGCGAACTGATTAAAACCCAGTGGGACAGCGTGGTCGGTCTCGATATCAAGTAACGCGCTGCGAACATCGTCCCGAAGGTTTTTTGGAGCAAGTTGACCGGTTTCCGACAGCCTTCGGGACGTTTCGCCTTTTTTCTCCAGTGTCCATCCTTCCACAAACCTCCCCGCCCCGTGCCTGGCGCGAGCATCCGCTCTGGAACTGGCTTGGCCTGCTGCCGTTCTTTGCATTCATCCTGTTTTTC
>DAOUAZ010000317.1:0-26133 GCA_034432975.1 Anaerolineales bacterium | reverse complement strand
AAGTCTATGCCCGTTTGCAAGCGATTATTGCCACCTGTAGAAAACAAGGCAAAAATATCTTTGCCACTTTGCGGGACATCTTTTCCTACCAGCCTGTTTCGCTCATGGCAGGGTAGGCAGTTACGTTTAATCAGGTAAATGGCAATTGGACTTTTATGGTTAAGGAAAACCGGTAAGAAAATATTTCAGCAAAGCTTGCTTTCCCGGCCTCGCGCCGGGATTTTTGTGTTATGATTTTTTCCATTGTCACGACTGCGGAAAGGAACCAGAAGCAATGCAGCCAAAGATAACCATCCTGATTGTCGATGACCACCCGGTGGCCCGCGCCGGGATTCGGGCCTTGATTGAGCAGGCAGACGACATGGAAGTGGTGGGGGAAGCGCAGGATGGCGACGATGCCATGCGGCTCGTGGAACAACTGCGCCCGAAGGTATTGCTGCTCGACTTGAAAATGCCCGGCGCGCGCGCCTGGGAAGTAGAAAAATGGGTGCGCGAAAACTTCCCTGAGATTGTAGCCTTGGTGGTCACCGGACACCCCCGTGATTTTTTCCTTGCGCGTATGTTGGAGGCCGGGGCGGCAGGATTTCTCGAAAAGAGCGCGCAGGGGGAACATCTGCTGGCAAACATTCGCGGCGCTGCGCGCGGCGAAATGCTGTTCACCCCGGAGCAATTGAAGCGCGCTGTCGAATGGAAACAAACCGCCGGTCGAAAATGGGACAGCCTGACCGAACGCGAACGGCAGGTTGCCAGGCTGGTTGTGGAGGGAAAGAGCGACGCAGCCATCGCGGAAGTATTGGAAATCTGCCAGCGTACCGCTTCGGCGCATGTCTCCAGCCTGCTCAAGAAACTCGAAGTCAACTCGCGCCAGGAGGCGATGGCCTGGCTGGTGAAGCACATTCCCGACATGTCTGACGACCTGTAAAAAATGCAAAAAACCCGGAGCGCCATCTCACAATCAGAGATGGGCGCTCTCGTTTGTCTTACCACCCCTCCGCCAGGCGCATGGCGTGTTTTTCGGGCAACTCCGCCGCCCGAATGCGCTTCTGCACCGCCTCGATATCATACGCCACGCGGCGCGGCTCCCAGGTCTCGGCTTGGGAGTTGAAAATCGCGTAAGAAGCGCGCGGGTCGCGGTCGCGGGGCTGGCCCACGCTGCCCGGGTTCAGGATGGCGCGCGGGAACAGTTGATACGTCTCGTTGGGACGCAGCACGTCCAGCGAGACCCGGTCGCGCTCTGTATCCAGCCGGAACATACACTGGATGTGCGAATGCCCGATGAAACAATACGGCGTGGTAAACGCCTCGAAATTCAGGCGCGCCACCAGCGTATTCAGGATGTACTCCCAAACCGGGTCGCGCGGACTGCCGTGCGCCAGCGAAACCGCCCCGCGCGCCAGCGTCTCCTGGGGCAGGCTCTCCAGGAAGGCCACGTTACCAGGCGAAAGCGACTTTTTCTGCCAGAGCAGCGAGCGGCGCGCCTCGGTATTGAACACCGCGAAATCCATCTGCCCCAGCACGGCCACATCGTGATTGCCCAAAATACAGGTCAGGTTCGGCAGCCCGAGCAGGCGCTCCACCACCTCGTTGGGGTCGGGGCCGTAGCCAATCACATCACCCAGGCACCAGGTCTCGTCCACCTCCCCGGCATCGGCCAGCACGGCCTCCAGCGCGGTCAGGTTGGCATGAATATCAGAAACGACTAAAACGCGCATATCACTCCATTAAGGCCGCCACCCGCTCGATGATGACCCGCGCGGCCTCGTCCTTGCCCATCAGCGGCAGGGACTCGCGGCGGCCATCGGCATACAGCAGGGTGATTCGGTTGGTATCCACGCCAAACCCGGCATCGGCTGCGGAAATATCATTCGCGGCGATTAAATCTAATTTTTTGGATGTTAACTTGGCGACGGCATTCTCCGTCACATCGCGGCTTTCGGCGGCGAAACCGGCCACCGTTTTCAAGCGATTCAGACCGGGCCGCAGCCTTGCCACCGTACCCAGGACATCGGGCGCCGCCTCGAGTTCCACCAGCGGAATCCCGTCCTGTTTCTTCAACTTGTGTTCCGAGACACGCTTCACCCGGAAGTCCGCCACCGCCGCCGCCATCACCAGCCCATCAGCAGATTCGACCGCCTTCAGCACCGCCTCCAGCATCTCCTGCGCGGTACGGACCTCGACCACCTGCGCCCCAACCGGCGGAGTCAGCCCGGTCGGGTGCGTCACCAGCGTCACCGCCGCGCCCTCGTCCAGCGCGGCCTGCGCCAGCGCATAGCCCTGCTTGCCCGACGAGCGGTTGGTAATGTAACGCACCGGGTCGATTGGCTCCTGCGTCCCGCCCGCCGTCACCACCAGGCGTTTACCGGCCAGTTTGCCCTTACGCCCCAGCGCCAGGCGGATTTGGCCCAGCACTTCCGCCGCTTCGACCATCCGCCCCAGCCCCACCAGCCCCGAAGCCATGCGGCCCTCGGCCGGCCCGATGAAGGTCACGCCGCGTTCTTTCAGGATTCGGACATTCTCCTGCGTGGCCGGGTGTTCGTACATGCCCGCATCCATCGCCGGGGCAACAAGAATCGGGATTGCGCAGGCTTTTTCGCCACCTGCCGCCAGCGCCGTGACGGTCAGCAGGTTATCGGCAATGCCATGCGCCAGTTTGGCGAGGGTATTGGCGGTGCAGGGCGCAATCACCAGCAAATCGGTGCTGTGTCCCAGCCCGACGTGCAGGATGTGCGCCTCGCCGCCCCACAAATCAGAGTCGGTGTAAGCGCGGCGGCCTGTCACAGATTGGAAAGTGAGCGGGGTAATGAACTTTTCGGCCCCGGCAGAGAAAATCACATCCACCAGCGCGCCCTGCTGGGTCAGTTTGGACGCCAAATCGGCGGCCTTGTAGGCCGCGATGGAACCCGTGACGCCGAGGATGATGTGTTTCCCTTCGAAGACCGCCATATTTCCTGATTATACTGCCAACAGTTGGCACTTCCCCTACAGATTCGTTATTGATGACCGTCCCGAAGGTTTCCCTGAAAAAACTGGTTGAGCCGCAGAAGCCTTCGGGACGGTGCTTCCGGGGCATTTCTTCTAATAAAACGCCACTTCATGCCCCAACATCTCCTCGCCATGATACTGGAAGCGCGCCGAAAAAATTTTGCCGTTCTCCAGCCAGGGCAGGAAGACCAGGTCGGAGGGCCACAGATTCAGCCGGGCAATCTCCTGGTCGGGAATCCATTGCAGACGGCCCTCGCCGGATTCAGCCAGTTCCCCGCTGAATTGGTCGGCAGTGAAGACCCAGACGTACCAGTCATCCCCCTTGAAATCGGCGAAAACCAGCAGGCCGTGATAGCGCGGATGGAGAATCTCCAGCCCGGATTCTTCGCGCGCCTCGCGGATGACGCACTGCTCCGGCGATTCGCCCGGCTCCAATTTCCCGCCCAGCCCGTTCCACTTCCCGGCGTGGATGTCGTTGGCCTTTTTGACGCGGTGAATCATCAGGGTCTGCTGGTTGTGTTTGACGTAACAGAGGGTGGCAAGTTTCATGGGGATATTATCCTATAAAACTGGCGTTAAAGCATCTTTCTTCTTTCGTTGAAAAGACGAAAGAAGAAAGAAGACCAGTCACCGTACAGTTTGATTCAGTTGGTCGAGCAGGCGGTGATTTTCCGCCGTGTCTCGACAGGTCTCGACGAACTCGACCAACTGCTCGACAACCAATCGAAACCAAAATAACTGCTATATTGGCTAACATTGGTCTCGACACTTGCACCTGCGCTGCAAGTGCAGGTGTACGCCCCTATCGGGGCTGCTCGACCACCTTGCTTCAAAAGTGTCTGGTGGCTAGAAAGAAGAAGGAGCGCAAATTATTGCGCTTCGGGGGTCTGCTCTGGCGCTTCCCTCCGCAGGAAGGAGGCGGCGATGACGATGAGGCCGGTCAGGACGAGCATGGCGGGGGCGGCAAAGCGCAGCAGCGAGAAGTTGAACATGCTGAAGAACGAGGTCATGAAGAAGCCGACCCCGGCGATGGCGCTCAGGATGACCCCGGCGGTGATGGCTCCGCGCGAGCGCTCGAAAAATCCGAAAACGAACAGGCTCAGGCCAACGGCCAGCGGTTCAATCGGCCAGAGCAGCGCCCAGGCGGCCCACAGCCCGGTGGTGTTGCAGAAGGCCAGCACCAGTCCGTTCAGGCCGATGATGATGGCCGGGAAGGCCAGGCCGGGGACGCGCATGAAGAGGGCCGCCATGCCGAATCCGAGCGCCACGCCCAGCACGACCAGCGGCCAGGCGGCGGCCCACACGTTCCAGTTATGGAACAGGCTGGCGAACATCAGGATGCCGCCGGTGACGAGCAGCGGCACGCCGGGAATGAAGAAGGCTCCAAATCCGCGCCGGGCCAGGCCGAGGAAACCGGGAGCGGTCAGTGTGAGGCCGGCGATGATGACGATGGCCGGCCACAGCCGCCAGGCTTCGAGGCGCAGCAGGGTGTTGCCGAGCAGGCTCAGGCCGCCGATGACGATGAGGGCCAGGCCGAAGAGAAGGGAAAGGGGGTTGGTGTTTTTCATTTTTTCTCCTTGTGTCATTGCTTTAGTCGCTGCTTGGTCTCGATACGCCCTTCACAAAGAGCGTTCAGGGCTACTCGACCAGCGGTAAGCAATGACATATAAAAACAGGCGCGTTGAAGAGAGTCGCGCGGCAGTCGGCTGCGCAACCGGTCAGGTAGAGCAAACACTTGCACCGAACGCAAGTGCGGTGTTGACAATTTGCTTTACTTACTGAACAGGGAAAGGATGAACGAGAGCCAGCAGGTGAAACAGGCCATCAGGATGGCCAGGATAGCCAGCGCCATGCCGCTCAAGCGTCCCCAGGCCTGCGCTTCGGACTCGGAGCGGCGGGTCATCTTGTGGGGCAGGTAGATGGCGAGGCCGATAATCAGCGGCTCGAACATCCACAGGAAGACCCAATCTTGCCAGCGCCCGGTGATGGCAGAGTAGCCCAGCAGCGCAGCATTGGCGAAGACGATGATGCCGGGCGTCAGCAGCCAGGGGGTCTGCGTCCCCCAGCCGATGAAGGCCAGCAGGGACGAGACCAGGAAAATCTCGAAAGCCCAGCCATATTCGAAGATGCTGTGTCCGCTGACGGTGCTCAAGATGGCGGCGAACAGGTTGACGGCGGTGAACAGTATCAGGCTGATGAACACTGCCGAGATCGGGCTGAGCGGGCGGATTCGGGGCAGGAATTTCTCGATAACGGAAGGCAGGCTGAAGGGAATTTGCTCCGCCCGCCCCTCGGTAGCCGGGAAGGGCATTTCGATGGCGGTATCTTCCTCGGTCAGGCGCTGTCCTAAAATCTGCTGGCGGGCTTTTCCCGAAAAAACAGCGTTCGGCGAGATGCCGCCCGGCGGTGGGACGACACGCCGCTCCCCCTGGGGCAGGTCGCCTTCGAGGGCTTTTTCGATGGCGGCCAGCATGTCCCCGGCGTCCTGGAAGCGGTCGGAGGGTTCTTTGGCGAGGGCTTTGAGGACGATATGTTCGAGGGCGGCGGGCAGGGTGGGGTCCACCTGGCTGGGAAGCGGCAGCGGGTCGTTGAGATGCTTGAGCAGGATGGCGAGCGGCGTGTCGGCGTCGAAGGGGGTGTAGCCAGTCAGCATTTCGTAGAAGACGATGCCGAGCGAGTAAATGTCGGAGCGGGCGTCGCACGCGCCTTTGAGTCCCTGTTCGGGGGCCATGTAGTTGAGGGTGCCCATCAGCGCGCCGGAGACGGTATATTGCGTTGCGCCGACGATTTGGGCGATGCCGAAATCGGTGAGGACAGCCTGCCCGCGTTTGGTGAGCATGATGTTGGCAGGTTTGATGTCGCGGTGAATGACGCCTTCGCTGTGGGCGTAGTAGAGGCCGCCCAGCGCGTCTTTCAACACGCGCAGGATTTCGGGCAGCGGCATGCGCTCGCCCTTGACGCGGTACTGGTTCAGGCGGGCGCGCAGGGTGTCGCCTTCGAGCAGTTCCATCACCATGTAGTAGATGTCGTCCTGGACATCGAAGTCGAAGACCTGCACAATGGCGGGATGCCGCAGCCCGGAGACGGCGCGCGCCTCGCGCCGGAAGCGGCCCAGGAATTCGTCCTGTTCGACCAGGTCGGAGCGCAACACTTTGACGGCCACGTAGCGGTCGAGTTGCGGGTGGTAGGCGCGATAAACCTGCGCCATGCCGCCGCGCCCGAGGGCCTCGAGGACGCGATATTTGCCGAGTGTCTGACCTTCCAGTGTGTTTGCCATTGCGAGTTGCTCCGTGATTTCTGCGCTTATCTTACCCCCGGGCGCGCTTTTTTACCTATCCGTCCACTAACAGCGGGCTATTGGGTGGGGATGGGGTGGTTATTATTTTACCGGAAATCAAGCCCGCCAGAATCCACGCCGCATGGGGCGGACTTCTTCGGTGGTGACGAAGGCTTCCGGGTCGGCCTCGTGCACCAATTTTTCGATTTTGCCGACATCCTTGCGCAGTACGCTGACCGAGAGCATACTGACCATGCCGTCTTTGCCGCGCGCCGGGATTTCGGTCACGCCAAAACCGGCTTTGCGCAATGCGTTGGCAAGTGAAACCCCCAGGCGCGGGCTGATGATTTGCAGTTGGGTATGCCCAATCGCCAGCCTTTCTTCGATAATCATGCCAATCACGTTCCCGGTGGCAAACCCGGCGGCGTAGCCGATGACATTCAGCGGGTTATCCAGATTACCCAGCACTGAAGAGATGGCGACCACGAAAATGACCGACTGGACAAAGCCCATGCCCCATGAAATGGCTTTGCGCCCGCGCATCACAAACAGGACGCGCAGGGTGTCGAAGGTCATATCGGCCACGCGCAGGGCGAAAATGCCCAAGGCGCCCAGCCAGGCGGCGGGGGAGAGAAAAAATTCAAGCATTTTTGTTTCCTTTTCTTGAGTCGGGTCTCGATACGGACGCCACAGAACGGCGTCTTACTCGACCCTCGTGAAGTTGCATCGCGCTTTATCAGGATGGAGTTTCTCGAGAACCTGGCGCAACACACCACTATCTGACAAAAAAGGGCGCAGATGGTGTCTGCGCCCCAGGGGAGTTTTACTTCTTTGGCAGGTACAGCTTCTCGACATATTCTTTGAGCATACGCCGGGTGCTGAACTGCGGGGTGATGGTGCGCATCGATTCTTTCATCCGCTGGACCCATTTGACCGGGACATCGTGGGCATCACGATTGGTGTAGTAGAGCGGGATGATTTCCTTCTCCAGGGTGGTGTACAGGCTCTCGGCATCCGCTTCGTCTTGAACGTCCACATCCAGGTCGGCGTCGGGGCCAATCGCCCAGCCGTTGTCGCCGTTGTAGGCTTCGCGCCACCAGCCATCCAGCACCGAGAAGTTGAGCGCGCCGTTCAGGGCGGCCTTCATGCCCGAGGTGCCGCTGGCCTCGTTGGGGCGGCGCGGGGTGTTCATCCACGCATCCACGCCCTGGACGAGGTAGCGCGCCAGGTTCATGTCGTAATCTTCCAGGAAGACGATACGCCCGCCGTTTTCGGCCTTCTTGACCCGGCGGTAAACTTCCTGAATCAACTGCTTGCCGGGTTCGTCCGCCGGGTGGGCCTTGCCCGCGAACAGGATTTGCACCGGGCGGTTGGGCTGGTTGATGATGTCGAGCAGGCGGTCGAACTCGCTCAGGGCCAGGCTGGCGCGTTTGTAGGTGGCGAAGCGGCGCGCAAAGCCGATGGTCAAGACATACGGGTCGAGCATCACGCCGCTGGCGATAACCTGTACCGGGTGAAATCCGCCCTGCATCCAGCGATGGCGGGAGCGTTCTTTGAAATAGAAGACCATTTTGCGCTTGAGGTGGTTGCGCACCGCCCACAATTCCTGAGGGGGAATGGCTTCCATCTTTTCCCACATCTCGAAGTCGTCGAGGTGGTCGAGCCAATCGGGGCCGAAATATTTTTCGAGCAGGATGCGGATTCGGCGCGCCATCCAGGTGGTGGTGTGGACGCCGTTGGTCACATAGGTGATGGGAACATCGTCGACATCTTCTGCATTCCAAAGATGTTTCCACATGTGGCGGCTGACCAGTCCGTGCAGTTCTGAGACAGCATTGCGGCCCTCGGAATTGCGCAGGGCCAGGATGGGCATGGAGAAGGTTTCGCCCCACGATTGCTGGTGACGCGCCAGGTCTACGAACTGGTCGCGGGTCAGGCCGAGTTCGGGCCACATCGTCGCCAGGTATTTGTCAATCAGCCAGAGCGGGAATTCGTCGTTCCCGGCGGGGACGGGGGTGTGGGTGGTGAAAACGTTGTGCGTTTTGGTCAGCGCCAGGGCCTCATCGAAGGTCTTGCCCTGTTTGACCAGTTCGCGGGCGCGTTCCAGAATCATGAACGAGGCGTGGCCTTCGTTCATGTGCCAGACGGTGGGGTCGAAGCCCAGCGCGCGCAGGACGCGCACGCCGCCAATGCCCAGCAGCACCTCCTGCATGACGCGCAGGTTGATGTCGGACCAATACAGGCGGGTGGTCAACTGCCGCACCATCGGCGGGTTGCTGGCCATGTTCGTGTCGAGCAGGTAGAGCGGAGTGCGCCCGATGCGCACTTCCCAGATGCGAGCCTGCACCGGCCCATCGGGAAAATCGACCTGGATGGTCAACTCGGCTCCATCTTCCTTTCGCACGAGCAACAGCGGCAGGCCCTGGAAGTTGAGCGGGTTGTTGACGGCTTCCTGCCAGCCGTCTTCGGTGATGCGCTGCGAGAAGTAGCCCTCGGTGTAGAGCAGGCCGATGCCCACCAGCGGCAGGCCAATGTCAGACGATTCTTTCAGGTGGTCGCCCGAAAGCACGCCCAGGCCGCCGGAGTAAATGGGCAGGGTCTCGTGCAGGCCAAATTCCATCGAGAAATAGGCAACCTGGTCTTTGCTTTTGGGGTATTGGGAGGCGAACCAGGCATCGGGCCGCTGCATGTAAGAGTCAAATTCGGTAAAGACCTGGTCGTACATCTCCAGGTAGATGGGATTTTGGGCAGCAGCGTTCAACGCGGGGCGCTCCACCTGGCGCAGGAACAGGATGGGGTTGTGTTTGACGCGTTCCCACAGGTTATTATCGATGCGGTTGAATAAACGCTGGGCGGCGGGGTTCCAGGTCCACCATAAATTGTAAGAGAGTTCGCCCAGCCGGTTGATGCGCCGCGGCAAGTCGAAGTGGTTGGGGAGTTTCGATTTGTAAGTTGGCATAATCAGTCCTTTCAAAAATAGCGGGCAAATCATACCACACCGAGATTAAAGTCAACCTTGCGGGATGGTTAATTCAGGAGGTAAAGAATCAGGGATTTTTTGTTGACGCCAGGCGAGGCGGATGATAAAATACAGCCCGCTTTTCAAAGTCCTGCCTGCCCTTGCCAAAATCGCAAGGACAAGCCCCCATCGTCTAGCGGCCCAGGACGGAGCCCTCTCAAGGCTCAAACAGGGGTTCGAGTCCCCTTGGGGGCACTGTATGATGCGCATAAGGCAGTGAGAGATTGATGGATATCAATCTCTCACTGCCTTTTTATGGTACTTGCGCTTAAACTACCTTTTCGCTATCAGCTCCTGGCACAGCCGCACGCCGCCCATAGCGTCTTTTGCCCAATAATCGGCGCCGACGTAGCGGCAAACTTGCTCGTCTATCATGCTGCCGCCAATCATGATGGGGAAGGAGACCTGATTGGCAGCGGCTTTTTCGCGCAGGGCCGTGATGGTTTCTTTCATCATCTCGAACGAGGCGGTAATCAGGCCCGATAGACCGACGATATGGGGTCTGACTTCAATCGCTTTCCGGGCAAAATCTGCCGGGGGGACATCCACGCCCATATCGATGACGGCGAATCCGTAGCACGAAAGCAGCATCCCCAGGATGTTCTTGCCGATGTCGTGGATGTCACCGGAGACGGTCCCAATCAGCACCAGGCCGAGGGATTGACCGTTGGCGCGTTTTGCGAGCAGCGGCTGGACCAGCTCGACCACCTCACGGAAGATTTCACCAGACATAATCAACGCCGAAACGAAATATTCGCCGTTTTCGTAGCGCTGGCCGACCACCTGCATCCCGGCGTTACAGCCATCGATGATGTGGAGCGGGTCATCCCCGGCGGCGAGGCGTCCCTGCACCAGGGCCAGCACTGCTTCCTCCTCGAGGTCGGCAATCAGGGCAGATAAGTGGTTGCGGGATTCAGGATGGTCCACAGGAATCTCCCTTTCATTCGGAAAGCAGGCCAACCTGAGTGGTGAAGCGCAGCCGGTCGGCGCGGCCAATAAACCAGCCCCAACTGACGGGGCGATTCTCGAAGTCATAGAAAAGGTGCTCGAAGCAGAAGGCCGCCATTGGCGAGGATACCTGGAGCAGGCGGGCTTCCTCTTCGTCGAGCAGGGTGGCTTCGATGCTGACCTCCCCGTATTTGAGCAGGGAGCCGCTGCTTCCGCTAAACAACTGCTGGAGGGCGGTCACTTCCAATTCCGCCTCGACGATGGGGCGGATGGGGTCATAGACCAGGTATTCGCGGTGGTAAAAGGCTGGTTCACCATCGTTCCACAACAGGCGGCGGATGTAGATGGTGCGTTTCCCTTCAGGAATGCACAGTTTGCGCCCCACGCGCTCGCTGGCGGTCACGATGCGCGCTTCGAGCAATTGCACGACGGCGTTGTGAAACAGGGAATCCAACTGACTCAACTGAAAGGTAGCGGCGCTCATCGCAACCGGTTTGACAAAGGTGCCGCGTCCTTGTTCGGCGATGACCACGCCCTGGTCTGCCAACAGGTTGAGGGCGCGGCGCACGGTCATGGGGCTGACACCGTAACGCTCGACCAGTTGGGCCTCGGAGGGGAGTTGGTCGCCGGGACGCAGCAGGCCCTCGGCTATGCTCTGGCGCAGGATACCGGCCAGTTGGGCATAGGCTGGTTCAAGGGAATCGCGGTCGATGGAGGCGGTTTCTTGTAAAACGTTGTTCTGCGGACGGTGAGCCATTGGAATCTCGAAGGGAAAATATGACAAATGTCACTTGGAAACTTCCCTATAGAAGTGTATAACGATTATATCACTTGTTGTAATTCGATTCTACCATCGAGCTGGATGTGCTGTCTTGACCACTCCCACCGGAACCGACCGCTGGACTTCGCTGTATACCGCGCGCCGCCACGTGCTGGCCTGCGCGACTGTCATCGAGGAGATGCAGGCCTGGCTGCCGGCGGATGTGACCTCGGAAGTACTGGATTTCGGCCTGCACCTGCGCCCCGAAAAACTGCGGGAGGCGCTCCAGGCCAAAATCGACGAGGCCGGTTCCAGCGTGGATGCGCTCCTGCTCGGGTATGGACTCTGCTCGATGGCAGTGGTCGGCTTGCAGGCGCGGACTGCCCATCTCGTCATCCCGCGCGTGGACGACTGCATTGCGATTTTCCTGGGGTCGTGCGCGGCGTATAAGGAGCAGGCCCGCAAGGAACCCGGCACGTATTACCTGACCAAAGGCTGGATCGAAGCCGGCGATACGCCTTTCGAGGAGCATAAGCAGCTGGTGGAGCGTTACGGCGAGGAGAGGGCGCGCAGAATGACGGGCTTGATGCTGAAGAATTACACGCGGCTGGCTTTCATCAATACCGGGCAATATGAAATCGAGCGGTTCCGCGAATATTCGCGCCAGACTGCCGATGCCTTTGCGTTGCGCTTCGAGGAGATCGACGGTTCGCCCGCGTTGGTGAAAAAGATGGTCAGCGGCCCCTGGGATGATGAGTTCCTGGTGGTGAAGCCGGGGCAGACGGTGACATATACGGATTTTGTGGCAAAAACCTGAATCGAATCCACCAATCTGCGCTAATCGGCACGAATTTTCGAGCCACTTCAGGCCAACTGCCTTTTATTAGCGAAGATTAGTGGATAAATATCATTTCAAGAGAGAAAAACATGAAAATCATTGGCGAGAAAATCAACGGGACCCGCAAGCGCGTGGCGCAGGCAATTGCCGAGCGCGACGCGGAATTTATCAAAGACCTGGCGCAGAAACAGGCCGCCGCCGGGTCGGCCTGGTTGGACGTGAACGCCGGGACGCACCCCGCCCAGGAGCCGGATGACCTGGTCTGGCTGATTGAGCAGATTCAGTCGGTGGTCGAGACGCCGCTTTCGCTGGATAGCGCCAACCCCAAGGCGCTGCAAGTGGCCATCAAAGCGGTCAAAAAGACGCCGATGATTAACTCGATTAGCGGCGAACCCGACCGGCTGGCAAACATCCTGCCGATTGTGGCCGAGCATGGCTGCCCGGTGATTGCGCTGGCGATGGACGAGAAGAAAATCCCGGAGACGGCGGAAAAACGTTTCGAGGTGATTACCACAATCATTACCGCAGCGCGCGCGCATGGCGTGCCGGATTCGAACCTGTATTTCGACCCGTTGGCGATGACGCTTTCGACCAACACCCAGAGCGGCCAGATTGCCTTCGAGGTCATGCGCCGGGTGCGGCAGGAATATCCCGAAGCACACCTGACGATTGGCCTGAGCAACATTTCCTTCGGGCTGCCGGGGCGCTCGTTCGTCAACCGCTATTTCCTGGCGCTGGCTATGCAGGCCGGGCTGGATTCGGCCATCCTCGACCCGCTCGACCGAGAAATCCAGGCCGCCATTCTGGCAACGGAGCTGATTTTGGGCAACGATAAACACTGCCTGAACTACATCCGCGCCTCGCGCAAGGGCTTGTTCGATAAACCGGAATAACGCGTTATTCACAGATTACGCTGATTTCGCAAATTATTTTCCACCTGAAATTCAAAGGAGAGAGGTATGTCCAAAGAACTGATTGAAGCCATCACCGACATGCGTGAAGAAGACGCTGTGGCGATGGCAACCAAACTGCTCGATTCGGGCGTCAGTCCGCAGGCCGTGCTGGATGCCTGCCGCGAAGCGATGGGCATTATCGGCCAGCGCTTCGAGACCGGCGATTGTTTCATGCCGGAACTTATCCTGGCCGGGGAAATCCTCGGGCAGGTTTCCGCCGTCGTCAAACCGCGCCTGCAACAGGGCGGCGAGAGCAAGAAAATCGGCAAGGTGGTGCTGGGGACGGTGCAGGGTGACATCCACGACATCGCCAAAGACATCGTCGGGTTCATGCTCGATATCAACGGCTTCGAAGTGACCGACCTGGGCGTGGATGTGGCGCCAGCGAAGTTTGTCGAAACGGTCAAGGCGACCGAGGCCAAGATTGTCGGCCTGAGCGGCTTCCTGACGCTGGCCTTCGACCCGATGAAGGACACGGTCAAGGCCTTGAAAGATGCCGGGCTGGCCGAAGTCAAGGTCATGATTGGCGGTGGGCAGATTGACGAAAATATCCGCCAGTACACCGGGGCAGATGCCTATGGCAAGGATGCCATGGCTGCCGTTGCAATTGCCAAGAGTTGGGCATAGGAGCGTGAATCATGTTCGTCAGACCTGAAAACTGGAATCAGATGTCCCCGCTGGAGCGGCGCAAGGCCCGTCTGGATGCCTGGCAGAACGCCCCGATGCAGTTTGCCAGCTCCGAAGCGGAAGCAAATTACAAAGAGCGCATTGACCGTGTGCGCAAAATTTATGACATGGAACCGCATGACCGCCCGGTGGCCGACTTGTTCATGGGCGCGAACGAATATGTCGTGCGCCGCAAGGGGTTCGCAGGCAAAGACATTATCTACAACCATGCAGCGTTGCGCGAACCCATTCTGGAATTCCACCGCGAATTCCAGCCGGATGTCTCGGTCGGCGCGATGCCGTACCCCGGCAAGCCCTGGGATCTGCTCGATTTCAAAACCTACGTCTGGGGCGGCCAGAAACTGCCCGATAAACTCGCCATCCAGGCGGTGGAAGGCGAGTACATGCGGGCTGATGAGTACAAGGACTTCGCCGCCGACCCGACCGCCTTCTGGCTGAAGCAGTACCTGCCGCGCGCCTATGGCGAGTTAGGCCCCCTGTCCATGCTGCCGGATTTCCCGCGCATTTCGGAGAGCGTCGATACGGTTGATTTGCTGGTTCCGTTCGGCCTGCCGCCCTTCCAGGCTATGCTCCATAAGATGATGGAAGCCGGCAATGAGTTGATGAAAATCCTCGGCGCGGTCGGCCAGACCGGCGCAATGGTGGCTGCCGAAGGCTTCCCCGGCATGGGTTTCAACATCGTCAAGACCCCCTTCGATTACCTGGGCGACACCCTGCGCGGCACCAAGGGTATCCTGATGGATATGTATCGCCACCCGAAGGATTTGCTGGCGGCCTGCGAGGCTTATGTGCCGGTGCTGATTAAGTCCATCGTCGGCGCCAGCGACCGCACCGGCGCGCCCTGCGCGATGTACGTGCTGCACAAAGGCGCGGATGGCTTCATGTCGAAGGAGCAGTTCGAGAAGTTCTACTGGCCGACCTGGAAACAGGTCATGATGGCGCTGTACGAGGAAGGCATTACCTGCTACCTGTTCATCGAAGGCTCATACAATCAGCGCATGGAATACCTGGCTGAAATGCCCGAAAAATCGCTGGTCTGCCATTTCGACAAGAGCGACATGAAACGGGTGCGCGAAACCCTGGCCGATAAATACATCATCGCCGGGAATGTCCCCGCCTCGCTGATGGCAACCGGCACGACGGATGATGTGCGAGCCTACTGCGCCGGCCTGATGGATTTGTTCGGCGACGCGCCCGGCTACATCATGGCGCACGGCTGTTACTTCGAGAACACCACCGACGACAAGATTCGCGCCTTCATGGATTCGGTCAAGAAGTAGATTGAAACCTATCTATCCCCCCCCTTCCCTGGCAGGGAAGGGGGGGATAGATTCTCATCCCTGCTCATCTGGCTTTTTCCAAAACGGAAAGAACAACCGGGTTCACATTGTCGTACAATTGGGGTTCAAGTTCAGACTTGAATCCATTTTTACCCCTCCCGGCCTCCCCTATTTTCCGCTGAACTTCGTGGAAAATAGGGGAGGCCGGGAGGGGGGCAGGAGATTTCATGTTCACCATCGACTTCGAACCCATCGGACGGCGCGGGCCATGCCCGGCAGGCCAATCCCTGCTCGAAAGCGCCCGCCAACTCAACGTGGATATCGTCAGCATTTGCGGCGGCGTGGGCAGTTGCGGTCAGTGCAAAGTCCAGGTGATTGCCGGGCAAGTCACCCCGCGTACCTCCGACGAGGAAGCCGAACTCTCGGCCCGCGAACTGGAGCAGGGCTGCCGGCTGGCCTGCCAGGTCTACCCGCTCGGCGATGTCAAGGTTCACGTCCCGCCCGAATCGCTGACCGCGCCCCAGCGGACGCAAGTCGAGGGCCTCGAGGTGGATACCGCTCCCGAACCTGCCGTCCGCGCGGTGGAGGTGGTACTGGCCGCGCCGACGCTTGATTCCCCCGTCCCGGACGATGTCAACCTGTTGGCCGCTCTCGGAATCCCCGCTGGCAGCCTGGATTTCCATCTCCAACAGACTCTCTCCTGGCAGTTGCGCGAACGATACTGGCAGGTGTCCGCTGCTGTTCGTGGGCAGGAAGTCGTTGCCGTAGCCGCGCCCGGCGCGAAGTGGGTCGGGCTGGCCGTCGATATTGGCACGACCAAAATCGCCGCTTACCTGGTGGAATTGGAGTCCGGCAAAACCCTGGCCGCAAAGGGATTGATGAACCCACAAATCGCTTACGGCGAGGACCTGGTCACGCGCATTGCGGCGGCCGGCAGGACCCCGGCGGAGGCTGCCAAACTGCAAAGCCTGCTGGTCGAAGCCCTCAACCAACTTGCCGCCGACCTGTGCGCCGAAACCGGCCTGGATACGGCGCATATCGTCGAGGCGGTGGTCGTGGGGAACACGGCCATCCACCACCTGTTCCTGAAATTACCGGTCAGGCAGCTCGGCCTGGCCCCTTACGTCCCCGCCACCTGCGCCCCGGTCGAAATCAAAGCCCGCGAAGTGGGCCTGCAACTGGCCCCTGGCGCGTATCTGTACATGCTGCCCAACGTGGCAGGCTACGTCGGCGCGGACCATGTCGCCATGCTGCTCGCCACCCGCGCCGCCGAGACCGAAAAAACGACTCTCGCCATCGACATCGGCACCAACACCGAGATTTGCCTGAATTACAAGGGAAAATTGACCAGCGTCTCGTGCGCTTCCGGCCCGGCCTTCGAGGGCGCGCACATCAAATTTGGGATGCGGGCCGCCCCCGGGGCCATCGAGCATGTCCGGCTGGAAAATAACCGGCTGGAAATCCAGACCATCGGCGCGGAACCGCCGGTCGGCGTGTGCGGCTCCGGGCTGTTGGATGTGGTCGCCCAGTTGCGGCTGAATAACATCCTCGACCGTTCCGGGCGGATGGGGGAACATCCCCGAGTCCGCCGCCAGGCTTCGTCACATGCTCAGCCGAGCGGGCAGGTGGCCGAGTTCATCCTGGCCGAGCGGCCCGGCCAGGAGCCGGTCACCATCTCGCAGAAGGATGTGCGCGAGTTGCAACTGGCCAAAGCCGCCATCCGGGTCGGGATTCAGGCCCTGGTAACTGCCGAGGGCCTGGCCGAAAGCGACATCGAACAGGTCATCGTCGCCGGGGCGTTTGGGACGTTCATCGACATCCGCAGCGCCATCACGATTGGGATGCTGCCCGGCCTGCCGCTGGAACGCTTCTCGCAGGTCGGCAACGCCGCCGGGACGGGCGCGCGCCTGGCGCTGGTTTCCCTCAGCCAGCGCGCCCAGGCCGCCGCAATCGCCGCCCGCGATGGCTATATCGAGTTGGCAAGCATACCCAACTTCCAGCGCAAATTTGCCGAGGCAACATATTTGTAGTCTTCGAGAAAACCATTTCTCGAAGCGGGCGGCTTCGGGATGATACAATCAATTCATGCCCAAGAGTCCCACGCTTGGTTTCATCTCTGCCTGGCCCATTTACCAGGGTACAACAATCGACCGGTATGCCCATTCACTCATCCAGGGCATTAGCGCGGCGGCGCGCGAGGCTGGATGCAGCCTCTTGCTGGGCTGCGGCTTCAGCGTGACCGGCAACAACCCGCAGCGGCGCAGTTTTTGGCCGGTTTCTGGCCCCGGCGTAGATTTTGTGCCGGTCGGCCCCTGGAATACCGACGGGCTGATTATTGTCCCCGATGAGTTGACCGAGAGTCAGTTGCAGTACGTCCGCGATTTGCTGGCAACGGGTTTCCCGGTCGTTTTTACCACTCCCGAAGGGCCTGGCCCGCTTGTCAAAGTGGATAACACCCTGGGCATCTGGCAGGCCTTCACGCATCTGATGGAGCATGGACACCGCCAGATTGCCTTTATCGCTGGCAACGCCAATGGGCGTGGCGATAGCCGCGAGCGCCTGGCGGCTTACCGCGAAGCCCTGACCGACGCCGGGCTGCCCATCGACGAATGCCTGGTTGCTTTTGGCGAACATCGCCGCGAAAGCGGCGCGGCGGCCATGCGCCAGATTCTCACCAGCGGCGCGCCGTTCAGCGCGGTCATCGCCAGCAACGACCTTTCGTGCCTGGGTGCCATCGACGCTCTGACCGATGCGGGGCGGCGTATCCCAGACGATGTGGCCGTGATTGGCTTCGACGATATCCTTGACGCCCGTTCGCTTTCCCCCTCCCTGACCACCATCCGGCACCCCACCTTTTCGTTGGGACGCCGGGTGGTGTACACCTTGCTGGAAACCATTCGCGGTGAACGCAAGGGTGATGCGCAGGTGGTGGTGCCGCCCCGGTTGATTATCCGCCAGTCGTGCGGCTGCCGCCCCGGCCACCAGGAAACCCTCCAGGCGGATGAATTCTCGCTGACCAAACTGGCGCAAGAGATGGCAGAAGCCGCGCTCATCGAAGCCCGCAACACCCCCCTGGATGAACTCGAAGCCCAGTCCGACGCTTTTTTGAAGGCCTTTGCCGCCAGCCTGGACCGGCGCGCTGAAACCCCGCTGCTTGCAGAAATCGAACGCGCCCTGGCCTGGACGGAGGAGCGCGGCGAAGACGCCCATCTCTGGCAGGCCGCGCTGGGGGTTGTCCTGCCCTGGTTGAATACCCTGGCCGCCGGCGCAAGCCCTGTGTTTGCCGCCAGCCTGCTCGACCGCGCCCGGCTCGAAATCAGCGTCCAGATTCAGCGCCAGACTACGCGCTCGATGCTCCGTCATCTCGACATGACCGCCCAACTCGGCCAGTTGACTGCCGAGTTGCTGTCTGCGATGAACATCGAGCAGAGCGCCGAAATCCTGTCGCGCCACCTGCCCCAGGTCGGGATTAAGAACGCCCTCGTTGCCTTGTACGAACCCGATGGCGAGGAACGCACTTCCAGCGCGGTCGTTTTGTTTGGGGCCGGAATACCCGCCGCCTGTAGCGGTATCCGCTTCGAGCCGCGCAAATTCCCCACCGCCGAAATCTATCCCCTGGGCAGCCCTATTCAACTGACCATCCTGCCGTTTAATGTCGATGAAAATATATCCGGCTTTATCGCCTTCGACGCGCCCAATCCTGAATTGTGCGCTGCCATCGTCCACAACTTGGGCGCGGCCCTGCGTAACAGCCGTCTCTACCAGGACGCGCTCGAAGGCCGCCGCCTGGCCGAGGAAGCCAACCGGCTCAAGAGCCGTTTCCTTTCGATGGTCAGCCACGAACTGCGCACCCCGCTCAGCCTGATTGTCGGCCTGAGCGAGATGTCGCTGCGCGCCGCTACCGTCGAGAAGCGAGATATCGAACAAATCAACACCAGCGCCCAGCACCTGGCGCGCCTGATTGGCGATGTACTCGACCTGGCCAGCAGCGAAGCCGGGCAATTACGCATCCTGCGCGAACCGCTCGACCTGGCCGAGGTGCTTCGGGTGGCAGCCAAAATCGGCGAGCAGTTGGCTGCCGAAAAAGGGCTGGCCTGGCAGGCTGACCTGCCCGCGCGCGGCCCCTGGGTGCTGGGCGACCGCACCCGCCTGCGCCAGGTGACGCTCAATCTCATCAGCAATGCCGTCAAGTTCACGCCGTCTGGCAGGGTACACCTGGCTGTTTCGACCGGCGAGGGCCAGGCCGTGATTTCGGTCAGCGATACCGGCCTGGGCATTCCTCCCGCCGAGTTGGAGACGGTCTTCGGGGAATTCTATCGCGCCGAGCGGGCAGTCGAAGCGGGGGTGGGCGGCATGGGGCTGGGATTGGCGATTACAAAGGAATTGATAGAGCAGCATGGCGGAAAAATCGAGGCCCTGTCGCCGGGGGAGTTGGGCTGCGGTTCGACGTTTGTGTTCAGGCTGCCGGTTCTTTCCAGCGGAACGCACCCCCCGCAGCCTTTCCCGCCGTTATCGCGGCAAGGCTCCAGCGTGATGCTGCTGACCGAGAACGGCGATTCGACCGGGCAATTGGCAGCCTATCTGGAAAAACAGGGGTTCGAACTGCGCACCTGCCGCGTCGATGAGCAGCCCGAATGGCTGGCGCAGGTCACGTCGCTGGCACCCGCCGCGCTGATTCTGGGTGAAAACCTGGCCGCCCGCGAGGGTTGGGCAATTGCCGGTATCCTGAAACGCCAGGCCGCTACTGAACATCTCCCTGTACTGGCCTATTCGCTCGACGACCGCCAGAACCAGGGCGGACTGCTCGAACTGAACTACCTGCACAAGCCGCTCCAGGCCCAACAATTGGCAAAAGAACTGTCCAAAATCCTTTCGCCATCTGGAAATCCCCAGACCGTGCTGGTTGTGGACGACGACCCCGGCATCCTCGAGATGCATTCGCGCCTGGTGGAACAGACCGGGCGCAAGGCGCTGACCGCCCGCAACGGGCGCGAGGCTCTGGACACGCTGGAACAGACCCGTCCCGACCTTATCCTGCTCGACCTGAACATGCCCGAAATGGACGGCTTCGCCGTGCTCGACGAACTGCGCACCCGTGAAAGCACCCGCGACATCCCGGTCATCATCCTGACCGCTCGCTTGTTGTCAGACGCTGACCTGGAGCGCTGCAATCACGGCGTCGCCAGCATCCTGGGCAAGGGCTTGTTCAGCGCGGAGGAAACGCTGGGGCATATCGAAGCCGCCCTCGAACGACGCAGCGCCCTGGGCGGGGCCACCCGCCAACTCGTCCGGCGCGCGATGGCCTTCATCCACGCTCATTTTGCCGAATCCATTTCCCGCGAAGAAATTGCCGCCCATATCGGCATCAGCCCCGATTACCTGACCGATTGCTTCCGCCAGGAGTTGGGAATTACACCGATTACCTACATCCGCCGCTATCGCATCCGCCAGGCCTGCGCGTTGCTGAGGAACACCGACCAATCGATTACCCAGGTGGCGATGAATGTCGGGTTTGCCGACAGCGCCCATTTCACGCGCACCTTCCTGCGTGAAATGGGGGTCACGCCCAAAGCCTACCGGCGCAAATAACCCCGCTTTTGGTCAAAAACCCCCCGCTTTGCAGCAAGACCTGATTGCCAGCCACTCCTATAATGGCGATGTCTCACGAGGCATCGTCTTTTTTTGTAAAGGAATTAACCAATGGATACCCCCGACCCGCCAACCACCCTCCTGGTCATCAGTAATGACGAACGCCTGGCTTACCTGCTCAACCGCTATGCCGAGCAGAGCGGCTGCCGGGTGATTCAGCGCCCGTCTGCGCCCTGGGTGGCCGAAATTCGCCAATTGAAGCCGTCCGCCATCATTTTTTCATCGCTCGAAATCTTGCAAATCGCCCAAACGCTTATCGAAGATTTATCAGTGGCCGAAGTGCCCGTGCTGGCTTGCGTTGCGTTGGCAGATGAAGTCCGCGCCCGCGAATTTGGAGCCGATGCCTGCCTGGTGCATCCGCTAACATACGAGAATTTCCAGGGGGCTTTGGCGTCTGTTTGCCCGGGAAAGCCCAATTAATCTGGCTTTCAGGCAAAAATCTCCGGCTTTTAGGCAAGCCTGGCCGCGCGCGGTTTCCTATAATCCAGAAAGATGGGAGTATTTTCATCTCGTCCAGATTGGTGAACAGTTGTCACCAATGCCAAAACAAGTTTTTGAAAAGGAGAAGAGCATCATGAAAAAGTTCGCATCCCTGATTGCGCTCATCATTGTGATGAGTCTTGTTCTCTCAGCCTGTGGCGGAGGCGCGGCAACCCCGGCGCCGGTGGTTGAGCCAACGGCTGCCCCTGCAGAACCCGTTCCTGCGCCTACCCAAGCCCCACCCCCTGCTCCTGCCGCCGAGACTTTGGGAACCCTGGTCATTTGGGCAGATGATACCCGCACCCCAATCTTGCAAGGGTTGGCAGACGAATTCCTCGCCGAGTACAACGTCAAACTTGTCGTCGAAGACCTCGGGGTTGTGCAAGATATTCGCTCCCAGGCAATCATTGCCATTCCGGCTGGCAAGGGGCCTGATATTTATATCGGCGTCCATGACTGGTTGGGGGCGTTGGTTGCCAGCGGTCTCGTTGCTCCTGTCGACCTGGGCGAAAAACGGGAGGCTTTTGTTCCTTCCACCCTGGATGCTTTCACCTATACCGATGGAAATCTCTACGGCATGCCCTATGCAACGGAGAACATTGGCTTGTTCTACAACACCGACCTGGTCCAGGCCTCGCCCGCGGCCTGGGAGGAATTGCTTCAAATTGGCCGCGACCTCAAGGCTGCTGGCAAGGTAGAATACGCTACGGCCATCTCTTCTGGCCCGCTATACAACGCCCTTCCGCTCTGGACAGCCAATGGAGGGTACATTTTTGGCAAGACCGATAGCGGCGCCTGGAATCCGCAAGATGTGGGTATCGATAGCGAGGGATTCATCGCTGGGGTTGCCTGGATGAAGTCGGCTGTTGACGAAGGCCTTGTTCCCGCCAACTTCGACTACGAGACCGCCCACTCGTTGTTCGAGACCGGAAAAATGCCGTTCCTGATGGCCGGTCCCTGGGCGTTGGACCGGATTCGCAAATCAGGCGTGCCTTACGCCATTGCTACCGACTTCCCCGATAATGGCGCCCCCTTCAGCGGCGTGCAGGGCTTCTTTGTCAACCCCTACAGTAAAAATGTGCTGCTGGCCCAGGCCTTCCTGACCGAGTACATTGCCACCGAAGACATGATGATGCAACTCTACAAATCGGGCAACCGGCCCTCGGCGTTCAAATCCGTTTTGGAAAATACCGAGGATGCTGACCTGAAGGCAATGGGACAGGCCGGAATCAACGCCATCCCGATGCCCAATATCCCCGAAATGGGTTCGGTATGGACGGCTGCGGATAATGGGATTACCCTTGCGGTTACAGATAAAATGACCCCCGAAGAGGCGATGAAGGACGCCGCCAGGCAGATTCGCGACCTGATTGCTGGCGCGCTGGCGGGCATGGTCAACCTGCCTGGCACCTGGCAGGACCAGGCCGGCTGTGGCGGCACCTGGGACCCCGCTTGCCAGGCAACTTCCATGAAGAAAGGCGACGATGGTCTCTATACGCTCACTGTGAGTCTGAAAGCAGGCTCTTACGAATATAAAGTCGCCCTGGATGGCGCCTGGACTGTGAATTACGGTTCGGATGGCAAGCAGGATGGGCCAAACTACAAGTTGGACCTGACGGCTGATTCGAAAGTAACCTTCACTTATGACCCGAATACCCATTTGGTGACGACCTCGGTAGAATAATTTGGTGAAGAAGGCCGGGGAATTCCCCGGCCTTCTTTTGTCATCTTCTCTTTCTCTGGCAAGAAGCCATAAGGATAGTGAAACATGACTGTTCTCGAACAACAAACTTCCCACAAGGCGAAGATTCTATCATCAACACAGGGTCTTTTGATTCGCCTGGTGTTTTTGGCTGTGTTAGATATCGCTGTTGCCTGGTTTGCCTATCAGTTAATGTCATTGGGATACTTCCCGTTCGGGGCCGCTGTCCTGATAATTGCAGTGGGTATTAACCTGATTATTCTCATCAATAAGGCATACCCTTTACGCTGGATGGTGGTGGGGCTGGTATTGATGGTCTTGTTTACCATTTACCCAATTGTTTTTACTGTTTGGGTTTCCTTTACCAACTACGGCGAAGGCCATCTCGTTACCCAACAACAGGCAATTGCCCAAATCCTGAAAATGAAATATCTCCCTGAGGCGGGACAGTCATACAAATGGACAGCGTATCGGTCTCCTGAAGGGGAATATGCCCTCTGGCTTCAAGATGCCGCCGGGAATGGATACCTGGCAAAGCCCGGAGAGACTCCCATCCAGCCCGGGCCGGGAGAAGCAGGAGTAGGAGAACTGGACGAGAAGGGAATTCCAAAAACCATCGAAGGCTATCAACGATTGAGCGTTCTGCTGGCGGCCACAGATAAGAACCTGACGGAGATTCTGTTTGGCGAAGCGGGCAAAACCATCCAGATTCGCTCTCCCCGTGAGGCCGCCGAGTTGCTGCCGTTATATGTGTACGATTTGGAAAAAGATGCTATGCTCAACCAGGAAACCGGCGTCGCTTACCGAAATTTGCGGGGCAAATTTACTGCCCCGAATGGGGATACCCTTCAGCCTGGTTTCATCGCCCCGATTGGGTTTTCCAACTTCCGGGATTTCTTCCTCAGCCCGGCCTTGCGAGGTCCGCTCTTGCGCGTGACCGCCTGGAACTTTGGTTTTGCTTTCTTCAGTTTGTTGCTGAATTTTTCATTGGGACTTGCGATTGCCGTCTTGTTCAACGAACCGCGCTTCCCTTTCAAGAAAATTATCCGTTCCTTGCTGATTATTCCCTACACCGTCCCGGCCCTCATCACCATTCTCATCTGGCGCGGCATGATGAACCCTCAACTTGGAGTCATCAACCGCGCCATGAATACCTGGTTTGGCTGGTCCCCGCCCTGGTTCACCGATGAGTGGTGGGCAAAAATCGCCATCCTGCTGGTCAATTTATGGCTGAGTTATCCTTATTTCATGTTGATTTGTAGCGGGTCGCTGCAATCCATCTCGGAGGATTATTATGCCGCTGCCCAGGTGGATGGCGCCAGCGGCTGGCAACAGTTCAGGTACATCACGTTGCCGCTTTTGCTGGTTGCGGTGGGACCGCTGCTGGTTGCGTCGTTTACATTCAATTTCAACAACTTCAATTTGATTTACCTGTTCAATGCCGGAGGCCCGCCGATTGCCGGGTCGCCTACGCCAGCAGGGCATACGGACATCCTGATTAGTTATGTTTATAATCTTGCCTTCTCGGGCAGCCGCGGCATCAATTATGGTTTCGCCTCGGCCATCACGATTATCATTTTCTTTATCGTTGGCGCAATAACGCTCTTCCAATTCCGTTATACCCGCATGTGGGAGGAGGTCAGTGAAAATGTCTAACCTGTCTTCAGTTCAACGAGTGCAAAGTTCTGCCAGGCTGCGGCGCAATTTTGATATTGCCATTCGCCTGTTGATTGCAGCCATCTTGATTGCTTTTTCGGTTTTTCCTATCCTGTGGATGATTTCTGCGTCGTTCAATCCGACCGGTTCCCTGGCGACCCAGACCTTAATCCCGCCGAATGCCGGGCTGGATAACTATCAGAAGTTACTGACCTCCAGGGAATTCCCTTTCTGGACGTGGATGTGGAATTCCATCAAGATTTCCTCCCTGACATCCGTGCTTTCCCTGACCATTACGACCATTGCCGCCTACGCTTTTTCCCGTTTTCGCTTTCGCGGCCGTATTGCCATGCTCAAGGGCATCATGCTCATCAATGTATTCCCGGCATTGTTGGCGCTGGTTGCCACGTTCTTGATGATTTCCCAACTCGGCGATGTATTGCCCGCTTTTGGGTTGAATACCCACGCCAGTCTCATTCTCATCTATTTGGGCGGAGCGATGGGCATTAACATCTGGCTTATGAAGGGTTACATGGATACCATCCCGCGTGATATCGATGAATCGGCAATGATAGAAGGCGCTTCGGATTGGCAGATATTCAGCAGGTTGATTCTGCCGCTTCTGCGCCCCATCCTGATTGTGATTGCCATCATTAACTACATCGGCACGTATGGTGAGTTCATCCTGGCGCGGGTATTGCTCAAAAGCACCGACCAATACACCCTGATGGTGGGCCTTCAGATTTTTGCCGGGGCGCAATTCCAGCAGCGCTGGGGCGTCTTTGCAGCAGGCGCATTGCTGGGCGCCCTGCCCATCATGATTATCTACCTTTTGCTCCAGGACCAAATTATTGGCGGCCTGACGCAAGGCGCCGTGAAAGGATAAAAAATGACTCTCCATAAGCCAACACCGGTATGGATGAGCCTCTTGATTATCCTGGGGATGACGGGCGGCCTGATTGGGTGTAATCCGGCCACCCCACCTGCCGGGCCTGTCACTCTTGAACCGCTGCCCACGCCGACCCCTGTTCCAACGCCGGGGCCGGCAACCATCCAGAACCCTGGTTTCGAGCAGCAGGATGCCAATGGCTTGCCAGTCGGATGGAGCAACGCCGGCTTGCAAACAGCCACCCAACTCGAAAAGAATGGCTATTCTGGAACGCTTCGCCTGACGCACAAGGCTGCCCAAGCCTATAAAGCCGAGACTTCCCAGGTTGTTACCGGGCTGGCCGATGGCTGGTACACATTACGCGCATGGACGCGGTCAAGCGGTAATAACGAGGTCTACCTCGCTTTGCAATGTGGAAGCCATGAAAGCCGGGTTGATGTGCCTTCCAGCATGCCGGGCTATCGCTGGATACAACTGGCGGTCTCCAGCGAGGTTGTCGGGGGGCAATGCCTCATCGCGTTACATTCGTTTGGGCTGGCTGGCAGTTGGGCAAGTTTTGACGATATTGAACTCGTGCCAGGCCAGGCGGCGCTCTCCGTATTGGGGGCAGATATTTCCAGCCTGAAAAAATCAGAAGACTTGGGAGGCATCTACAAATATAGCGATGGCGCCCAGGCCGACGCGCTGCAAATCCTCAAAGATAACGGCCTGAATTATGCCCGCCTGCGTGTATGGGTGGACCCGGCTGATGGGTATCATAGCAAAACCCAACTCCTGGCGATAGCATCCAGGCTGAAGCAGCATGGCATCAAATTATTGGTGGACTTTCACTATTCGGACGATTGGGCCGACCCTGGAAAGCAAAATAAACCTGCCGCCTGGAAAGATTACGACTTCGAGCAACTCAAGCAGGCGGTTTATGACCATACTTACGATGTCTGTAGCAGCCTGGCCGCGCAAGGCGCCGCTCCCGATATGGTACAGGTAGGGAATGAGATAAACGCCGGAATCCT
>DAOUAZ010000316.1:0-2084 GCA_034432975.1 Anaerolineales bacterium | reverse complement strand
GAACTGGTTGACCCTGCCGAGGAACGCGCCCGCCTGACGAAAGAGCTGGCCGAGGCCGAAGCGCAGATTGCCCGCCTGGAGAAACTGCTCGGCTCCGACTTCGCCAACAAAGCCCCGGCGGCGGTGGTCCAGAAAGAGAAGGAAAAACTCGCCGCGTACAAAGACACGGCCGAGAAAATTAAGGCCCAGTTATAAAAATATATGCGCCGCAGTTTACCTGCGGCGCATATATTTTGGAGATGTGGGAAGGCTTATCCTAAAAGTGCCGCCACCAGTTGACCACCAGCCCAACTACTGTCAAGACGGCAGAGGCGATTAACGATTCGCTCCAACTAAATTCAAGATATAGTCCCATAAAGAACAGGAACAAGAAAATCACCAGACCGGTCAGGAGTATACCTTTCATAGAAAATCAGCTCTCATGTATAAATGATTAGCGGTTTGATTGCGCCTGCTGCCAAATGGCAGTGTTGAAGGCGGCACTAACGTTGGTTGGGCCAGGCAGGGCTTCATATTTGACCAGCATGTCAGCCAGCGGCTGCCATTGGGCGGCGCTTTGCCAGCCGGTGCCGTGTTCGCTCTGGGCGTCGCGTAGTTCCGTTTCGAGCATGTAGCGCATGTGGGCGGGGTCGGTTTCGGGGCCGGCGTATTTCATCACGATTTCAATGGCCTCGTCGGGATGCGCTTCAGCGTAGGCAATGCCCTGCAGCGCGGCGCGCAGGAAGCGGGTCAGCGCGTCCGCGTTTTCGGCCAGGTACTTCTCGCTGGTCACGTAGGCCAGCCCCAGGGTGGGAACCTGGTAATCCGCCGCATCCCACAGGGTCAGTTCGTATCCCCAACTTTGAAGCAAATAGGGTTCGTTGGATTTGAACAACGGATAGACATCCACCTGCTTTTCGGAGAGGGCGCGCGGGTCGAAACCGACATTGACCAGGTTGATTTTGTCCACATCGGCCCCGGCGGCGGCCAGCAGGGCGAACAAATCGGGCGGGGGCGTGCCCTTGTAGCCGACGGTTTTCCCTTCCCAATCTTTGGGCGTTTCCAGCCCCGATTCTTTCAGCGCGGCGAAGGCCTGCTGCCCCTTTTGGCCGATGAGCGCAATCGAGACGACCGGCAGTCCCGGCTCGGCGCGGCGCTGGAGGATGGTGGCCGCGTCCATCGTTGTGACCTGCACCGTGCCAGCCACCAGCAGTTGGACGTGTTCTCCGCGGCCCGGTGAGTGTTCGATGGTTACATCCAGCCCGTTTTCGGCAAAGAAACCTTTTTCTTTGGCAATGTACGCGCCGACGAAGGGCAGGTTGGCTTGCGGCTTGTACCCGGCCATGAAGGTGAGCGGCGTGAGGGTGGATGTATCAGGCGTCAGGCGCGCGGTGTCAAGTATGGAGGTGTCTGGGGAAGCGGGTGTGGCGCTGGGAGCGCAGCTGCTCAACAGCAGCAGGGCAGAAAGCAGCAGGGTGAAGAGGGTCTTGCGCATTGTGGTGAAACTCCTTCGATGGTGGTTTTTAATTTTTCCAGCGGATAACTTTTCTTTCCAGCCAGGCAATCAGCCCATAAGCGCCCATGCCGGAGAGGGACAGGATGAAAATGGCGGCGAACATGGGCGGCAGGTTCAGGTTGCTGTAGGCCAGCCACATCACACGCCCCAGCCCGCCCGAAGCGCCCGTCCACTCGGCGATGACCGCGCCGACCAGCGAGAGCGGGGCCGTGACGCGCAGGGCGGCGAACAGGTAAGGCAGGGCCAGCCAGGCGCGCAAATGAACGAGGATTTGCCAGTTCGTGGCGCGGTGGACGCGCATCAGGTCGAGCATGTCGCGTTCGGCGCTTTGCAGTCCGACCAACACGTTGACCAGGGTGGGAAAAAAGGTCAGCAAGGCGGTAATGATGATTTTGGGGACAATCCCAAACCCCAGCCAGATGGTCAGCAGGGGGGCGATGGCCGCCAGCGGCGTGGATTTGACCAGGATGGCAAGCGTCATCACGCCGCGTTCCAGGTTGGGTCGCAGGCTGACCAGCGCGGCGACCAGGATTCCGACCAGCCCGCCGATGAGCAACCCTCCCAGCGCTTCGATGAGCGTGATGGAGAG
>DAOUAZ010000315.1:0-2748 GCA_034432975.1 Anaerolineales bacterium | reverse complement strand
CCGCCCAGGTCGAGAGTGCCATCGTAGGTAAAGTATGCAACCTGGTCAGGCAGGATATTAGTCACCACACTGTCCCTGCCAATTTCCCAGTGATATGTCACGATGGCCGGGCCGTCCGTGCTGACCGAGGCAAGGAGACCGACCCGTATGCCCCCGGCGCAGTTGACATCTGGCGGAATGATGGCCATGGTTCTGATGGATTTCACCTTCCCGCCAACCGAGTAAGGGAAGACTTCCGATGCGAAGGCGTTTGGGCTGGTGATGACCAATTGGGCGGTGTAATTGCCGCAATCCACCTTGTACGCGCCCTCGTTGATTTCATACGTTCCGGCGGCGGGGTAGGTCACGGTTTGGCCGGCGGTGGTGCTGGTTTTGTCGCCGCGCATCTCCCAGTGATAGGTGACAGTCGTCGGGCCGTTGACCGTAATCGTCCCCTTGACATCGACCGGGTTGGGCTGTCCGCAGGAGGGATGGGGCGGCGCGCTGATATTGACCGTCGCCCCGGTCACGGCGTTGGGCGGCTTCGGCGTAGCGGTGGGGGTGAGGGCAGGCGTGGGGGTGACGGCGTGGGGATTGACGATGCGCGGCTGGCCCCATACGGCGCGGTCGTTGGCGGCGGGGCCGGCGGCCAGCAGGGTCAGGATGAAGCGTACCTTTTTCCCTGCCAGGCTGCTCAAATCCTTGTTCAACTGGTAGGTTTTGCCCTCGTTCTTTTCGCTCCATTGCCACAGGATTTTGATTGCGCCGTTATTGATTTGGTAATCGAGACGCCAGGTGACGTAGCACGCATAGCCATAGGCGCAGCCGACCGAGGCCTGGAAGCGGTCGCCGGGTTGGACGGTGTATTCCGGGAAAAAGCCCTGGATGTAGCCGTTGTACTTGTTCTGCGGCGCGACCAGCAGCCCCGGGGCGCTGTCGATGACGCCATTTTCGAGGCGCGGAGTCTCGAGCCGCAGGGCAAAGCCGCGCGAATCGCCCTCCACAAACGGGCAGGGCTGTGGGCTCAGGCTGGCGCCGGTCATCCATCGCGCGGCGCACAGGTCGGCGGTGAAGTCGAACACCGTTCCGGGGGCGGGCGGCGGGGTGGGTGGGCTGGCGACCTTGATATCGACCCAGAAGGCTTTCCCGGGGTTCGTTCCGATGCCAAACTTGACCCCCGAAGCGTTCTTGAGCATCCAATAGCCGCGATAACTGCCGGGCGCGGTCGGCGCTTTCATGTTGACAGTGATATCGACCATCTGACCCGGCGCGACGCTGACAGGCATGGACACCGAGGCGGGCGCGCCCATCTGGCTGCCGCTGGTGAAGACCAGCCCGTAGTATTTCGACCAGGCGCAGGTTCCGGTATTTTTCAGCCGCCAGGTCTTGACGAAGGATGCGCCAGGGTTGAAGGTCGTGCCGTCCGGCACGGTGACATCGGCCACGAAGGCAGCCCAATTGCAGACATTGGCCGCCGCGGCATTTTCAGTGTTTTGGAAGGGGAAGAATTGGAGCAACAGCGCTGCGAGAACGAGCGCGGTGAGTAATATACCCCGCCTGCGATTCATACGGACCTCCTTGCCCGCAGCAACGCGGGCAGCCAACAGGCGAATCCCTCGCGCCTCGGGACAAGACAAGCCGGGAAAAATCCGGCTATTTTCATTATCCCCCGTTTGGAAGGACGGATGATTACCGAATGATTGCAGGAAAAAACGTCCCGAAGGGTATGAACCGCTCGGCTGAGCGCTCGCGGTGAAGCCTTCGGGACGTTGGGTTTACATGACCGGTATGCGCACCGCGGCCCTGAGCGCCGAGCGAATCATCAGGTATTCGGTGATGTTTTCCGGGGTGATGATGCCGACCAGTTGCCCGGCGTGTGTCACCGGCAGCACCGGCACGCTGCTTTCCTGGAGCCGCATCAGCGCCATCTCGACCATCTCGTAACTGTCGAGGACCGGCAGGTTGGCGTGCATGACCTGGGTGACGGGCCAGTGTTCGCCGTGTTGGGTGAGCGCCTTCAGGAAGTCGTCGCGCGTCACCAGTCCCAGCACGCGGCCGTCTTCCACCACCGGGAAATCGCGCTGCGAACCGGCCAGCACCAACTGCGCCACCCGCGACAGGGTATCGCGCGGCGAGACGGTTTCGTAATCGGTCAACATGGCGCGCGTGACCGGGATTCCGCCCAGCGCGTTCTTCATCTGCACCATGCTGGCTTCCTGCGATGCGCCCATCCAGACAAAGAAGGCGATGAACAGCAGGAAGGGGTTGCTGAACAGCCCGATGAACCCGAACAGGAAGGCCATGCCCTGTCCGACGGTCGCGGCAATCTGCGTCGCGCGGACATACTCCATATTCATTGCCAGGACAGCCCGCAGCACGCGCCCGCCGTCCATCGGGAAGGCCGGAATTAGGTTGAAGGCCACCAGGAAGACGTTGACAATCATCAACCGCTCGATGAACGAGCCGGTCGCCAGGGTCAATTCGCGCAGCGGCACCAGGCTGTTGGTGAAGGCCAGCCAGCCGAACAAGATGGCTGCGATGACCACGTTCACTGCCGGGCCAGCCAGTGCCACCCACAACTCCTGGATGGGCTTATCGGGCATGCGCTCCAGGCGCGCCACGCCGCCAATCGGATAGAGGGTGATGTCGCGCGTCTTGACTCCGAACTTGCGCGCCGTCAGGGCGTGCCCGTACTCGTGCAGGGTCACAGCCGCGAACAGGAGCAGGATGAAAGCCACGCCCTCCAGCGCGCCAAACAGCGTGCCGGTC
>DAOUAZ010000314.1:0-3489 GCA_034432975.1 Anaerolineales bacterium | reverse complement strand
TCATCCTTTCCCTTCTTTGGCAGGCATCCGTACCTGTCGGGAATTTTTATCGGTCTCCTGGTACACCTGCTGGCCGGGATTGCCCTTGGCCTGTACTTTACCTTTGCGTCACAGGAGACAGTGCTGGCCTGGCCTGGCCTGGATTGTTATACCTGGCCTGCCCCGGCCCGCTGGTCGGATTCCTGACCGTTCTTATCGCTTTTCGGCGCGCAAAAAAAGGATAACCGGGCAAAAAGAAAGGAGCACTGTATGAACCCGAAACTCTTAAAAACCTGCCTCGTGGCTGGATTGTTACTGGTTGTTTCGCTGGCCTGCGCATTCGGTTCGGGCGTTACCCGGCTCGGGAACAGCAACCTGCGCATCGTCACGGCAGAGACGCCGCTCGACAGGCTCAAAAACAGCCAGCGCGTCATGGTCTTCGTGGATGTGTATTCATCGTCCGAGGGAATCTACTGGCTCGACCTTGACAAGCATACCCTTTATCTCGCCACAACCCAACCCAAAGTGACCAGCGCGGTGGACGGTTCGACTTATACCCTTATCCCGCTCGACCCCAACATGACAACCTGGAATGGGCAGGAATTTATCTATGGAAGCCGGGTAGGTGGGTTTTACGCCCTCGCGCCGGATGGTCGGGTTGAGAAAAAGACTGATGTCGGCTATGTCGGTTCCCTGGCCGATAACGGGACGCAGATTTTACGCTTTGCCAAATGCGGGCCTGGAGAGCAGGGCAGCGCCTACGAGATTACGCCGCTCGACCGCCTGGTTGGGGAGGGCGCGTACTGCTTTGGCGGGGAAACCAGCGGCGCGGACTGGGTCTATGTCCGTCCCGTTTGGAACCCGAGCCTGCCCCGGGTCGATTTCATCGTCAGTGAGCGCAGCGGCCGGGGCGACAACTTGGTTGTCCAATCGACCCGGTTGGTGCGCCCGCTCGAAAACGGCGGGATGTTTGAAGTGGCCGACCTGGGGAGCGACTTCAAAGTATTGGAATGCTGCCTCCATCCCAGGCCCGATGGCGAGGCTTTCTACATCGCCAACAGCCCCAGAGGAACCTTCCGGGTGGTGGATGGGCAGGGGCGACTGTTGCTGGATTTGAAATCGGTGGGTGACCAATTCCCCGACCTGGAAATAACCGGGCAACTCTCCTGGTCGCCAGACAGCCGCCAGGCCATCCTGGTTTTCAAGGACAAGGGCTGCGAGCGCAACTGCGCCCGGACGCTCATTCACGCCAGCGACGATTTCAAAACCGTCAGGCGGCTGATGACGCTCCCGGAAGAATACAAATATGCCGACAAATTTATCTGGTCTCCCGACAGCGCCTTTGTTGCCCTGTATTCATACAGGCACGAGGGCGCGGATTACCCGCCCCGGATTCTTACCATCAACTTGCAAGACGGCTCGACACAGGACTATATCCTGCCGATGCCCTCCATTGTCAGGGATTTGCGCTGGGTGCGCTAATGGCATGGGTTAATGATAAGACTTGGTTTGCGGCACACGCCACGCTACGGTTGCAATGTCGATTTATTCATCCTGCCTATAAGCGGCGGCCCTCCGCGGCGCATTACCGATGCAGCGAACAGCGGTCTATGGCTGGAATGCGAACCAACCCAGCAAACCATCTTCCGCTTCAACCTGTCCAGTCCGTTCGCCTTCCCGTAGGGCTTTAGTGTAACAACTCCCGGTCAGCCTGTTCGGCCTCGGCGTAGATGCTTTGGACTTCGGCCTTCATTTCGGCAGTGGCGGTCGGCGTCATGGAGATGAACTTGACCATGTCGCGCGCCTGGCGCAGGGTATCCTTGACCTGCGCCACATAAGAAAAATTGTATTTGCCGCCCTCGGCAGGCACGGGCAGGTCACGGGCTTTTTGAATCAGTTTCCGGGCGCGGACGATGCGCTCGGCGGCGGGGATGAGTTTTGCCATGCGGCTCCTTTTGGGGTGTGAAAAGAATGCGTTCCAGCCTGCCTATTATATAGTTTCCGCGCACATTAGCAAATGCGCAGCCTCCCAACGAGGAAAAAAGTATCCTTCAAAACGTGATGATGGATGGACCTTCACGCAAAAGAGTTGTGACAATTTGGGTCATCTGTGGCTTAATTTTTGCCCATTTGTGCTAAAATAAACCGACTTGTCAGGCTGGGGCGCAGAATGGTTTCCCATCTTTCGCACAACAGTACAGACGAGAACTTTCACCACCATTCCCTATGGAGAAATATGGAAACCAAACTGTACGTCGGCAATTTGTCTTACGATGCCACTGAAGAAGAACTGAAGACCCTGTTTTCACAGGCAGGCGTGGTTCAGTCTGTGGCAATCATCAAGGACCGCGAAACCGGCCGCTCGAAGGGCTTCGCGTTCATCGAAATGTCCAACCAGGCCGAGGCGCAAGCGGCCATCAGCCAGTTGAATGGCAAACCGTACCGCGACCGCGCGCTGACCGTCAACATTGCCCGCCCGCGCGAAGAGCGCAGTGGGTTTGGCGGCGGCTATGGCGGCAACCGCGGCGGTGGCGGCGGCTATGGCCGGGGCGGCGGCCGCCCGGGCGGCGGCAATCGTGACCGGCGCGGCGGCAGCAACGACCGGGGCGGACGCTCCTGGTAGTACTTGAAATCGAAAACAGGGCGGACAAATGTCCGCCCTGTTTTTTTATCCTGGCGCGGATTGGAAATCCGCCTTACGGTCAATCCCCGTGAGCCGGGGCCAGCCGCAGTTCCGATTCGGTGCGGGTGTTCCAGAAAAATTTCCAGTACATGAAAACCGCCAGCGAGTACAGGACGATGACCGAGGCATAGACTGGCCCGAAGCCGTAGTTGACCTGCATCCAGCCGCTGATGGTGGGACTGAAGGCCCAGCCGAAACTATTTGCCATCGAAACCAGGCTGGCGACGGTGGCGCGCGATTCGGGTTCGACGTGTTCCATCACGAAGGTCTGGTAGACCGGGCCGGACATGTTCATCAGGCTCAGGCGGACGTAATGCGCCAGGGCCGACATCCAAAAAGCGGGCGCGAAACCAAGCAGCACCAGGAAGGGGATGGAAATGCCCTGGGTAATGATGACCAGGTGCGCTTTGCCATAGCGGTCGGCCAGCGGCGGGGCAATCAGCAGGCCGAATCCCATTGCCAGCGCGCCCCAGGCCAGCACGTTGCCAATCACCGGGTCGGGCTGACTGTATTGCACCCGGAAGAAGACGTTCATAAAGGGCATGAACAATCCCGCGCCAACCGAAACCACGAGCATCGGCATGACCAGTTTGGCGAGCATGACCGGGTGCTTGCGCGCATACGAGAACGGGTCAAAAAAGGCCCGGTCGGCTTTTTTGATGACGGGCGCGCGCAGCCAGAACAGGGGAGCCAGCCCCAGCACCGAACTGAGCGTGATGATGAGCAGCGCCCCGGCGTAGGCCGTGCTGCTGGTGGCTGGGACGCCCTGCGCCTGCCCAATCCAGGTCGGCAGGTATCCGCCGATGGAGTTGCCCACGAAAGCGGCA
>DAOUAZ010000313.1:0-21257 GCA_034432975.1 Anaerolineales bacterium | reverse complement strand
TTCTCCCAGTGGGAGAGGGGAGAAAACAGAGATGATTTTGTCGCTTTCGGCAGGAAAATCCGTTTCGTATGTCCGTTTCCATCTCCCTTTGGGAGAGGGTTAGGGTGAGGGTAGGTAGTTACATTAAAAAACAAACTCCCCAACCGGGGAGACGCGGCCCACAAACGGGCAGGGAATTGTTTGGGAACGCTGGCAGGCTTCAGCGTGCCATCGGCACGCGTTGTCGTTCGAGCAGTTCGTCCACATCCGCCGCGCGGGGGACAAAAGTTTCGCGCATGAAACGACCGCTTGGGTCGGCCAGGGTCAGGATGTAGCCGCCGTTTTCGTCGTTCGCGCCGCGCGCCAACACAGTTGCGGCCTCGCTGATGAACCAGCCATCGCTCAAATAGGATTGAATTGTTTGCATGGTTACCTCCTTTCTGCAAAGTTCGTGTTTATCTTATCAGCGTCCTATTAGAGCCAGGTGAAGGGAATGTAAACGTTTTGTAAATATTCTACCAAGGGGACTATAATTCCCATAATTCCACGCCGAAGGAAGCAGTAATTTTTGATATGGGTTAGCGAACGTCCCGAAGGTTGTTCGAGCGCAATTCGCATGGGTATGAGGAACCTTCGGGATGGTTGTAAGCCAAATTGAGAGGAGGAGTATGTCGAACACTGCGCGCCGCGTTTTAATGGCGCTTTTGAGTATTTTAATCATCGCGGCCCTGCTGGCGGGCTACCTGAATTTCCTGTGGGTGCCGCAAACCGCCCAAAAATCGTTCCCGCAAACCGATGGGGAAATCACCCTGCCCGGCCTGGACGGCCCGGTCGATATTTACCGCGATTCGATGGGCATCCCGCATATCTACGCCACCAGCCTGCATGACCTGTTCATGGCGCAGGGCTACGTCCACGCCCAGGACCGCTTCTGGCAGATGGACTTCTGGCGGCATATTGGCTCAGGGCGGCTGGCCGAGATGTTCGGAAAAAGCCAGGTTAAAACCGATGCCTTCTTGCGCGTACTCAACTGGCGCGGGCTGGCCGAGCAAGAATATGAACAACTCAGCCCCGAATCGCGCGCCATTCTCGACGCCTACGCCGAAGGCGTGAATGCCTACATCGCGGAGCGGCAGCCGGTGGAACTCAGCCTGGAATACGCCATCCTGACCGGCCTGCTCAACCGCGAATACGTCATCGAACCCTGGACGCCCATCCACAGCCTGACCTGGGCCAAAGCCATGGCCTGGGATTTGCGCGGCAACATGGGCGCGGAAATCGAACGCGCCATCCTGCTCAAGACGTTTTCTCCCGAGCAGGTAGACGAACTCTTCCCACCTTACCCCGCCGACCATCCGCGCATTGTTACCGAAATCGTTGAAAGTTCAAGGTTGAACGTCACAGGTTCAAAATCGGATACCTTTCAACCTTCAACCTTGAACATTTTAATCCTCGAGCAGGCTTCCGCCAACCTGGCGCTGCTTTCGCCCATGCTCGGCCCCGGCGGGGCGGGGATTGGCTCGAACAGTTGGGCCGTTTCAGGAGAACTGACAACGACCGGGATGCCGCTGCTGGCGAACGACCCGCACCTCGGCATCCAAATGCCATCCATCTGGTACCAGGCCGGGCTGCACTGCCGTCCCAAGTCTGAGGCCTGCCCCTTTGCAGTGAGCGGATTCTCGTTCGCGGGCGTGCCGGGCGTGGTCATCGGTCACAACGACCGGATTGCCTGGGGCTACACCAACGTCGGCCCCGATGTCATGGACTTGTACATCCTGAAAGTCAACCCGGCCAACCCGAACCAGTATGAATTCAATGGGGCGTGGGTCGATTTCGAGACCCGCGTGGAAACAGTCCGGGTGGCAGGCGGCGAGCCGGTCGAGGTCAGGGTGCGCGTCTCGCGCTTCGGCCCGGTCATCTCCGACACCTACGGCCCGCTCAAAGATGACGTGGAACCGGAAGAGAACGCGACGCCCTTCCAAGCCCAGGCAGGAATCGAACTGCCTGAAACATACGCGGTTGCCCTGCGATGGACCGCGCTGGAGCCGGGTTCCGTCTTCGAGGCCATCTGGGGCTTCAACAAAGCCCAAAACTGGGACGAATTCCGCGCCGCCGGGCGGTATTTTGTCGCCCCGGCCCAAAACCTGCTCTATGCGGATGTGGACGGCAACATCGGCTACCAAATGCCGGGACACATCCCGATTCGGAAAAACGGTGACGGTCGCTATCCCGTTCCCGGCTGGACGGATGAATTCGAGTGGACGGGCTACATCCCTTTCGAGAAATTGCCCTCCGCCTTCAACCCGCCCTCCGGCTACATCGTGACCGCCAACAACCAGGTCCCGCCGGATGACTACCCCTACCTGGTGACGACCGATTGGGATTACGGCTTCCGCGCCGCGCGGATTGTCGAAATGATTGAAAACGCGCCCGGAAAAATCGACAGCGCCTATATCCAAAAAATGCAGGGCGACAACCGCAATCTCAACGCCGCCAGCCTCGTCCCGGCCCTGGCGGCCCTCCAGCCGCGCTTCGAGAAAAAGAACGAAGCCATCGCCTTCGACATGCTCCAAAATTGGAACTACCACAACGATATGGATTCGCAGGCTGCCGCCGTCTTCGAGTGGTTCTGGTGGAACCTGGTGATGGGTATTTTCGATGAACTGCCGCCCAACTACCGACCTGAAGGCGGTTCGCGCTGGTACGAGGCGGCCCGCAGCCTGCTGCAACAGCCCGATTCCGCCTGGTGGGACGACAAAACCACCCTCGACAAGGTCGAAACCCGCGATGACATCCTCCTGCGCGCCTTGACCGAATCGGTCGCGCAAATCGAGAAAGATTACGGCAAAAATCCCGCCAAATGGCCCAAGTGGGGCGACCTGCACACCTCCACCTTCCGCAACGCCACGCTTGGACAATCGGGCATTGCGCCCATCGAGAACCTGTTCAATCGCGGCCCCTTCCGCACGGCGGGCGGCGAGGGCATTGTCAACGCCACCGGCTGGAAGGTCGGCGAATCGTTCCAGACCGATTGGCTGCCCTCGATGCGCATGATTATCGACCTGGGCGACCTGCAAAATTCGCTCACCGTCCACACCACCGGGCAATCGGGACACGCCTACCACCCGCACTACATCGACATGGCCGACCTGTGGCGCAATATCCAGTATTATCCGATGCTGTGGGACGAGCAGTCCATTACCAGCAGCGCGGAAGGACACTTGAGACTGGTTCCGTAATGCGGGATGTATCCTGCGACCCAAAAGCCCGGAGATTTCTCTCCGGGCTTTTTCTATTTTCTATGCTCTTGCGCTTTTTAACACCTTCAAAACCCGCAGCGTGACCCAGGGGTTGGGCATTTTCTTTTCCCCGAAATCGACCCAGGTTTTGCCAGCATAATCGTATTCGAGCGGCCAGCGGCCATCCGAATCCTGTTTGTCGAGGATGAGTTGGAGGGTATCCGCCAGGCGCGGGTCTTGACCATAGCCCAGGGCGGTCAATGCTTCCGCGATTTGCAACAAGTCGGTGACGTAAAAGACCGGGAATCCGAACTTCCACCAGTTGCCGCTGGGTTTGGGTGCGTATGGAGAAGGCCAGGCGGCGGTCAGTGGGTTGGTGCTGAAGAGGAAATCCACGCCCTGCCGAATGGCGCGTTCCACCTGCGGGGTGCGCCATCCGACTGGACAGCGCGCCAGGGCCAGCATGACCTTGGCTGCGCCCCAGGCGCAGGATTGTTTGTCGTTGGAGCCGCAGGCAAACAGCGGGCCGCATTTCCCAGCATAGTAGCGGAGCGGGGCATTTTTCTCACCCAGCGGCGCAATCCCCTCGCCAGTAACGGTGCGCGCCATCCAGTCGAAAGCGGCTTCGAGGCGCGGGTCAGTGCAGCCCAGTTCGGTCAGCGCCCAGCACAGATTGCCCTGCAAACAATCCGCCGTGCCGGAGGGCGCTCCGCTGGCCGTGATTTGCCCAAACTGGGTCAGACCATGTTCCAGGAAATAATCCACCGCCCGCTGAAGGCGCTCATCCAGACTGGCGACCGCGCCCAACTGCGCCAGCAAGACCAGTGACCAGACGGTGGAAAAGTATTTGGGATTGTATCCGGGGCCGGGTTTGGCCCAGTAGCCGTCTGGGTGCATTTCGGCGGCAATCGGCCCCTGGGCGTGGGCCGCATCGCGCGCCGCAAGCAGTTCGGGAGCGTTTGGAGGCAGGTCGAGCAAATCCCACAGGGCCAGGTAGCGCAGACCGGGATTCTCCGATTCGAGCAGCCAGGTCAGTGAATCGCCTTTAATCTGCGTTTGCCATGACATTTGGTCTCCTTTCCTGGCTTAACGCGGCAGCTCCAACTTTCTCATCCTTGCAGATTCTGTCAAAAGCGAGGCGTGATTGGCATTTGCCCATTCATTGGGTGTGACGTGATACGTGTGGTTTATAAAATCGAATACGTGTTTACAGCTTGCGCAGCGAATTGGTTCGTTAACCGCCCTATTTATGACAACATTGGTGTCTTTCAGGTTTGTGAAAAGCAAATCGCATTCGATGCAATACACCATAATATGGCCGCAGGTAGGGCATTTGAAGGGGCGCAAGATTGGATAACCACAACAACCGAAAAGAATGGTATCGAGGTCGCTTTCCTGAATGATGCCAGGGTTATCCTCCACAACCGGGTGAGATACTGCGCCATCAGGGGGTTCGCCGCGGGCTTTCCGCAGTTCGCGTTCGTACTGCAACGCCAAGTCGTCCAGGTCAACCCGTTCTGTTATCCATTCAAACGTCTCCTGCGCCGACAATTCCCCTTTTTGCAGAAGCAGCTGCGCGAGTTCGTCAATCATGCTCCAATGATGCTCCGCGCTTTGCAGCGCATCGTCAAGCCCATCCAGCGTCTCACGCAAAACCTGTTCGGGCTTTCGGTCTATGTCCGCATCATCCCAAACCCATTTCGTGGCGTAATACGACTTCTCGAATTCCGGCTCATCCATCGCTGGAGCAGTGGCGACATTCCACTTGATTCTTTCAACAGCGTAACCGCCCAGGAAAATCAGATGGATTACCCGCCAGGCATAGGCGATATCCTGCCAGTCGGTCAAGTCAGTCTTTAAGGAAAGCCCCTTAAACCTCGGACAAAGTTTCAAGAAAAACTCAGGCGCGGATACAGGCGAAAACCCTGCCTGGCGATGACTCAGATTGAAGCAAACCTGGTACAAAGCCCAGGCGCGCCCGGCTTCGTGGTAGGCCTTTTTGATATAAGTTTCTTCGTAATTCAGCACTTCAACGCCTTCCGCACATCCCGCAAATGTAAATTGATGTGGTCATTGACGATGTCGAGATGTTCCTCAACAGTATACTCCCGTGAGCCTTTCCTGTAGGGAATCAGGGTCAAGGCCGGATTGAGAATATGTGCCCGGAGAATGGCCTGGGCAGCCTCGAAGCGTTCCAAAACTTCGGCCAGGGACAGATGCGTCATTTCATCCACGCCGCGCTGGTTCAAGTCAGATAGGCGGCCTTTGAGTGGCGACGGCTGTCGCCCATGCGCCAAATCGTCCACGTTGCGGGCGAAACTTTCGTGCCAGAAGGTCAGGTGGGCAAGCACGTCTTTGGCCGACCAGCGTTCATAGACCGAAATCGCGGGGCTGGGCAGGGATTGGTAAAAATCCACCAATCGAGCGGCGGTTTCGTTCAGGTGCTCAAGCAAGGTTTCACGAGGTTCCATGTTCACCCGGTTCAAATTCAATCCGTTGCGGCACATCCCTGACGGTCGATATCCAGGCTTTCAGGTCGTCCAATCCCAGGCTGCCCTGGTAGTGATTGCCGTCCTGGTTGGCTTGTTGAATGGCCTGCCAGAGCGCTTCGGTGTCGGCGCTGGCGATTTTTGCCAACGAGCCATAACCAGCCGCTACAAGCAAGCGGGCGAATTTTGGTCCAACCCATTTGGCGCGGGCCACATCGATCAGGCGTGTCAGGTCCAAAATATCGGCATAAGAAAGTTGGGTTTGCTGCGCCAGGGCCTGCCGGTTTGCGGCGGTTAAAACAAGGGAGAAAAGTTGGGCCGTGTTTTTGATACCGCGCTGCTCCAAACGCTGCACAAGGTCGGCGCGGACTCCCGGAAAATCCTTCAAATCGATGGGTTTGGGCTGGTTGCTGTTTACTTCACGCCGCAAGAGGGTCAGGTAATCGACCGGCAGGCCGGTTTGCTTGGAGAATGAGTGTACATCGGCCTTGCTCTTGAGCGATTTTTGCAATTGCGCCAGGTTTTGGAGGCCTTGTTGGGCGAGACAGGCAAAGCATTCGTCGATGTTCTCTTGCAGGATTTGCTGGCTCGGCAGCAACCGGGTTGTTTTGAGATGGTTTTTCAGTTTTTCGAGGCTGAAGTCGGACAGGTCGGCATAATAGCCATAGGGTATCATGTTTCATCCTTTATTCTTGAGCGCCTTTTTTGCGTCCTTCAACGCCCAAACATAGTGCGCGGCGGTGTTGGCGTTCAGGTAAGCCATCATGGTGTTCCGGTTCATCCATTTGTATAGGCCGGGTGCGGTTAGGTCGGCTTCGGGCAGGGATTCGATGAACTCAATCGTCCTGTGATGTGATTCGCGGAACATCGCCAGGGCTTGTTCGGGGGACAGGCTGCGATATTTTTCGTAGATGGACTGATTCAGCGCCGGGAGCTGATTCCATTTGTAGCCGGGGGCCGGCACTTCGGGCATTTCGCCGCGCAATCCGGCCTCGTACCAGCCAAAGAACATCTGCTGCCACTCGTGCAGATGGGCAAGGATGTCTTTGACCGCCCACGCACCGGGAGCGGATGAAAACGCCATTTGTTCGGCGGTCAGCGGGGCGAGAAATTTTTCCAGAGCGGTGTATTCTTTCTGGATGGATTCGAGCAGTTGGGTTTTGTTGAGCGGGCGGGACATGATTCTCCAATATAAAATGCAGAATGATGAATGCAGAACATCGCGTATCGAATTATCGAGTATCGTCTCTCTTGACTACCGGATGACGCAAAATCGTCTTCAGTTTTGCCGGGTCAGAACGCATCGGGTCGCCGAGGTAGATTTCGTGATGGTGGCCGCGCTTTTGCAGTCCCTCGGCCTGGAGGTAGGTGTCCATTTTTTCAACGGTGGCTGGTTCGGCGGCGTAGGGGCCGAGGTGGAGCATCTGAACGGCGAGGCCTTCGTGAAACGGTTCCAGCCGCAGCCGGGAAAAGGCTTCCATCTCCCCTTTCTTTTTGCGCAGTTTGACGAGGGCTTCAGCAAAAATTTCGGGCGTGACCAAATCCGGCTGCATGATTTGGACGGTGTAGAACCAGTTGTCTTTGATGTTGATGTCGAAGCGGCCATCCTCGACCCACCACAGACCTTCGAGAGCCATGACGGGGTAATCGACCGGGTTTTCAGCGCGCTGTTTGAACATGAATTTGAGCGTGTACGACGCGCCGTACAGGGCGGCGAGGTTCTCGGAGAAAAGCGGCGAGTCGCTGGGGCCGTGACCGGGTTCGATGGCTCCGTCGATACGCAAGAAGTTCAATAGGGGGACATCGACCAGTTGCGGGGCTTTGGCCGAGGCGCTGAACAGGAGCTTGTGGATTTTTTTGAGTTCGAGTATTTGCATGGAGAACTCCTATTTCAAACTGGACAGAAAACCGCCAACCAGTCGGGCAAACTGCTCAGGCTGCTGCTGGAAGGCAAAGTGGCTGGCGTTTTCGATAACGACAAACTGCGCGTTGGGGAAGGTATCGCTGTAGAGACGGCTGGCGGCTTCGCTCTGTAAATCGTCCGCGCCGTGCAGCACCAGCACGGGAGCGGAGACGTTTTTCAGCGCAGCGCGATAATCGTGACGCTGGCCGAGGCTGACATACATGCCCCAGGTCATCCAGCCGCCGGGTTCGCCCTGGGCAATCGCCTCATCCGCCGGGATGTCGACCACTGAGATGTAGTATTCGCCAAATTTGGCGTCACGCGCCACCAGTTCGGCGTCGGAGCGGGTAAAGAGCGTGTTGAAGTCGAAATAGTCCTTCATGAAGGCGTCATATTCGGCCAATTGGTTCTCCGGCAGGCGGGCGCGGACACTGGCAAACAGGTCGCTGTCCGCCTCGGGCTGGGGCATGACCAGCATATTGGCCGGGGAGACCAGAATCAGCGCTTCGACATGCTCCGGGAATTCGGCGGCGTAGAGCGAGGCCAGGAATCCGCCCCAGGAATGGCCGATAAGGAGGAGTTTTTCCTCGCCCAAAATCTGGCGGATACGCTCGATGTCGGCAAGCTGCGCGCCCATGCCGAGGGTTTGGTCGAGACGGGTCATGTTTTCGTAGGTATTCTGCGACTCGAAGCGGTCGATTGGACGGGTGGATTTGCCGCAGCCGCGCTGGTCATAGTAGTGGAAGCGGTACGCGCCAGTCAGCGGTTCCAGGCCGCGCATCGGTTCGCGGAAGGGCATGCCCGGCCCGCCGTGGATAACCAGCACATTACGGCCTTCGCCCTGCGCAAAGTGGTACAGGCTGATGTCGGGTTCGACCTGCCAGGTATCCGGGTCGCCGGTTTGGGCGGGCGGCGTGAGCGGGGCGCGCAAATTCTGCCCGGAGCTGACCATGCCCGGTTGGTAGAGCGGCTGCTGGGTCATCCACCACATTCCTCCTGCGCCTGCGGCGAGTACCAGGAGTACCGCCAGCGCGATAACAAAAAGTGTTTTGCGTTTCATAGTCAATCCTTTTCTTGTCAACGGCCCTTATGGGGTCATTTCAACTTCTTCCATGATTAATTTTGCCAGGGCCGCCGGCGCTGAGACCATTGCCATGTGCCCGGTTTCCAGTTCGCGCACAACGGGTTGGGCCAGTCGCGCCAGCATCGAATTTTGCTGCTCGGGCGATACGCTCTGGTCTTTCAGTAGTTTGATGTAGGTTGCATGGGGAAGCGGCGAAAATTTGCCGACTGGTATTAAGTAAAGGCCCGGCATTTCCGGGGTGAAGCGCGCAATCATTTCATCGCTATCTTGCGGGTCGAGGTCGTTACATAGTTCAGCGCGAATCATTTCCGGAGAGGGTTTCAGGCCTTGCGGGTTGAATTTGAACAAAATGCTCAGGATGAGCCGATTGACAAATCCGAGCGCATCCACAAACGAGCCGTCCGAGGGCGGAATCACTGCGGACAGGAATACCAACCGCTTGACTCGCTTTCCCAACCGCGCCGCAAGTCCGGGCGCAAGCACGCCTGCCAGGGAATGCAGCACCAGGATGACCGAATCGACACCCATCTGGTCGAGTTCGGCGGCCAGGGCCTCGGCGCACCCCTCCGGCGTGGCCCCGGCTCTTCGACCGGGAACCTCGAGCGCAATAGTTGGAACGGATAACTCGTTTATGACACGCTCCCAAACCCATGCGCCTGTTCCAGCGCCGTGCAAAAATACAATCGTCGTTTTGTTTGACATTTCTTCTCCTTATTTTTCTAGCTACCAGTTTGCTCCAGATGGTCGAGTAGGCGGTGCTTTTCCGCCGTGTCTCGATAAACTCGACAACCTATCGAGACCAAAATGACTGTTAAATTGGCAAAAATGGTCTCGACACTTGCACCTGCGCTGCAAGTGCAGGTGTACGCCCCCTATCGGGGCTACTCGACCACCTTGCTACAAAAGTGTCTGGTGGCTGAATATTCTTTATGGATAAAGTTTTGCGGTAGCCTGCGCCCAATCTTTGACCATTTGCCGCACTTCAGATGGCGATAGAACTGTCACCGCCGGGCCATAAGCCAGGGCATGGCTGGCAGCGGCATAAACATCCGGCGCGCTGAAGGTGACCACCACCGACCCATCCAACTGTTCATCCAGCGTTTCCCAATATCCCCGGCTGTATTGGGCCAGGTGGGCAAAATCCGCCGTAAAGCGCATTTGCACCTTGAACTGGGGCGCATCCTGCCATTCGCGCGCCAGGTAGGCGCGAATCTCGAAATCAACCGCAGGGGCAAAGGTTTCACCGGTCAGGGTCAGCTCCGCAGCGCGGTCGACCCGGAAAGTGCGTAACTCCTGCCGCTTGTGGCAAAACCCGATGACGTACCACCATCCAGTGCGATGAGCCAGCGCGTATGGGTCGAGTTCGCGCGTTTCGCCATGCGGGCTGGTTCCGCTGTGATACGTCATGCTCACCCGGCGGTTTTCGCGCACGGCCCGGCGCAGTTTCTCCAGGCTGGGAGCCAGCATCCCGATGTCGGCGCGGTTCATGCCGGTGGCAACCAGCGAACGGCGCGCCCAGGCAATCTCCTGGCGCTGCTCGTCGGGCAGGACATTTTCCAGTTTGGCGAGTGCGCCCTGGGCCGCCTCGTGGTAAAGCGTCCCCCACATCTCATGGACGAGACTCGTCCCCAGCGAAACGGCGACGGCTTCCTCCGGGGTAAAGACCAGCGGCGGCAGTTTGTATCCGCGCACCAGCGAGAATCCGCCATACGGCCCGCGCTCGGCGTAGACCGGCACGCCCATCTCATCGAGCATCTCGAAATAGCGGTGCAGGGTGCGCACCGAGACGCCCAACTTTTCGGCCAGGTCGGCGGCCTTTTGGCCCGGCTGGCGCTGCAGGCTGAGTATCAGGGTTATTAAACGGGTCGCAACAGTGGTCATCGGTCACTTCCTGGCATGATTATAGGCTGGGTATATGTCAAATTATGACATAATTAAAACCAAACTGGCAAACTGAATGCTCAATTTGCCAGTTCATCCGTTCAGTTTTTACTGTTACTGGATACTGTTCACTGCTTACTGCTCCTCGCCAGCAGCATACTCACCAGGTCGCCAACCGCCAGGAAGACAAACGCCCCAATCGTGCCTGCCCCGGCGTTCATCATGCCCACTGCGCCAAACGTCCAACCCAGCAACCAGCCAGCCGTATCGCCGAGCCAGAATCCGGCCCACGAGAGCGCCAGGAACAGGAGCAGTTTGCGCGTCTTGCCGCCGCGTACCAGGTGATACAGCCCGCCGTAGAGCGTCGAGAGTAACACGCCAAACAGGATGGTATTCAGGGGCATGGTTTCTCCTATCTTAATTGGATAATGATTCCGCCGCCCAGGACCTGGCCGCCGTCATAGAAGACCGCTGCCTGGCCCGGGGTGATATCCCGTTGCGGCAGGTCGAACCGGACTGCGGCCTTTGTTCCGTTATCGAGGGGCGTTACCAGCCCGGGCGCTTCGCGCGCCGTATAGCGACTCTTGACCATCGCGCGGAACGGCCCTGTAGGGATTTCCCCGCTCGTCCAGTTGACGTTGACCGCCAGCAATTCCTGCGTCCCGAGCTCCTCCGCCGCGCCGACGACCAGCACGTTCTCCGCCGCATTTTTCTGGAGGACATAGAGCGGAACCGGCGAAGCCAGGTTCAATCCCTTGCGCTGGCCGATGGTGTATTTCGCCAGTCCGCTGTGTTCGCCCAGCACCCGCCCTTCGCGCGAGACGATTTTGCCGGGTTGGTTGATGTGCGGAGCGTTGCGTTGTAAAAAATTGCGGTAATCGTCCCCGGTCAGGAAGCACAAATCCTGGCTGTCGGGGCGCTTTGCCACAGCAAGCCCCATTTTCTCCGCCATCGCGCGAATTTCGCTCTTGGGGTAATCGCCCACCGGGAACAAGGCCTGCGACAGTTTCTCCTGCGTCAGCACATGCAAAACGTAACTCTGGTCTTTGGCCGGGTCCACGCCTTTGAACAGTTTTACCCTGCCATCTTCGTTTTTGAGCCGCGCATAATGGCCGGTTGCCATAAAATCGGCGCCCATGGCCTTTGCGTGACTGAACAGGAACTCCCAGCGGATATGGCGGTTGCACGCCAGGCAGGGGTTGGGCGTCTCGGCTTTGGCGTAGCCTTCCAGGAAATAATCGACCACTGTCTTGCGAAAAATCTCCTTCGCGTCGATGGCGTAAAAGGGGATGTCCAATTTCGCAGCCACGCGCCGCGCCTGGGCCATCGAATCGGGCGTGCAGCAGCGATTCGAGTCTTCCTTGCCCGGTTCGCTCCACAGCCGCAGCATCATGCCAATGACATCATAGCCCTGCTGTTTGAGCAGGGCGGCGGCAACGGAGGAATCGACGCCTCCAGACATGGCAATTACGACCTTGGGCATAATAAACCAGGGATGAACGGAGATAAACGATGATGGAAGGTTATCCTGCCGGCTTTTTCCACTTTGGCGATGGATGTAAATGCCGCACTTGAATATGCGGTTGCCCAAAATTAATCAGCAAACAGGCCTGCAAGCCAGTGGCGCGCAAATAATTCAACGCCTGGGCCACATGTTCTGGGGCCAGCGCAGAAACCGCTTTTAGTTCTACAAGAACGCACTTTTCAACCAACAAGTCCGCGTTTGTCTCCGGTTAAATTCTTCGCTTTTTCCACCAATCCTGGCAGCGCTTCCAGGAACGACGCCACATCCCCCGGCGTGGTGCCGAGGCCGAGCGTCACGCGCAGCGAGCCGAGCGCCCATTCGCGCGGCAGTCCCAGGCTGGTAATGACCTCGGAAGGCTCCGGGCTGCCCGTTTTGCAGGCCGAGCCAGAGGAGCAGGCAAATCCAGCCCCGTCGAGCAGGTTCAAGAGCAGGTTGCCATCCACACCCCTGAACACGAAACTGGCGTGATTGGGGACGCGCTCGACCGGATGTCCCGTCAGGCGCGAATCGGGGATTTCTTCCAGCACGGTTCCGATGATTCTATCGCGCAGGGGCAGCAGGCGGGCGGCGCGTTCTTCGCGTTCCACATCCGCCAGGCGCAGGGCTTCGGCCAGCCCAACGATGAGCGGGACGTTGTGCGTGCCAGCCCGTAAACCAAACTCCTGCCCACCGCCAGTCAGCACCGGCTGGATGGGCGTTCCCTTGCGGATGTAGAGCGCGCCAATGCCCTTCGGCCCGTAGAATTTGTGCGCGCCGAGCGAGAGCAAATCGACGCCGAGCGCATCGACATCGACCGGCAGGTAGGCCGCCGCCTGGACGGCGTCGGTATGCAGCGGGACGCCATGCTTCCGGCAGACTTCCGCAATCGCGCGGATGGGGTTGACCGTGCCAATTTCGTTGTTCGAGTACATCACCGAGACCAGCGCGGTCTCTTTGCAAATGGCTTTTTCGACCGCTTCGGGGCGCACCATGCCAAATTCATCCAAGTCCAGCCATTCGACCCGGAAGCCGGTTTCTTTTTCGAGGCGCTCGGCGGTCTTGCTGACGGCGTGATGTTCGGCGCGCGCGGTCAAAATCCAGTGGGCGCCGGTCTGCGCGCGCCGGGCAAGCGCCGCCCCGCGCAGGGCCAGGTTATCCGATTCGGAACCGCAGGAGGTAAAAACCACCTCGGCGGGGCGGCAATGCAGGATGGCGGCGATGGTTTCACGCGCGGCTTCCACCGCCGCTTCGGCTTTCTGCCCGTAGCGGTGGGTGGAGGAAGGGTTGCCGAAGTTTTCGGTGAAATACGGCAGCATCGCGTCGAAGACGCGTGAATCGATGGGGGTGGTGGCGGCATAATCGAGGTAAATCATAGGCAAATCCCGTAGCACGGAAATCATTCCGCAACCGCAATCGGAGCACAGCGCAAGCGCCGAGAGATTATTATACCCGCCCTATCTGCGGAATAAATTGTGCATTACAACGTAAAGTAGAATGTTGCCCCTTTGCCCGGCTCACTTTCGGCCCATATCCGGCCCCCGTGCCGGTGAATGACTCGCTGAACGATTGCCAACCCAACCCCCGTGCCGGGAAATTCGCTGGGGCTGTGCAGCCGCTGGAAAACGGTAAATAATTTATCAGCGTAGTTCATGTCGAATCCAACCCCGTTATCGCGGATGAAAAAAGCCCCTTTGCCATCCAGTACCCGTTTTCCCACTTCAATTTTGGATGGGTCGGATTTCGCGCTGAATTTCCAGGCGTTGTTGAGCAGGTTCTCCATTACCATGCGCAGCAAACCTTCATCGCCGTTCGCCAGCAGGCCTTCCTGAATTTTCAGCTGCGCATTGCGGGTTGGTTCGTCGCGCCTGAGCGTTTCGAGAATCCGATGCGCCATTTCGGTCAGGTTGACCGGGTCATGGCGCATTTCGGCGCGGGTGATGCGCGAGAGCCGGAGCATGTCATCAATCAGTTGCGCCATGTGCTGGGCCGCCTCGCGGATGCGGTTCAGGTAGCCTTTACCGTTTTCGGGCAGGGAATCATAATGATCATCCAACAAAATGCGGCTAAAGCCGTCCAAGGCGCGCAGGGGAGCGCGCAGGTCATGGGAAACAGAATACGAAAAAGATTCCAATTCGCGGTTGCTGGCTTGCAGCTCCAGCGTGCGGGCGCGCAGCTCATCTTCCATGCGGCGGCGTTCTGAGATGTCTAACGTTGTGGTCACGACAGAAATTACTGTCCCATCCAGGCCAAATTCAGGGGCCAGGTACCACAGCGCGTAAGAGTCCTCATCGTATTGGTATTCCGTCTTCATCGGTTGGCCGGTCTCGAAGACTTGCTCGATGCAACGCTCAGCCATTTCCGTCAATTCGGGGTTAGCGACCACCTCGCGGATGGTTTTACCGATGATTTGCTCCGGCTCGAAATCGGGTTCGCTGCTGACCAGATTGGCGTACAGGTAACGGCCATCGCGGTCATAGCGTCGAATGCGCAGGGGGTTGTTATCGGCCAGGGCGCGAAAGCGCTCTTCGCTGGCTTTCAGGGCTAATGTGCGGCGTTCCACCCGGTCTTCCAATTCGATATTCAGTTGGCGCACCTGCATTTCGGCGCGTTTGCGTTCTTCCAGCTCTTGTTCCAGTTGTTCGTACAGGCGCGCATTCTGGATGGCGTTTGCCAGTTGGTCGGCCATCGTCTGGAAAGTTTCGATATCTTCGTTAGAGAACGCCCCCCCCTGGCTGCTCTGGATGGTCAGCGCGCCCAGCACCTGTCCGCGTGAGATGAGCGGCAGGGCCAGTTCAGAGCGCGAATCTGGCAAGATGGGGTTTTTAAAATGCACAGCATCCTCGCCCACATCCAGGGCAATCCGCGCCCGGCGGTTGGCAACGCACCAGCCCACCATAGATGAGTTTCCCACAGCGAGTTGATGCCCGGTCCGAAGCATTTCGAGTCCGGCCTCGCCTGTCGCAGCGCGCAGAATTACGTTTTCCTCTTGTATGTCCATCAAGAACAAGCCGACATAATACAGGCCGAAACGCTGCTGCACCAATTCCACCACCTGCTGGCTCAATTCATCGGGGTCGAGGATAGCGCTGGCTGCGCGGGAGACCTCGGCGGCAACCTGCAACAACTGGCTGCGGCGCTCGAGTGTATGGGCATTCGCTTCGAGTTGGCGATGTGCCTTGTATAAGGCATCTTCTGATGATTTACGGTCTGTGATGTCGCCCACCGTCCCGGCCATGCGCATAGGATTGCCCTGTTCGTCGGTATGAACCCGCCCCTGGGCCGAAATCCAGCGCAAAGTTCCATCAGCCCTGAGGATGCGATGCTCGACGAAATAAAAAATTTGCGGGTTTTCGAGAGACTTGCGAATTCGTTCTTCTACCACAGTCAAGTCATCGTCAGGAATAAAACTAAGGTAACGCTGGTAAGTGAGTGTCTCCCTTTGTTTTTCAATTCCGAACAGCGCATACACTGAATCAGACCAGGTGACTTCATTCGTTAGAATATTCCAACTCCAGATGCCCATCCGGGCTTCATCTAATGCCAGGCGCAAGTTTTCTTCCGATTCGACCAGCGCGTCTTGAACCCGTTCGCGCTCGGTCAGTTCCTCGCGCGCCGACTGGTACAGGCGGGCGTTATCCACTGCGAGCGCGGCCAGCTCGGCAAATTGTTCAAGCGACTCAATTTGTTTTTGGGTAAAGGCGCGTCCCTGTTCGATATACCCTAAACCAATAATGCCGATGACATCCTCGCGTACTTTCATAGGTACCGCAACAATCGCGTGAAACCCATCCGAATATTCCAGAATACGCTGCGGCCAGGCAGTATAGTCGGCAAGCACCAGGGAACTTCTCGTTTGGACAATATAACCACTGATACCTTGTTCTGACCCTTTATAAACGTTTACCCACCTGGAAAATACGCCCCGCGCCGCAGCAGTCACCACGCCATCCTGCCCAGGCCGCAGCATGTCGATATATCCATGTTCCGTATCGGTCAGTTCCAGCGCCGATTGCAAGATGGACTCGAGCAGGGGTCCAATTTCCAACCGGTTTATAATTGCAAGGGTGGTTTCATGCAGCGCAGCCAGGTAACGGGTCTGTTCCTGCAAGATAATCTCCGCATTGCGCCGTTCCTGTATCTCGCGGTAGTTGCTCTCAAGCAGTTGCCGCACCTTACGGCTGGCAATGCCAACCAGGGTTGCCAGGATGATAAAGACAATCGCCGCGCTGCGCCAGGCTTCGAGGGAGGTCATTTCGTATGAACCTGGAATATACCAGCCCCGGTACTCTCCCCAGACCAGCATGCCGCCGAAAATGATAGCAATGGCAGTCGCAACCACCGTGAAACGTCCGCGCAGGAACATGGCCACCACCACCAGCGCCGCCGCCACCCCAAAATAACTGCCGCTTTGCACGCCGCCAAAGGTATAAGTGGCGAAAAGCATCCCCGCCAGAGTCGAAAGGCCAAACAACACCGCTACCCGGCGGACATACCCACCCCTTAGCAAGGCCAATAAAACAAGGAGTAACAATCCAAATCCGCCCAGGAAAACCACGCTGGCAACCCCCAGGGAAGATTTCCAGTTCAAAATGACATAAAGCACGGTTGCAGCCAGGGCCGTCAAAATCATCACCTGAAGCCAGGTTCGGTTGGCAGCCTCCTGCTCGGGAGATTCTTTCTTGACAGCCACCCATTCCAACAACCGTTTAAGCACCGTTTCACCTCGAAGAATGATTCGACCTGCCCCGGCCAGGCCCCGCGCCCCAATCAGGTTCGCAGCTGCCGCCGCGCCAGGTCATCTACCGTCTCACGCATTACCATCCACATGCGCCCCGCCTGTTGAGTCTGTCGAGGCATCGACCATCAAGACTGCCGGGCGGCGCGCGCTGTTATAGTTGCTCGCCATGCTGAAATGATAAGCCCCACTGACCGGGATGGCAATCAACTCGCCTTCTTCGATGGGACGGAGCATGACCTCGCCGATTAACACATCACCGCTCTCGCAAAATGGCCCGGCGATGGAAACTTTCCGGGTCGGGCTCCCCGTCGCCTTTGTGACCGTTAAACAGGAATAACGCGCCCCGTAGAGCGCCTTGCGCGGGTTGTCTGCCATGCCGCCATCCACCAGCAGCCAGGTACGTTCGCCAGTCTGCTTGACCGTACCGACCCGATACACAGCCACCCCGGCGCGCGCCGCCAGGTCGATGCCGCGCTGTTGGCAAGATTCGCGCGTCCAGCCCGTCACAGCCCGGATGTATTCCCGCGCATCAGGCTGGGGCAGTTCGTCTTCGTGGCAGGCTGCGCCCCAGCCGCCGCTGAAGCCAATTTCCTGCGCCAGGTCGAGCGCCTTTTCGATGGCCGGCTGGAGCGGGGATGGGTCGCGGAACTGCGACCCCTGGTGAAAATGAATCCCCTTGAGCGGCAGGTTGTGTTCGCGGCAAAAGGCGGCGGCTTCAATAATTTGCAGGTCGCTCATGCCAAACTTACTGCCCTCGTGACCAGTCTGGGTGGCGGCGTGATGCGTTTGGACGGCCAGCCCTGGCTGGAAGCGCAGCCAGAGTTCAGGGAGCGGGCCTTCGTCCGCCAGCCTGTCGGTTTTGCGCGGTTCAGAAAGGTTATCCACCACAATCGTCCCGGCGTGACGGAGGGCGGCTTGCAAGTCTTCCTCGCTTTTATTAACCCCATGTACCAGGATTTGTTCTCGTCCCAACCCGTCGTGGACGGCAACCCCAATTTCGCCCGCGCCGGTGCAATTGACGATGAACCCCTGCCCGGCGGCCCATTGGGCGATGGCCGCGTTCAGGAAGGCTTTCCCGGCGTACGTTATAGTCCACGCTCCGGGCCAGGAGTCTGCCAATGTCCGGCGATACAGACCCGCAGCGTGGTCGAGTTCCGCCCGGTCATAGAGATAGAGCGGCGTACCATGCTCTTCGGCCAGCGATTCCACATCGAAGCCGCCAATCATCAATTTGTCATCTTCAATTTCAGTAGAAATGGGAAACAGGGACAGGCGGTCTGTAATGGTCATGATGAGTCCGTTATTTGCCAAACAGGAACAACATCCAGATGTCCCAGTTCGACAGGTTGGAGTATGCGGGCGTGGGGCTGGGCGCGGGCGGAGGGGTGCTTCCGGGCTGCGGCAGGGGGATGACGATATTATCACCGGGCTGGGCCAGGCGCGCCTGCTCGCGGGCGTATTGCTCGACGGCGGAAATGGAGGTGGCTTCGGCGGCTTTGGTCTGGAGGGCCGCCTGCGTGACCATGACGGCGGTGCCTTCGGCGCGCGCGGTGGCAGCCTGGTTTTGCAGGCGGCTGAGTTCCTCCATGCGGTTGTTGAAATCCATCACCAGCACCAACAGGATGCCAATGGCGACGAATACGCCCACCCGGCGCAGGTTAATTTGAAGCGGGCCGATTTTCATAGTTGTATTTTATCACTGCGAAATGATGAAAAGTTTTCAGGTTCGTTGGTTACTTCAAGGCCTGGCGCATCCGCTCGGCCACCGTGCGCAGCACCTTGATGCGGCCATAATATTTATCATTGGCCTCCACCAGCGTCCAGGGCGCATTAGGCGTGGAGGTTTTGAGCAGCATTTCCTCAGCGGCCATTTGGTAATCCTCCCACTTGCCGCGATTGCGCCAGTCTTCGTCGGTGATTTTCCAGGATTTGTAATTGGCGCGCTCGCGCTCGCGAAAGCGGCGCAATTGCTCATCCTTGCTGATGTGCATCCAGAATTTGAAGACCAGCGCCCCGAAATCGCTCAACTGACGCTCGAACTGGTTGATTTCGCTGTAGGCGCGCTTCCAATCGGCTTCGGAGCAGTACCCTTCCAGCCGCTCGACCAGCACCCGCCCATACCAGGAACGGTCGAAGATGGCGATTTGCCCCTGTTCGGGCAGCCGCCGCCAGAAGCGATAGAGATAGTGGCGCTCTTTATCTTCGCCCGCCGGGGCCGCAATCGGCCAGACGACGTAGCCGCGCGGGTCGATTTTTTCAGTCAGCCGTTTGATGACTCCGCCCTTCCCGGCGGCATCCCAGCCTTCGAATACAATGACCACCGGCACTTTCTGGATGTACACCTGGTAGCCCAACTGGTGCAGGTCAGCCTGGAGAACCTTTTTCCAGCGGTCGTACTCTTCGCGCGGCATGGAGAGGGAGAGGTCGAGTCGCTCAAGCATTGACGGCTCCTTTCATCTCCTTGGCTTTGCGGCGGCGTTTGGCCTTTGGGCCGAGGCTGGGCGGCAACCCCAGGCGGTTTTCGAGCGCGCTGATGATGGTCTCCAGCACTTTGATGCGGGCGTGGTAGCGGTCATTGGCTTCGACGATTGTCCAGGGAGCGTGGGGCGAATCGGTGCGGGCAATCATATCCTCGACCGCTTCTGCCATTTTGGCGTATTTTTTCAACTGCAAATGGTCTTCTTCCTCCACCTGCCAGGCCGTCAATTCGTCCTTGAGCAATTTCTTGATGCGCTTCTCCATTTCCTCCTGGCTGATGTGCAGCCAGAACTTGAGAATGACCATTCCATCGGCAGTCAGCATCTCCTCGAATTCGCCGATTTCCTGGTAGGCGCGCCGCAGGTCGTCCTTGCTGATGGTTTTGTCGAGCCGCTCGACCAGCACGCGGCGATACCACGAGGTATCGAAGGCCACCATCTGCCCATGCGCCGGAATTTTGAGCCAAAACCGCCACAGCCAGGGGTAATGCGTCTCTACGGTGCGCGGCGGGGTGACGGGAACCACGCGAAAGCCGCGCGGGTCCATCCGCTCGGCCAGGATGCTGATAAGCCGGCCCTTGCCCGAGGCCGACCAGCCCTCGAATACAATCATCGCCGGCACCCTGGCGTCATAAACGGCGTGTTCCAACTCATACAACCGCTGTTGCAGCGGTCGCAGGCGATTCTGGTACTCTTGTTTAGACAGGGATAGATCGAAATTGACGTATTCGAGCATATGCTTTCCCTTTTCACCTCTCGTTTACTCTTGCAGGTGGGAAACATGGCAAAACCGGGCAGTCGATTCGGCCTGTGGCTGCGCCAGGCTTTAGGCGCAGGAAAATCCATTTCCTAACCCGGACAAGCCGGAAAAGACAACCTTATAACCACGACCCCGCAAAATACGCGGGACAGGCAACAACGGGGCGCTACCCTGTAAAGAACACAGGACAGGCGGAAAATCTTACATGCTCTTACGTCGTTATCTTCGTGGTAAATTTCTTGCTTTTTGCCTGCCACCTGCCCCGCTGGATTTCGCGGGGTGCGCGGGGTGCGCGGGGTGCGCGGGCCAGGCCAGGGTGCAAGAATTTCACTGATAAGGTACTAATAATTAAGGCTGCGCAGTAATATATTTCCTGCGCGGGTTAATCCCCTGCTTCCCGGCAAAAAAAACCTGGATGACCGACAGGTCTGCCTCTACATCGCCGGTGGGATGGAACACCTGCCCCACCTGGACGGTTTTCTGTTTGCCATCGATCACCGCCAGCACAATCGGTATCCCCGTCCCGGCAGCAATGTGATAGAACCCGCGCTTCCACCCGGCCACATGGTGGCGCGTCCCTTCGGGGGCAATCGTCAGGATGAATCGCTCCGAGGTCTGGCAGGCTTGCACCATCTGTTCGACCAACCCGGTCGATTTCGAGCGGTCGACCGGAATGCCGCCGCAGTAGCGAAAGAAAAAACCGAGCGGCGAGCGGAAAATCTCGGCCTTGCCCATATAGCGCACATTCGCGCCCAACTTGAAAACCATCCCCAGGAACAACATAAAATCCCAATTGGAGGTGTGCGGCGCGCCAATCAGGACATATTTGGGCAGGTCGGGCAACTGACCAAGCACCCGCCAGCCAGACAGTCGCAGGGAGATGACTGCCAGAAACTGCAAAAACTTGCTGAGGAGGGGGGTGTTGAAAATTGTGGTCACGGTATCTCCATGGCGTATTTCAAATTTTACCCGGATTTTGCTGCTAAACGTAACGCGGAATTCATTCCGCAGCCAAAGATGACAAGCTCTTATAGCATTTGCGCGGGTACCGCAAATGTTACCCGGTTATACAATAAAGGTAACTACTTTGACAATGTCATATTTCAAATCAGAAAGCCAAAACCACTTCACCACGACGGCAACAACGCTTCACAACGGAGAGCAAAACCGAAAAATTGGTTTCCGTCGTGTTCCTTCGTTACC
>DAOUAZ010000312.1:0-4720 GCA_034432975.1 Anaerolineales bacterium | reverse complement strand
GCGGACACCTCGAAAAAGGCGTCATCGAGACCAAACTGCTCGACAAACCCATGCGCTACACCGTCTACCTGCCGCCCTGCTACGATTCCGGCGCGGAAAACCTTCCCGTGTTGTACCTGCTGCATGGACAGAACTACGATGAAGAGCAGTGGATTCGCATCGGGGCGGTAGATGTCGCCGACCGTCTCATCCGCGCCGGGGAGAGTCCGCCCTTTATCATCGTCTTCCCCTACGATTACTCCTTCAAACAGCCCACCCAATACAACTTCGCGCAAGTCTTTCTCGAAATGCTGGTTCCCCAAATCGACGCAGCCTATCGCGCCGACCCCGCTTCGCGCGCCATCGGCGGACTCTCGCGCGGGGGAGCCTGGGCCATCCACCTCGGCACGCGCAACCCGGAGGTATTTGGGGCGGTTGGCGCGCACTCCCCGGCGGTCTTTTTCAGCGACATGAACACCCTGCGCCTGCGCCTGCGCGACGCCGACCGCGAGACCTTTCCGCGTATCTACATCGATGTCGGCTTGCAGGACAGCGAATACGACAGCGCGGTATCGTTTGCCAAATTACTCGATGAAATGAACATCCCGCACGAGTGGCACGCCTACATCGGCTTCCACGAAGAAAAATACTGGTCGGCGCATGTCGAGGAGTATTTGCGCTGGTATGCCGAGGGGTGGAAGTAGTGCGTTATAATCGCGCCCATGCCATTGACCCTCCAGGAAGTCGAACAGATTGCCAAACTGGCGCGGCTCGAACTGACCGAAGAAGAAAAAGCCCGCTACTGCGGGCAACTCTCGGCCATCCTCGAGCACGTTGCCCAACTGCAACAGCTGGATACAGATAAAATTCCCCCCACCGCCAGCATTTTCAGCGGCGACAGTCACCTGCGCCGCGATGAATCCCGCCCCGGCCTGGCGCGCGAAGAACTGCTCAAGAACGCGCCTGAACAGGAAAAGGGCCAGTTCAAGATTCCGCCGGTGTTTGAATAGCGTTGAACGTTCAACGTTCAACGTTGAACGTTCAACGATTGATAAGCAACATGCCCTCGTTATTTTCCCTAACACTCACCGAAGCCCAAACCCTGCTCCGACGCGGAGAAATTTCCAGCCGCGAGTTGGTTTCTGCCTGCCTGGAGCGGATTTCCGCGCTGGATGGGAAGATTCACGCCTTTTTACACCTTGATGCGGAGAGGGCGCTTAAACAAGCGGATGAAGCCGACCGCAGACGGCGGACGATGGACGATGGACAATCCATGCCGTTATTGGGCCTGCCAATGGCAATCAAAGATGTATTGACCGTCGAGGGAATGCCCTGCACCTGCGGCTCGAAGATACTGGAAGGCTACCTCCCGCCCTTTACGGCGACGGTCGTGAAGAAATTGCAGGCGGCGGGCGTTATTGTCATCGGTAAGACGAACACGGACGAGTTTGCGATGGGTTCCAGCACCGAAAACTCGGCGTATGGCGTGACGCATAACCCCTGGGACACTTCCCGAGTGCCGGGCGGTTCGTCGGGGGGCAGCGCGGCGGCAGTCGCGGCGGAATTCGTCCCGGCGGCGCTGGGAACGGACACGGGCGGTTCGGTGCGTCAGCCGGCCTCGTTCTGCGGCGTGACGGGAATCAAACCGACCTACGGGCGCTCGTCACGCTATGGGCTGGTGGCCTACGGTTCGTCGTTGGATGTGGTTGGGGCGTTTGGGCGCAGCGCGCAAGATGTGGCAGCGGTCTTCTCCGTCTATAACGGGCGCGACCCGCTCGACGCGACGACGCAGGATGTTCCGGCGGCGAATATCTCTCTTCAAACGGGAGCAGGCTCCAGCCTGGCAGGAATCCGAATCGGGGTGCCGAAGGAGTATTTCATCGCGGGGATCCAGCCCGAGGTGGAAGCAAACGTCCGCGCGGCCATCCAAAAAATGAGCGAATTGGGCGCGGAAATCCGCGAGGTCAGTTTGCCGCGCACCGAGTACGCCCTGCCGGTCTATTACCTGCTTGCCCCGGCGGAGGCTTCGGCCAACCTGGCGCGCTTCGACGGGGTGCGCTACGGCCCGCGCGTGGGGGGCGAGACGATGTGGGATGTCTTTACCAAGACGCGCGGCGAGAAGTTCGGCGACGAGGTGACGCGCCGGATTATGCTGGGTACCTACGCGCTCTCGGCGGGCTATTACGATGCCTTCTACGGGCAGGCCCAGAAGGCGCGCACGCTCATCAAACGCGATTTCGAGCAGGTGTTCCGCGCGGTCGATGCGGTGGCCTGCCCGGTGGCCCCGACGACGGCCTTCAAAATCGGCGCGCACGGCGACGACCCTTTGGCGATGTACCTGGAGGATGTCTTTACCCTGCCGGCCAACCTGGCCGGGGTGCCGGGGCTGGCGTTCCCGGTCGGGTTCGATGCCGCTGGCCTGCCGGTCGGGATGCAGTTGATGGGCAAGCACTTCAACGAGGCGATGCTGTTCAATCTGGCGCACGCCTACCAGCAGGCGACGGAGTGGCATTTGGCGAGGCCAGTTATTCGATAATTCGAGATTGGATACTCGATGCTCGAATATCGAATATCGAGTATCAAGTATCGATTTACGTTTTTTAGGAGACTTTATGAACATCTTCATCACCGGCGGCGCGGGATATATCGGTTCGGCCACCGCCGAAGCCTTACTCAATGCGGGACATCAGGTCACGGTTTACGATTCGTTGGTCACCGGGCACCGGCAGGCGGTGCCGCAGGGCGCAAAGTTCATCCATGCCGAGCTCTCTGATTCGCTGGCGCTGGCGATTGCGCTCAAGGAAGAGAAATATGATGCGGTAATGCACTTCGCGGCCTTTATCGAGGCCGGCGAGAGCATGAAAGACCCGGCCAAGTTCTTCCGCAACAACCTGATTAACTCGCTGACGTTGATTGAGGGCGCGGTCAAGGCCGGGGTGCCGCGTTTCCTGCTCTCCTCGACGGCGGCAGTCTACCAGTCGAACGAGGAACCGCTGACCGAGGAATCCCCGCTGGGGCCGACGAATACCTACGGCTATACCAAACTGGCCATCGAGCAGTCGCTGGACTGGTATCGCCAGATTCACGGGCTGCATTTCGCCGCGCTGCGCTATTTCAACGCCTGCGGGGCGCTGCCCGGCCGCGGCGAGGCGCACCAGCCGGAGAGTCATCTCATCCCGCGCGTGCTGCAAGTGGCGCTCGGCCAGGCCGAGTATGCCTGCATTTTCGGGACGGATTACCCCACGCCCGACGGGACCTGTATCCGCGATTACATCCACATTGCCGACCTGGTTTCGGCGCACATCTTGACGGTGGAAGCGCTGGCCGAGAAAGAGAAACTGATTTACAACGTCGGTTCGGGGAACGGCTTCTCGGTGCGCGAGGTGATAGATACCGCCAGCGCGGTGGTTGGGAACGTTATCCCGGTCAAGGAAATGCCGCGCCGCCCCGGCGATTCGGCCCGGCTGGTGGCTTCGTCGCAGAAAATCCGGCGTGAGTTGGGCTGGCAGCCGCAGCATGATAATCTCCACGACATACTCGGCAGCGCGTGGGAGTGGCACAAGGGCCATCCCAGGGGATACGAGGGCTAAAATGATTTAACCGTCCCGAAGGCAGATGGAAAACAGCCTTTGGGACGGTCTTCACGCCCGATATGACCGGCGCGCTCTGGGGATGGGGGGCAAACTGGCGTCCGCAACACACTGGCGGGCGCCTATTTAGGCGGGCAGGCGATACGCCCCAGGAATACGTTATAATTCAGTGTTTGAATTTATCTTAGGAGAATGAATCCATGCCTACTGCTTTGATTACCGGCGTTACCGGCCAGGACGGTTCGTACCTGTCTGAATTCCTGCTCAAAAAAGGGTACACCGTCGTTGGCATGGTGCGCCGTTCCAGCACCGTGACGTTCGAACGCCTGAGCCACATCCAGGACGACATTACCATCGTCCAGGGAGATTTGCACGACCAATCCTCCCTGGTGGCCCTGCTCGAAGAATACCAGCCCGAAGAAGTCTATAACCTGGCGGCGCAGTCGTTCGTGCCGACCTCTTGGAGCCAGCCCATCCTGACCGGCGAAGTGACCGCCCTGGGCGTGGCGCGCCTGCTGGAGGCCATTCGGCTGGTGAACCCCAAAATCAAGTTCTACCAGGCCTCGTCCAGCGAAATGTTCGGCAAGGTGATGGAAGTGCCGCAGCGCGAAAGCACGCCGTTCTATCCCCGCTCCCCTTATGGGGTTGCCAAAGTCTACGGGCATTGGATTACCATCAACTACCGCGAATCCTTTGATATTTTTGCCGCTTCTGGCATCCTGTTCAACCACGAAAGCCCGCGGCGCGGCATCGAGTTCGTGACGCGTAAAATCGCTTATCACGCCGCCAAAATCAAACTCGGCCTGGCAAAGGAACTGCGCCTGGGCAACCTGGAATCGCAGCGTGACTGGGGCTATGCGGGCGATTATGTCGAGGCAATGTGGCTCATGCTCCAACATCAAACGCCCGACAATTTCGTCATCGGCACCGGCGAGACCCATTCGGTGCGCGAGTTCTGCGAACTGGCCTTCGGTTATGTCGGTCTAAATTACGAAGATTACGTCGTGCAAGACCAGCGCTATTACCGCCCCGCCGAGGTCGATTTACTGATTTCGGACCCGACCAAGGCGCACAAGGAATTGGGCTGGAAGACCAAAGTCTCGTTCAAGGAACTGGTCGAGATGATGGTGGAATCGGATTTACGGCTGATT
>DAOUAZ010000311.1:0-9653 GCA_034432975.1 Anaerolineales bacterium | reverse complement strand
CGCGCCCGCGCCGAGGCCGAAGAAGCCACCCGCCGAATGGCCCGTGACAGCTGGAAGGCCTACGCCGAAAGCCGGGAGGAAGCAGCCCTGCGATTTGTCTATGACTCGAATCGGGTTCTGCCGCTGGCCGAAACCCCAGTCGACATCAGCCTGTCGAAACCGCTCATGGTGCGCGGCGAGCCAATTGGCGAGCTGGCTGTGGCCGGGCTGGGCGACGTTTCCCCTGAAGCCGCCGACCTGATGGACGCCATTGCTGCCCAGGCCAGCGTCCACCTCGAAGCCCTGCGCCTGACCGAAGAACTGCAACGGCGCGCCGCCGAATTGCAGGAACTCGACCGCCTGAAATCCTCCTTCCTGGCAAATATGAGCCATGAACTGCGCACCCCGCTCAACTCCATTCTCGGCTTCTCCGACGTGATGCTGGAAGGAATCGACGGCCCGCTGACCGAGTACATGGAAAACGACCTGCGCCTGATTCAGAAAAACGGTCAGCACCTGCTGCACCTGATTAACGACGTGCTTGATATGGCCAAGATTGAATCGGGCCGCATGAACCTGCACCCGGAGAAGTTCAAAGTCCACGACATGTTCGAAAGCGCCATCAGCATCACCTCCACCCTGGCAAATACCAAAAACCTGGCCCTGTACATCGACCCGGATTCCGAAAAAGAGCTGCAAATCATCGCTGACAGCACCCGCCTCAACCAGGTCATGATTAACCTGGTCAACAATTCCATCAAATTCACCGAAGCCGGGCAGGTTTCCCTGCGCGCCCGCGCGCTCGACAGTGATAAAATCTTAATCACCGTCAGGGACACCGGCATTGGCATTCCCGCGGACCACCTGGAAAAAATCTTCCAGGAATTCTCCCAGGTCGATACCTCCACCACGCGCAAGGCTGGCGGCACCGGGTTGGGGCTGCCCATCAGCCGCCGCCTGGTCGAAATGCACGGCGGGCGGTTATGGGCTGAAAGCACCGGCATTCCCGGCGAGGGAGCAACCTTCTACATTGAGCTGCCCGTCGAAGCAAAAATCACCGAACCCATCGAGAAAACGGCCAAATAACCATGTCTATGCCCACCTTCCTGGAATGCACTGCCTGCGGCAGCCACCAACCCTACCAACCCTTTACACCAACGGTTTGCAACCAGTGCGGCTCGCAATGGCTCGAAACGCGCTACGATTACACCGCATTCAAGCGCGAGATTTTGCGCGGACTGCCTGGCCGGCCCTTCAACATGTGGCGCTACCAGGACATCCTGCCGCTCGAAAACCCCGCCGGGCTGGATTTGTATCCCGCTGGCGGAACCCCGCTCTGGCTGTCGCAGCGCTACGCGCCCGCCCTCGGCCATTCCAACGTCTACATCAAGGATGAACGCTACGGCCCGACCAGTTCCTTCAAAGACCGCCAGGCCGCCGGGGCGGTGGCCGCCATGATTGAAAGCGGCATCAAAGAGGCTGTCATCGCCTCCACCGGCAACGCGGCGGTTGCCTATGCCGCCGCCTGCGCCCGGGCCGGAATCAAACTGTGGGTCTTCATGACCAGCCTCGTCCCGCAGGAAAAACTGCGCGAGGCCGCCCTGTTCGGGGCCGAAGTGATTCGCGTCAGCGGCAACTACGACCAGACCAAACAAATCGCCGCCCAGTTTGCCCAGCGGCGTCACCTGCTGCTCGACCGGGGCGCCAACTCCATCCCCGCCCGCGAATCGATGAAGACCATCGCCTACGAAATCGTCGAACAACTCGGCTGGCGCTCCCCTGATTGGTATATCCAGGCCGTCAGCGGCGGCATGGGACCGATTGGCGTGTACCAGGGCTTCGAGGAACTGCTGCGCATGGGGCTGATCGACCGGATTCCCAAACTCGCCATCATCCAGGCTGAGGGCTGTTCCCCGATGGCGCAGGCCTTCAAAGCGGGTAAGGACACCGCGGAGCCGGTCATCCCCGATACATCCATCATCATTCTCTCCACCGGCGACCCTGGCGCTTCGTACACCCATCTCTGGAACCTGACTCAAAAATACGGCGGCGTGATGGAATCGGTCGCAGACGCCGAAGCCTTTGCCGCCATGCGCTCGCTGGCAAAGAGCGAAGGGATGGCGGTTGAACCAGCTACGTCGGTTGCTTTTGCCGGGTTGGAAAAACTGCTCAAAAACAACAGCATCCGCCCCGAAGAAACCGTCGTCGTCAACTGCACTGGCCACACCTTCCCGGTCGAAAAACACGTCCTGGGAGACCAGTGGGCGGTAGATGTCCACCTGAGCGAAGGCCAGGCCCCCGCCCCGCGCGAAGGCCTGCAAGCCGCGCTCGAAAACCTGGACGAAAAAGCCACCACCGTCCTGCTGATTGACGACAACCCCGACGACGCCCTGCTCATTCGCCGCATCCTCGAAGCGCGTAAATCCTACCGCGTTTTCCACGCCAAAGACGGTTGGGAAGGCCTGGCTATGGCCCGCCAAAAACTGCCCGACCTGATTGTGAGTGACCTGACCATGCCCGGCATCGACGGCTTTGGCCTGGTCGAAGAGTTGAAACTCGACCCACGCACCACCGGCATCCCGATTGTTGTTGTCAGCGCCAAAGACATCACAGACGAAGAACGGCGGCGGCTCAACGGTCATATCCAGGCTCTCTACCAGAAAGGCTCGCTCACCCCGCGCAAATTCGTCGAACAGGTCGTTCAGACCATCGAAGAAGAAAAGAACGGCGAAAAAGGAGCCTGAGATGGGCAGAAATATCTTGTGCATCGAAGACAACCCTGACAATATGATGCTCTTCAAGCGCGTCCTGGAATCCGCGGGATTTACGCTTCGGCAGGCATTCAACGGCCTGGACGGGCTGAAGATTGCCGAAACCGAACCGATAGACCTGGTGCTGCTGGATATCAACCTGCCCGATATCGATGGCTACGAAGTGACGCGCAGGCTGCGCAAGACTTCCATCCCCAATGCCGCCCGCCTGCCCATCCTCGTCATTACCGCCAACGTCCAGAAACGGGATGTGGAGGAAGCCATGACGGCCGGCGCAACCGAATTCATCACCAAGCCCATCGACATTTTCGAGTTGTGTTCACGGATCGAAAGTTACCTCCCTCCCTCGAACCCCTAACGCGGAATGAATTCCGCGAACCAATCATACAGAGCCAGAATAGCAAAAGAACAGGAGCATCCGCCAGCCACCCACCCGGTTCGGCTGGGGGTGGAACATCAAGGAGTATAGTTATGGGAAACAATGTCTTGTACATAGAAGATAACCCAGACAATATGTTGCTCGTCAAACGAGCTCTCGAATCGCGCGGTTATCGCCTGTTGCAAGCCATGACCGGTTTGGATGGGGTTGCTGTTGCAGAAAAAGAAGACGTGGATTTGATATTGCTGGACATCAACTTGCCCGACATCGACGGCTACGAAGTGGCAACCAGGCTCCGGCGCAGCGGCAAACATTCCCTGGCCTACGTTCCCATTATTGCCATCACCGCCAACGCCCTCAAAGGCGATGCCGAAAAGGCGCTCGCGGCTGGCTGCGATGTATACATGTCCAAGCCCATCAACATTCGGGAATTGTGGGCGCGGGTCGAGGGCTTCCTGCCGTCAGATGCCTGACCGCTCATTACCAACTTTCGATAAGATGCCGGGAAACGAAATTTCCTGGCATCTTTTTCTTTTGCCCCTGCCCGGCTTGACGCCGCAAAACAAAGAAAGTAATATCACTCTCAAACCAGGCATCTCCAGGAGAGAAAATAAGATGAACACCGGCGACTTCAACGGCTGGCCCACGCGCATCCTCGAAAACCAGTTCCTGCGGCTCGAATTCCTGGCCGCCTCCCCGCGCATTGTCCGCTTCTCCCCCATTGGCAAGGCGAACCTGTTCGCCGACCTGGGCAATGAATTCAACGAGACCCCCTATGGGCCGTTTTACTTCCGGGGCGGGCATCGCCTGTGGCACGCCCCCGAAGCCATGCCGCGCACCTACATGCCCGATAACGAAGGCGCGGTCGTCAGCGAAGTCCCGGGCGGCGTGCGCATCGACCAACCCGCCGAACCCTGGACGCACATCGCCAAAAGCATCGAAATCCGCCTGAACGAAAACCAGCCGCAGGTCATCGTCCACCACGAACTGCGCAATGACGGCCCCTGGGCGGTGGAATTTGCCCCCTGGGCCCTTACCATGTTCCGGCTGGGCGGCGTGGGCATCTTCCCCCAACCGGTAGGGAATGCCGACCCGGCCGGCCTGCTCGCCAACCGCCAACTCGCCATCTGGCCTTATACCAGGCTGGACGACCCGCGCCTGGCCCTGCGTGACGACTTCATCCTGCTGCGCGCCAGCGGCGGCCTGCCCCCAGTTAAGATAGGCTGCTTCAACCCACACGGCTGGCAGGGCTACTACATCGACGGGACGCTGTTCATCAAACGCTTCGACCCGCTGCCCGGCGCAAACTTCCCCGATGGCGGCTGCAACACCGAAACCTACACCAACCATAAATTCATCGAACTGGAAACCCTCGCCCCGCTCACCCAACTCGCCCCCGGCGAAACCGTCACCCATACCGAAACGTGGGAGGTCTACGAGGGACTCTCGCACCCCCTCATCCCGCCCGCCCTGGCAGATTTAATCACTGCCGTTACGCACCGTTCCGAAGGTTGAACCCAGAAACCTTCTTCCTGGAGTTCCCAAACCTTCGGGACGTTTTGCGCAAGATGAATCATTCACGAATAGGAGTTAAGCATGGACGCGCTCGAAGCCATCCGCAAACGCCGCAGTATCCGCAACTTCACCGGCGAATCGATTCCCAAAACCGCCCTGGAAACCATCGTCGATGCCGGGCGGCTGGCCGCCACCGGCCACAACCACCAGCCCTGGGACTTCATTGTCGTCACGAACAAAGAAACCATCATGCAGTTCCTGCCCGCCGCGCCGTGGATTATCCAGGCCGGGGCGGTGATTGCGCTTGTTCTCGACCCCGAAACCCGCTGGTGGCTGGAAGACGGCTCCGCCGCCATCCAGAACATGCTGGTCGCCAGCACCGCGCTCGGCTACGGCGCGTGCTGGGTGGAAGGCGATGTCCTGCCGCGCGAGGAACACTTCAAGGATTTGCTCGATATCCCCCACGAGAAACGTCTGATAGCGTTGATTCCGGTCGGTGTCCCGGCAGAAAGCCCGGAGCGGGAGAAAAAGCCGCTCGCGCAGGTTATCCATTGGGAAAAATTCTAATGATAAAATCACCCCGCGCTTTTACCATCCATCCAGAAAGGCATTCCCAATAGTATGAACCATTCACGAGCCGTCTACATCGGCACCGACAGCGGCGCGACCACCTCCAAAACCGGCGGCGTGTGGAGCGACGGAACCACCATTTCGACCAAACTCCTGCAAAAACCCACCAACGCCGGGCAAGGCACTGCCGCAGTCATTCGCGGCTGGGTGGACGGGGTCAACGAATACCTGGAACAAAACGGCCTGTCGTGGGACCAGGTGCAGGGCGTTGGCCTGGCCATCCCCGGCCCGTACCAGCGTTATGGCGTTTTGGACCGCTCGGCCAACCTGCCCGCCAGTTTCGAGGGCTGGGACGTGCATACCGAGTACAGCAGCGCCCTGGCCGAACGCGCCGGGCGGGCGGTTCCGTTGGTGGTTGGCAATGACGGCAACTACGGCGGCGTGGCCGAAGCCCAGCGCGTACGCGGCAGCGGCAACAGCACCGTCCTCATGCTGGCCCCCGGCTCCGGGCTGGGCGTGGCGTATGTCGATAGTCACGGCCTGCCGCTGGAGGGCGATACCCTGGCCGGGATGGAGGGCGGACACATGCCCGCCCCGCTGCAACTGCTCGACACCAAACCGTATCCCTGCGGCTGCGGCAAGGACTGGGGCTGCGTCGAGGTCTACACCACCATTTCGGGCCTGCCCTACCTGCTGGCCGAAAAACTGGAGAAATATCCCGACCATGACCTGGCGAAATCGAATGCGCCAGTCAAAGAAAAAGTCCTGGCCCTGCGCGGACTGGCCCAACACGGCGACCCGCTGGCGACCGAGATTTTCGACTTCCAGGCGCGCGCCATGGGCCTGCATGTCGCCAACCTGTCGATGGCGCTCGACCCGACCTTCGTGGTCATCGGCGGCGGGTTGATGGACCCCGAAGCCACCACCGAAGGATTCCGCGAGCGCTACCTGCGCATCATCCGCGAGACGGCCCATCCTTACCTGTGGCCGGCCCAGCGCGCCCGCATCACCATCGTCCCCGCCACGCTCGGCGACCTGTCGCAAGCCATCGGCGCGGCGTTGGTGGCGCTGTATAAGGCGCGTTCATAGCGTTTATCCAACCCAAAAGCCCGGCTGCCATGCGCCGGGCTTTTTTTCTGGAGTCCAAAATCTCCCGGTTTTGGCCGAAGTCGGGAGACTTCGGACTCCAATTCTCAATATGGGTTTTCTGGGCCTGCCAAATCGGATTTTATCCGACCAGCCCGCTTCAGCGGGCATTGTAGGATTAGCCCGGTGATTTATCACCGGGCGGCGCGGCGGGTTGTTGATCGATGATTCTTCGCTATGCCCCTCCCGGCCGGTTTTGGCGGGAGCAATGCAATCTGGTTATAATATTTCCCATGACCCCGCAACAATGGATACTCTTCGGCACCCTCTTGATGACCCTGCTCCTGTTCGTCAGCGGGCGCTGGCGCTATGACGTGGTCGCCCTGCTGGCCTTGCTGGTCGTGACCCTGACCGGGCTAATTCCAGTCAAGCGCGCCTTTAGCGGCTTCAGCAACCCGGCCGTCATCACCGTCGCGGCGGCGCGCCGAGGCGATGGTCATTGGGCTGGTGCGCGGGCGTGAGCGGCGCATGGAGCCTTCGGCCCAGACCGCAGCCGCCTCGACAGCATCCGCTTCCGCAGCGGGGACGTGCTGCTTTTGCAAAGCCACGTCGAGACCCTGAGAGGGACTGCCGACACGCTGGGCTGCCTGCCGCTGGCCGGGCGCGGGCTGCGCATCCAGCCTTCCCGTAAAATGGTGCTGGGGCTGGGGGTTTTCGGCGGCGCGCTCCTGCTGGCTGCCTTGGGCTGGGTCCCGGCCCAGGTCTCGTTCGTGGCGGCGGTGGTGGCGATGGTGATAGCCCGCATCGTCACCCTGCGCGAAGCCTACGAAAGCGTCGATTGGCCCATCCTGATTCTGCTGGGAGCGATGATTCCGGTCGGCGAGGCCCTCGAAACCACCGGCGGGGCCGGACTGCTGGCCGGATTGCTCTTGCAGGCCTCCCGCTCCATACCCGCCGAGGTCGCCCTGGTGATACTGCTGGTCGCTACGATGTTCCTTTCGGACGTGGTGAACAACGCCGCGGCCGTTGTGCTGATGGCGCCGATTGGCATCAGTGTGGCGCGCGGCCTGGGCGTCTCGGTCGACCCCTTCCTGATGGCAATCACCATCGGGGCCTCGTGTGCCTTCCTGACCCCCATCGGCCACCAGTCGAATACGCTGGTGATGGGCCCCGGCGGCTACAAATTCGGCGACTACTGGCGGATGGGCTTGCTGCTGGAAGTCATCGTCGCGCTGGTTGCGATTCCGTTGATACTGATTTTCTGGCTCTTATAAACCAACCGTGATGGAACGTCCCGAAGGTTCCTAAAAATAGCAAATACCCCGCTTAAAAAACCTTCGGGACGCTTTCAAATAAGAAAGGAGCTTTATATGAACCACAAGACACTCCCCGGCGCGGGCGGGACTGTCCACTACTGGACGATGGGCGCGGGCGAGCAGTGCATCCTGTTCACGCACGGCGCGACGATGGACAAGGGCCTGTTCCAGCCGCAGATGGACTATTTCTCGAAACGGTACAAGGTTATCAGTTGGGATGTCCCGGCGCATGGCAAGTCGCGTCCCTATCGCGGTTTTTCCCTGCCGAATGCGGCCCGGGAGTTGGTCAACATCCTCGACGCAGAAAATATCGAAGCGGCCCACCTGGTTGGGCAGTCGATGGGCGGGTACATCATCCAGATGACTGCGCTGGACTTCCCGCAGCGGGCGCGCAGCCTGACGGCGGTCGATTCGTCCCCGGTACATCCGGCCTATTATTCGGCGCTGGATAACTGGCTGCTGTCCATCACCCCGGCACTGCTGAAACTCTACCCGTACGACTTCCTGATTAAGGCCATTGCCAGGCAAATCGCGCTGCGCGAATCGGCGCAGGCTTATGCACTGGAAACGCTGCGGGGACTCACCAAAACCGAAATTGCCGAAATCATGGGGGAGGTCTACGGCGGGCTGCAACAATACGCCCGCGACTTTACGCTACCGCATCCGCTCTTGATTATTTACGGCGAATTCGACCGCACCGGCAAAGTCCGACAATACTGCCGCGAATGGGCCAGGCGCGAGAACCGCCCGCTGGAAATCATCCCGAACGCGGCCCACAACGCCAACATGGACAGTCCGCAGGCCTTCAATGCAATCCTCGAGGCGTTCCTGGAAAACAAGTGAAGCAAAAAATAACCGTCCCGAAGGTTCTAAAACCTTCGGGACGGTTATTCATGGGCTTTTGAGCGTTTCATCGTGCTTCCCGGCTACGCGCGCCAGGAGAATATCGCCGGGCAAACGCTGATAGGTCATGCGGTATGACTGGTCGATGCGCGCTTCGTAAATTCCCGGCGCGCCCTGGATGGGTTTGGTCTGCAAAGACGGGTGGCGTGGATTTTCAGCCAACAGGCGCAGCGTTTTAAGCACCTTCTTCTGGATTTCCAGCGGCAGGAGTTGGAAGGCCTGCCGAAAGCGTTCCGTCAGTTCAATTTCCGGCATCGGAGAGTTTCTCCAGGTCTGCTACTGCGTCATCTACATTCTGGTAGCGATGTACGCGCCCGGCTTCGATATCGGCCTGGGCTTCTTTCTCCATCTTCTGCCAGGTTTCGCGCCAAAACCAGGCCTGGCCGGGCGGGATGACTTCCAGGCGGCTGATGACGACCTGGCCCTGTTCGTTGAGTGAAAATGCCAGGTCATCTCCTTCGCTCAGGTTCAATTGCGCGCGGATTTCTGCCGGCAGCGTCACCTGGCCTTTGGAACGCAGGCGTGTTTTGAAATAAGCGTCCATTTTGCGGTTCTCCAACTTTCCAACTTTCCGATATTCTAACACAAAACCGTCCCGAAGGTTCTAAAACCTTCGGGACGGTTTGTTCATCAAGATTCTCAATACGGTTTTGCCAGCAGTTCCTCGAACACTTTTTTCGAGGCTTCATCCACCACCGCGTGCTGGCTGCCGCCGTGGCTGTCCATCGTCACCACGACCGGGAAGTCCTTGACCTCGATGACCCACAGCGCTTCGGGGACGCCGAACTCCAGTTTGAAGACGCCCAGCACCTTCGTCACGCTCTGGGCAATGTAGGATGCCGCCCCGCCGATGGCGTGCAGGTAGACCCCGGGGGTTTCCTGGCAGCCTTTGAGCGTTTTGGCGCCCATGCCGCCCTTGCCAATCACGCCCTTGATGTTGAAATGTTTCATCACATCGGCCTGGTACGGCTCCTCGCGGATGGATGTAGTCGGCCCGGCGGCCACGAATTTGTAGTCTTTGGTATCCAACCCGCTGACGACCGGCCCGCAGTGATAAATCACGCCGCCGTCCAGCAGTTTCTTGAGTTCTTCGTAAACCTGCAAATCATCGCCCTGCGGCGCTTTGGTTTTCTT
>DAOUAZ010000310.1:0-3854 GCA_034432975.1 Anaerolineales bacterium | reverse complement strand
GCCTTCCAGCGGGGTTCCTCCGTTGTCACATCCGCTTCTCCGACTTGCCCCGCGCCTTCCAGCGGGGTTCCTCCGTTGTCACATCCGCTTCTCCGTTTCATCCGTTGTCATATCCGCTTCTCCGTTCCGCGCAGCCATCCGTTGCCGCCATTCGTTCACCACTTCCGCCGTGACAAACATGCTGCCCGCCGAGACGATAACATCGCCCGTTTCAGCGGCTAATTCCAATGCTCGGTTGAATGCCGTTTCGACGGGGGCAGCCGACTCGCACGCCACTGGAACTTTTTTCGCCGTTTCGATGATTGTTTCCGGCTCCAACGCGCGCGGATGGTCTGCGCGGGTCACAAGCAAGCGGCTGATTATACCCTTCATTGCGTTCAGCATGGCGAAAATATGCTTATCTTCCGACACGCCAAAGATGAGAATGACCTTCCGTCCCGGGAAATATTCCGCCAAGGCCGCAGTCAACTTCTCGAACGAATCCTCGTTGTGCGCCGAATCAAAAATCAACGTGGGCTTGTCCCGGCTGGCAACCTCGAATCGGCACGGCCAGCGGACTTCCGCAAAGCCCTTCGCAATCTCCGCGTCGGTCAGGTCGAACCCGCTCCGTTTCAGCGCCGCGTAAGCCGTCACAGCATTCGTGACCTGATAGTCTCCTAATAGTGGGATTCTGAGCACTAAATACTCCGCCAGGTCATTCGGGGCAGACTGGTCACTGATTACTGATGACTGAATCTTGAACGTTTGTCCGGCAAGTGAGTGCTCCTCCAATCTGAACGCCACCTCCCGGCCAACGACCGTTAAAGACGCGTTTCTCTCCGCTGAAACCCTCTCCAACACTTCCATCGCCTCCTGTTTCTGCGGCGAAGACACCACCGGCACGCCCGGCTTGATGATTCCCGCCTTCTCCCCGGCGATTTTTGCCAGCGTATCGCCCAGCACGGCGGTATGGTCATACGAAAGCGAGGTAATCACCGCAACGCGCGGCGTGATGACGTTGGTCGCATCCAGCCGCCCGCCCAGCCCGACTTCGATGACCGCCGCGTCCACTTTTTGCCGCGCGAAATAAAGAAAACCCAGCGCGGTTGTAATTTCAAACGTTGTCAACATGGGGATGGCAGCCACCGCTGGTTTGATTTCTTCTGTTAAATTCGCCAGTTCCTCGTGCGAAATCGGCTGTCCATTGATCTGGATTCGTTCGCAAAAGTCCACCAGGTGTGGTGAAGTGTACAGGCCGGTTTTGCGCCCGGAAGCGGTCAACGCGCTGGCGCACAACGCCGAGGTAGAGCCTTTGCCCTTCGTCCCGGCGATATGGACAGTCGGGTAAGCATCCTGCGGGCTGCCGAGCGACTCCATCAACTGGCGCATCCGCCCCAGGTCGAAGTTGGCCGCCGCCAGTTGGTCGGCTTTTTTCAGGCTATAATCCACAAAGGAATAGAGATAATCAAGCGCAAGGTTGTAGCGGGTTTCGGTGTCCATACGTGGTATTGTAATCCGTAATTCGTAAATCGAGAATCGCAAATCGGAATTCGATAATCAGAAGTCGGAAATATGCTTGCTGCCCTCGTCATTCATCTCCACCTGCCCGGCTGCGGCTCGCTGAAAGAGAAGCGCAGCCAAATCAAACCCCTGCTTGCGCGCCTGCACCGCGAGTTCAACGTCTCTGCCGCCGAACTGGATTTGCAAGACGCCCACCAGCAGGCTGTCATCGGCTGCGCCATGCTTGGCAACGACGCCGCCTGCATCCAGTCCGCGCTCGAAACCATCCGCCGCTGGGTCGAAGCCAACTGGCGCGAAGGCGAAATCATCGAACAGCGTATCGAACTCTATCCCTGATCCGTTGGTCCAGGCTTAAGCAGGTGAAAGGATAGGAATCGGGGTAGATTTTTTGCGAATGCGTTTGACGACACTCCAATCTTGATGCGCAGGCGCAACCAGATATTTGACGGCATCAGATGCTTCGCCGCGTTTTCTTATCATGTTGAAGTGATACAAGCCACGGAAAACCATTTCCAGTGAAATACGGTCAAAGGGTAACATCTGTTTATTTGGAATCTCAAATCTCGCCATGAACTTTCCCCTCGAACTCCTCTCTTTTTTACGCAAGTCCCAGCGCGTAGCCGTACTGACTGGCGCTGGAGTGTCGCAGGAATCGGGATTGAGTACCTTTCGAGATGCGCAGGTGGGGCTGTGGGCGCAGTACCGGCCCGAAGATTTGGCGACCCCTGAGGCTTTTGCCCGTGACCCGAAACTGGTCTGGGGCTGGTATGCGCTGCGGCGCGAGAAGGCGCAGGCGGCAGCGCCGAACCCTGGTCACTTTGCGTTGGCAGAAATGGAGAAGCAGGTCCCAAGGTTTACGCTCATTACCCAGAATGTGGATGGCCTGCATCGCTGCGCGGGGAGCGTGAACGTGCTGGAGCTGCACGGCAGCCTTCAGCGGGTGAAATGCTCGGTTTGCGGCGAGCAGGCGGCAGGCTGGGATGAGTCCAGCTCGGATGTGCCGCCATGCGCCCGGTGCGGCGGACTGCTCAGGCCAGATGTGGTCTGGTTCGGCGAATCCTTGCCCTTCGCTGCATTGGAATCAGCATTCGAGGCGGCGCGGACTTGCGATGCGTTCTTTTCGATTGGTACGTCGGGGCTGGTGCAGCCAGCCGCCTCGCTGGCCTGCGCGGCGCGGGGCAAAGGCGCGCTGGTCGTCGAAATCAACGCCGAGCCGACGCCGCTGACCGAGACGGTCGATTTTTTTCTGCCAGGAAGGTCGGGCGAGATTTTGCCTGCGCTGGTCGAGGCAGTCTGGTAAGAGGAACGTCCCGAAGGGTGTTCGGCAGACTTTATCATTCCTGCGATAACCTTCGGGACGGTTTCAACGCTTGGCTCGTAGGGGCGCGATGCGTTATTCGCAGACCGGTTCCGTGAATGGAATTCCGTACTTTTGGCGCTCGGCGGGGGTCAGGTCGCGCCCGATGAACGCGCAGGCGTAGTCTATCAGGTCGTTAATGTCCACCTCCCAGGCGCGGAGGATGCCCTCTGCCCCGCCAGCGTAAACCTGTTTTCCATCCCCGGAGAAGACCGCGCTGTTGGCTGGCCCGTGCAGGCGGCGCAGGAGTTGGCCGCTGGATACTTCCCAAAGCAGGACTGCGCCGTCGCTGCCGGTGGTGACGAGCAGGCGGCCATCGGGCGAGAAGGCGGCGGAACGCACCGCGCCGGTATGCCCTTCCAGCATGGAGAGGGGTTCCAGGCTGGGAAATTCGACCAGGCGCAGGGTCTCCCCGCCGATTGCGGCCAGCCGTCCATCGGGGGCGAGAGCGACGGTGAAAACGGGGGCGTTTTCTGCTTTCTCTGCAATCAGGCTGCCGGTTTCGACTGCATAGAGCGCATAGCCGATGTCGCTCCCGGCCAGCAGGGTTTGGCCGTCGGGGGAGAAGGCAACGGCATGGAAGGCCAGCCTGCGTTCCAGGAGGCGCAAGGGCAGGCCGCCCGACGTGCCGTACAGGCGCAATCCGTCCTGCCCGGCGGCGGCTAACAGCGTTCCATCGGGGGAGAAACGCGCGGCATGGATGGCGGCGCTGAAATCGTCATACAGCCGCACGGCCACGCCGGTGCGCAGCAGCCAGATGCGCATTTTGAAATCGTCCCCGGCGGAGGCCAGGAAAGCGTTATCGGGGGAGAGCGAGACGCTCCTTATAGGAAGTTCATGCCCCTTGAGATGGTAAACCTGCCGCCCGCTGGCGGTGTCCCACAGCGCGGCAGTGCCGCCGCTCGCTCCGGTGGCGAGCAGTCCCCCATCTGCGCTGATGGCGAGGGAGAGAACGGGCGAAGCGTGCCGCAGGGCGCGCGGGTCAGAATCGAAGCGG
>DAOUAZ010000309.1:0-1563 GCA_034432975.1 Anaerolineales bacterium | reverse complement strand
GCCTCCCACCAACTGATTACCGATATCATCCTGCCGCCCGCCGACGTGTTGTTGCCGGTCGGGACGCTCATGCTGGTTCCCAAGCCCGGCCCCGAGGAACAGCGCACGCCCGGCGAGCGCTTGATTCCCGATAGCGAAGTTGTCTACGGCCCGTCCACGATTGGATTCGACTCAGCCCAATACATCGCAGGGCAGAATGGCTACCTGAGCCAGTACAAGGAATACGTTCTGAGCGGCGGCTGGACGACGGGCGCGGAAGCAGTCGAACGCATCGCGCTCGAAAACTCGCTCAACCCGCGCATCATCCTCGCCATCATCGAATGGGAGAGTCATTGGGTGCGCGGACAGCCCAAAAACCTGGCCGCCGACGAGTACCCGCTCGGCTACGTCGATTACCACTATCGCGGCCTGTTCCGCCAACTGATGTGGGCGGCTGGCACGCTTTCGGATGGCTACTACGGCTGGCGCTCCGGCGCGCTGACCACGCTCACCTTCAGCGACGGCTCCAGCCTGCGCCTGAATCCGCATCTCAACGCCGGGACGGCCGCCATCCAGTACTATTTTGCCCAAACCCACACCCGCGCCGAATGGGAGCAAATCGTATCACCCACCGGGTTCGCAGCCCTGTATGCCGAGATGTTCGGCCCGACCTGGGAACGCGCCCTGGCCTTCGAGCCAACCCTGCCAACCGGCCTGCGCCAGCCCGAACTCAGCCTGCCCTTCGAACGCGGCAAAATCTGGGCCTTCACCGGCGGCCCGCACTCGGCCTGGGAAAAGCGCGGCGCGCTGGCCGCCCTCGACTTCGCGCCCGGTTCAGTCGTCGGCGGCTGCGCCAAATCCGACAATTGGGTGTTAGCGCCCGCCCCCGGCGTGGTGGCGCGCACCGGCGAGGGCGTCGTCATCCTCGACCTGGACGGTGACGGCGACGAGCGCACTGGCTGGGCGCTCCTCTTCCTCCATATCGCCGCGCAAGGCAAAGCCAAACCTGGCGCAGTGCTGGCCCAAGACGACAAAATCGGCTATCCCTCCTGCGAAGGCGGCGTTTCCACCGGCACGCACGTTCACATCGCCCGCAAATACAACGGCGAGTGGATTTTGGCCGACGGCCCGCTGCCATTCGACCTGGATGGCTGGGTTTCGCGCAACGGCGCGGCCCCTTACAAAGGCAGCCTGACCAAAGGCGACAAGGTCATCCAGGCCAGCACCAGCGGTAGTTTCGAGACGCGTATCATTCGTGAAAAAAAGTAATTCGTGATTGGTCATTTGAAAACCATGCGTTTACGTTTGACAGGAATCTTCCTGATACTGAACATTCTCCTCGTCTCATGCGCCGCCGCGGCGGAACACCCCCCCCTGTCCGCAGGGCTTACGCCTGCCTCGCCGTTGAGCGAGGATTTCCCCACCCCCGCGGCGGTCTTCACGCCCCTCCCCACCCGTCCGCCTTACGAACCCGGCCCCTTGCACCAGGCGGGCCCGCTGCAACGGCTCCCCGGCCAGGTACTGGGCCACTAGGGGCGAATCGTGGGGTTGCTCCTGCACCCAGATGGTCATCCCCACCCGGTC
>DAOUAZ010000308.1:0-3871 GCA_034432975.1 Anaerolineales bacterium | reverse complement strand
CCCTCCCCAGCCTGACGCCCATGCCGCTCATCCGGCGCGCGCTGATTGTCAGTTACGACGGCCTGCGCCCAGATGCCATCGCGCAGGCCCCTATGCCCAATCTCCAGGCGCTCATGCAAGCCGGCGCGTATTCGCTCACTGCCCAAACCACCTTCCCCAGCGCCACCCTGCCCGGGCACGCCTCCATGCTGATGGGGATGTGTCCCAAAAAGCACGGAGTCGATTGGAACGACTACGACCCGGCGCAAGGCTCCGCCCAGGGCGTGGATATTTTCGACCTGGCCCACGCCGCCGGGCTGAAGACGGTCATGGTGGTCGGCAAGCAGAAACTTATCCAATTGACCGAACCGGGCAGCCTGGATGTTTACAAATATATCAACGACCGTGACCTGGTGATTGCCGATTGGATTTTGGAAAACTTCCCGGCAGATTTCGGCCTGATGTTCGTCCATTTTCCCACCATCGACTTCATGGGACACGAACACGGCTGGCTCTCGTGGCAGCAACTTAGCGTGGCGCGGCGCGGCGACGAGGCCCTGGGGAAACTGCTGGCAGCCCTCGACGAGCGCGGCATCCGGGATGAAACCATTATCATCGTTACTGCCGACCATGGCGGGCACGACCAGACGCACGGTTCGCGCAACCCGCTCGATATGACCATCCCCTGGATACTCTCCGGCCCCGGCATCCGCCCCGGCGAACTGGCCTCGCAGGTCCAAACAACCGATACCGCCGCCACCGCTGCCTGGGCGCTCCAGCTGCCCATCCCGCCCGAATGGGACGGCGCGCCCGTGACTGAGGCGTTTGGCTTCCCCGCCCAGCCGCGTCCCATCCCATTTTGCCCGTAGGATAGACCTTTGGTCTGTCCAAACCCAAACAAGGATGAAAACTATATGCTCGAAGGTCTCGATTTTCTCTTCATCGGCCTGGCGGCGCTGGCAGCCGGGGCCATCAACGCCCTGGCGGGCGGCGGCACGCTGATAACTTTCCCTGTGCTGATTGCGGTCGGCGTCCCGGCGGTCATGTCGAACGTCACCAATACGGTCGCGCTGCTGCCCGGCTACCTGGGCGGCACGCTGGCGCAGTGGGAGGACTTGAAGGAACAATCCGCCCGCCTGTGGTACATCCTGCCGGCCAGCGTGGCCGGCGGCCTGCTGGGTGGGATTCTGCTCTTGTACACTGGCGAAAAAATCTTCCGCCAGATTGTCCCCTATCTCATCCTGCTGGCCTCGCTCCTGCTGGCGGTGCAGGACCCGGTGCGCAAGTGGCTGGCGCGGCGCGCCGAACAGCGCAGTGGAGGCAAAGTCTCCGATTTGTGGAGCACCCTCCCGATTGGTCTGGCGGCCATCTACGGCGGTTATTTCGGGGCCGGGTTGAGCGTCATCGTGCTGGCCGCGCTCGGCCTGACGATGGATGAATCGCTGACGAAATTGAACGCGCTCAAGCAGGGCGTCGCCTTCAGCGTCAACGTGGCGGCGGCGGTCTTTTTCGTTTTTTCGGGGCTGGTGGTGTGGGAAGTGGTGTTGGTGATGGCCGTTTGCGCGCTGCTGGGCGGATGGCTGGGCGGCAAACTGGCCGGGTCGGTGAAACCCGCCACCCTGCGCTGGCTGGTCGTTTCGATTGGCGTGGTCGTGGCGGTAATTTACATCGCGCGCGGTTAATTCCGCGTGCTATACTGGAGCAAAATCTCACAAACCCGGTTTGCAGAGCAGAAAGGAAAACCCATGCAGACAGACATCGTGTTAACATTCACCGGCCATGACCGCGTTGGGATTGTCGAGGCGGTCACGAAAATCCTTGTCAGGCAGGGCGGCAATGTCAAATCCAGCCGCATGGCGCGCCTGGGCGGCGAGTTTGCCATGCTGATGCTGGTCAGCCTGCCCGGGCAGGCCGTCCATAGCCTGGAGCAAGATTTCACGCCCCTGCGCGCAGAAGGCTACCACATCCTCCTGCTGCGCACCACAGACAGCCACGCTGATAAATTCAAAGGCTGGCTGCCTTATGAAATCGAAGCGCTTGGCGCCGACCACGAAGGAATCATCCATGAGATTGCAAGCCACCTCGCAGGGCAGGGTATCAACATCGAAACGATGGACACCGGCACCACCCGCGCCCCGATGAGCGGCACGCCGTTGTTCAGCATGAAGGCGATTGTCCTGGTCCCGCCTCCACTGCCTTTCCAAAAATGGAGCGAAGCCCTCGAGGAAATCGGCGACCGGCTGAACGTCAATATCAAAGTGGGCCTGGTCAAAGGCCAATAAGCATCGACCCCGGCAAACAGCAAAAAGCGCGGCTATCCCCGCGCTTTCCCGTTTAATCGGGCCGGTTTCCCATTTGAGACTGGATTTGGTCCAAAATCCCGGCAAATTCTCCCGCCGGGTGCTTGCGCAGGATGGCTTTGCGCGCCTCGCGGTCCAAACGGTGCAAGCCGAGGTACTGCATGGCGTGCTTACGGAACAACCGCTCACCGTCTTCCTCTCCGTAGAAAGCGATGTTTTTCTCGAGGTGGCGGCGCATCGTGGCGCGAATTTGCTCGGGCGAGACCTGCTCCCGGTCGAGGCGCGAGAAAATCCAAGGGTTGGCAATCGCGCCCCGCCCAATCATCACCGCGTCGCAGCCGGTGAGTTTCTTCATCCGCTGGATATCCTCCACCCGTCGCACATCCCCATTCCCAATCACCGGGATTTTGACGAGTGATTTGACCTCGGCGATGGCATTCCAATCGGCCTGGCCGCCATAGCCCTGCTGTTTGGTGCGTCCGTGAACAGCAATCAGCGCCGCGCCGTTATCTTCTGCAATTTTGGCAATTTCCTGATAGTTCAGGCAGTCGTCCCAGCCCAGGCGCATCTTGCCGGTGACGGGAATCCGCAGGCGTGAGGCCAGGGCCTGGAAAATCTGCCCCACTTTTTGCGGCGCGCGCATCAGTCCCACCCCGCAGCCGCGATGCGCCACGCTTTTGGCCGGGCAACCCATGTTGATGTCGAGAATATCGGGGCCTAAATCCTGCGCAATCAGCGCCGCTTCGAGCATGACAGCGGGGTCATCGCCGTAAATCTGAAAGACGACCGGGCGCTCGGCCTCCTCGTAGGTCAGTTTGGCCCTGACGCGCCGGAACGAATGGACGACATGTTCCGCTTTGATAAATTCAGTGTAACTCATGGCCGAACCGAGCGACCGGCATAACGAGCGGAACGGCCAGTCGGAATAGCCGTCCATCGGCGCAAGAATCCCGTCGCCGTAAACGGGGATGTCGCGAACAAAAAAGACCGGTTCTGTCATGGCTGAAATCATATCATCGTTTATGGTATGATAAAAGAGCCTCAGGCTGGTCGGGCGGTCGCGGCTCCGCGAGTTCGGGGTCGAGGAAAGTCCGCACTCCACAGAGCACGGCGTCGGATAATACCCGGGGCGGGGCGATCCCTCATTCGTGGGGGGCCAACCTGCCGGACAGGGCCACAGAAAACAGGTAGCCCCTCACCCAAAGTGGGGGGTGATAGTGAAAAGGTGGTGTAAGAGACCACCGGTGTCCGTAGTAATACGGGCGGCCTGGTAACCCCCGCCGGGAGCAAGGTCAAGCAGGGACGAAGTGGTCCGAGGACCAACGGGAAATGCGCTCGTTTCCCTATGCGCCTCCTGTTCAGGAGGTCAGTCCCGGGTAGGCTGCTAGAGCGGCGTGGCGACACACCGCCAAGAAAGATGACCGCCCAGGCGCGGAGGAACCTCTCCGCTGCTGGACAGAATGCGGCTTATAGACCGGCCTGAGGCATTTTTTATATTTCAGATGCGGCTTCTCCCCATTCACAAACGGCAGAAAGTCTGCTATAGTAACCAGAATCTCCAACCTTCTCATAAAAACGGGAGTCCCCCAACG
>DAOUAZ010000307.1:0-14190 GCA_034432975.1 Anaerolineales bacterium | reverse complement strand
GCGCGCAGGATTTCGTTCAGGCCGGACAATTCGGCGGCGCGTTTTTGGGTTTCGCCAAACAAGCGCGCATTTTGAATGGCAATCGAAACCTGGCTTGCCATCGCAGTGAGCAGGTCCCTATGTCGTTCGGTGTATATATTGGGCATTTTTGCGCTCTGGACGACGATTGCGCCCAGGGTTTGCTGCCCAAACGTCAGCGGCACGCCCAGCCAGCATTCAGGGATGACATCATCTCCCAGCAGCAGGATTTCTATTCCCAGTTCTGTGGCGCGTTCGGTCACCCGGTCTGGAAGAAAGAGCGCTTCGCGGTCGTGGATGACCCTGGCGGTCATGCCGTTTCCCAGACTCGTCCTTTCGATGACGCTGGGCTGCCCGTCGAAATAAATCGCCGGGAAGGAGATTTCTTCGGTTTCAGGGTGGTAAATGCCGACGAAGAAGTCAGTCACATCCATCAATCGGCCCGCGTATTTGTAAATGGCCTGGGCAACATCTTCGACCGACAACAGCGAAGAAATTTCTCGGGCCATTTCATTCAAAACCGCCAGTTCGGTGTTCTGGGATTCGGTTTGCTGGAACAGACTCGCATTTTGAATGGCGATGGCAGCCTGGCTGGCAATGGCTGTTAGCAAATCGCGCTCGTACTCGGCAAATAAATAGGGCGTTGTTACGCTTTGCGTCACAATTGCCCCCAACGTTTTTACACCAGTGTTCAGGGGGACGCCCAGCCAGGAGACGGCAGGTTTGGAGTTGCCCAGGGTGATAAATTCGATGCCCAGTTCTCGCATTTGGGACTGCAAATCACCGTTGAGTAACAGTCCTTTACGATTGCGAAGGACGTAATCGGTTAACCCCTGTCCTAGTTTTCGGCCGGGATACTCCGTTTGTTTTCCGTCGATGGTCAGGAGAGGGAAACTAATTTGGGCGGTATCTTCGTTGTAGAGCGCGACGAAAAAACTACTCGTTTCCATCAACTGGGATGTGTAAAGATAAATTGTCTGGATAATCTGGTTGACATCGAGTTGGGTGCTTAACTCGCGGCCCATTTCATTAAGTACAGCCAGGTCGCGGTTTTGTCGCTCTGTTTGTTGGAATAAGTTGGCGTTTTGCAGCGCCAATCCCAACTGGTCCACCACCTGGCGCGCCAAACTTTGTTCGGCATCCTGCCATTGGTGGGTTGGTTCTGCTTCCAATTGCAACAGGTTCCAGTCTGATGCGACCTGGAATGGCAGGGCGACGACTGAAGCCTCGGAACCCACTGCTGTTGTAACGCTGGCTTCCACCTCAACAGGCAGGGGGGCAGAACGCCTGGGACGCGCTGTTGTCGGCGGCTCAAGGACTTGCCTGGCGATGGCCGGTTGCTCGATGCTGGTTTCTTCGCTCTCGGTCTGTTCTATTTCGGTAAAGAGTTTATCAAGCCGATTGCGAATCTTTTTGTTGCTGGACATAGTCGATTAACTCCTGGGCCAGAACGCGATACTGCAACGAACCGCGGCTGTTCGGGCGGTACTGGGTAATTGGCAAACCTATAATGGGGCTTTCGCGTAAACGAGTGTCTATTTCGATGACTGTCTGGAACAATCCGCTACCGAAGGTTTGTTCGAGTTGCTCGCGGATAACTTTGTGGGTGCGGTTGCGCTGGTCGAGCAGGGTGATGAGAATTCGGTAGGCCAGGCGCGGGTTGGAATCCCTTCGCACCCTTCGGATGAGGGTCATCATGTCGCGCAGCGCATAGGCTGAAAAATATTCCGCCTGGGTTGGCACAATCAGGAGTTCGGCGGCGGTCAGGGCGTTATAGGTTATGGCTCCCATCGATGGCGGGCAATCCAAAAGCGCATAATCGTAATCAAGGGTTTCTTTACGCAGGGCATTGTTCAATCCGAATGCATAGTTACTGCGCACGGGAAGGTGTTGTTCGGCGTCGATGAGCGCCGGGCTGGACGGGATAATCTCCATGCCTGGCGTGCTGGTCTTGCACAGGGCTTCTTTGATGCTCAGCCCTGCCATCAGCACGTCAGCGCTGGTGTTCGCCACTTTTCCTGGTTCGATGCCGTTGGCAAGGGTTAAATTACCCTGTGGGTCCAGGTCGATGAGCAGGATTTTCTTCCCAATTTCTGCCAGTGAAGCACCCAGCGCGTAGGTTGTGGTGGTCTTGGCTACGCCGCCTTTTTCATTTGAAATAGCGATAACATATACCATGCGTCCTCCTAGCCTTTTTCTTCCTGCGCAGGTTTATAGGGAAGGATACGTGCATCCTTGATATTGAGCGTTTGCTTCAATTCATTCAAGGCAATTTGAATCATCTCGTTGGGGTCGTTGGTGGAGCGGATTTTGGATGTAATTTCTGATACCTTGCGTTCTCGTTCCGCGCGCTCGGTGGTTTGTTCGAAAAGCCGGGCATTCTCGGCTGCTATGGCTGCGCGCTCGGTTGCCGCGCGAATGATGTCCAGTTCATCCTGGCTGAAGCCTTGTTGATTGGCCGAACGGATGGCGACTGTTCCAATGACCTGGCCACGGATAGAGATAGGAACCTCGGCAGTCACCGGCTCTGGAACGTCGATTTTCTCCTTGAGTTCTTCCACTTTTCCTGTGTAGCGATAGCCAATTTTCTTGCGGCTTTTGATGAGGCTTGACCATTGTTCGCGCGCATACTGTTGCAACAGTAACTGATTCTCAGTGGCTGCGCGCCTTGTTTCCTCGAAGAGACGCGCATTCTGGATGGCGATGCTCACCTGGTCGGCGAGAATGCTCAAGACCTCAGCATCTTCATCGCTGAAAGCCTGCGGTTCGGTGCTTTGCGCATCGAGCGCGCCGATAATTTGTTCGCCAACGCGCAAGGGCAGCGCCATTTCAGAGCGGGTATTGGGCAAGTCGGGGTTTTTCAGGAAGACCGAGTCGGCTCCGGTCTCGAGCGCAACGCGCGGCGCGCCGGATGAAACCACATTTCCTACGATACCCTGGCCTATCTTCAATTTATGACCTCGATCGAGCATATTCTGCCCGCCTGGGCTGTTGGCGGCGCTGAATACAGCATACTCATTGTTTTCATCGACCAGGAAAATGCCCGCATGATAAAAGCCGAAATGTTCGCTAATCACCCGGGTAACAGTGGGAAGCAAGACTTCCAGTTGGTTGATACTGGCGATGGCGCGGGAGACTTCTGCCAGGGCCTGGAGTCGTGAAGCGCGGATTAGTACCTGCTGGTTGAATTTTTCCAGTTCCGCCGAGCGTTGTTGCAGTTCTTCGGTGCTGCGCGTTAAGTCGTTCGTTCGCTCGGTGACGCGGTTTTCGAGATTGGCAATTGAATCGCGCAGCTGCGCCGTCATATTGTTGAAAGCAGTCGCCAAAATTCCGATTTCATTGTTGTCGCTCACTTCCACCCTTTGACCCAGGTCGCCCGCGCTGATGGCTTCTACGGTTTTGGTCATCTTTCCAATGGGCTGGAGCGTTCGATTGATGGTCAGACCGAGCAAGGTGAGCAAGGTGAACAGTCCGGCGAGGGCGGCGGCGATGGTTATCGTTTGGACGCGCAACGTCGCCGCCAGCAGTTCTGAGCGGGGTTGTTGGGAGATAATACCCCAGTTATTCTCCATCCTGGAGAGGTAGGCAACCCACAAGACGCCATTTTCGTCGGTGAATTCCAGCAGTCCTGAATCGCCCTGGCGCAGCGCGGCGACCGGCGGGTAGTTGCTGAAATCGACTAAACTGTCCCCACTGGTCAAGTTTGTATCCGGGTGGGCTGCCAGGCGGTTCAATTCATCGACAACAAACACATAACCCCTTTCCCCAATTTTTGTCGCTCCTGCCGCGTCAGAGATGTCATCGAGCAGCGTGTTTATGGCAGCGACGCCGATAACCTCGCCGGAAGGACTTAAGATTGGGGCTGAAATACTGAGCGCGGGACTGCCGAGCGTTCGGCTGACGACGAGTTCGTAGGTCAACGGCGTCCCGTTCATCGCGCTTTGAAACCATTGCCTGTCACCATATCTCAAGGGATTGTTGTTATCGCTTCGGGCTACATTGATGCCTTCCAGGTCGAGGGTATGCACCAGGTACAGGTTGGGATAGGTGTCTGTCAGTGTTTCCAAGACGGGCTTTTGTTGCGCCGGGTTCATACTGATTATGTCTGGCTGCAAGGCAAGAGCCTGCGTTGCGTTCCCGTGCAATGCCAGCCAGGTATTGAGGTTGGATTCGACCAGCCGGTTACTCTCTCCCAAGACGACGTTGGCCTGTTCGCGAACAATCGAAGTTGCTGAAATTCCAATGAAAGCAGAGATTCCCAAAAGCAGTGGGGCTGAAATAATCAAGGTCCGTAGAATGACTCGAAAAGCAATCCGGCGATTCCAGGGTAGATACCTGCTGGCATCGGAGGACGAAGTCCCAATTGGGAAGATATTTTTCAACATAATAAACAGCCTCGGTTCACAATCTATAACTTGCTTGACCTTGTTCTATCGTTCATCAGGAAGTTGGCTGAAACCTTAGCCATTCTCCTGGTCGAACTGGATGAGAATTTCTGACTCGGGCAGAAACTGGCCCAATTCTTCCATCAAGGCGTAAAACACATTGTCGAGACTCGCCGTGGCGCCAATCCGTTCTGAAATCTTGCCGATAGTGCGTTCTTTGACGGCTCGCTTTTGTGAGTCTTCGAGCAGGCGGGCGTTTTCTGCCGCGATGGCCAGTCGCTCGCCAACCGCCTTGATGATATCCATTTCATCGGGCTTGAGGCGGCGTCCGGCTGGCGGGCGGATTCCCAGGCTGCCAATCACCTGGCCGTGCACCGTGACGGGAATAAGAATGACATCTCCATCCTTTTCGGCGGGTTTTTCGAGCGGCATCAATGTGGCGCCGTCGTAGTAATACCCGGCCCGCTGTTGGCTGTGAATCATGCGCTGCCATTGTTCGCGGGCATCTTGCTGCAAGAGCATTTGGAGTTCCGTTGTCGAACGCTGGATTTCTTCAAATAACTGCGCGTTGCGAATGGCAATGCTCACCTGGCCGGCCAGGGCGTTCAGGATTTCCACGTCTTCTTCCGTAAAGGCGTTTGGCTCGGTGCTTTGTACATCGAGCGCGCCAATCACAATTGGGCCGGCCCGCAGCGGCAGGGCCATCTCTGAGCGGGTGTCGGGCAAGTCGGGATTGTTGAAGAAGATGGCATCCGACCCGGTGTCTAACGCAATGCGGGGACGCCCCATCGCCACAACGTTGCCAACGATGCCGGTTTCGCCGATTTTGAGCCGGTGTCCGCGCTGCAACATGCGCTGCCCGCCTTGGCTGTTTGCCGCTCGCAAAACAGCGAACTGGTTGCTGGCATCGTTGAAGAAGATACCAATGTGGTAGAAGCCAAATTTTTCACTTATCGTGCGCGTAATGAGCGGGAGCAGCTCGTCCAGGTTTTGAACGGTTGCGATGGCGTTCGATACCGTCGAAACGGCCAGCAATTGAGCGGCACGGCGCTCGGAGCGCTGGTTTGCCAGCTCCAGTTCTGTAGAACGTTGTACGAGTTCCTGCCCGCGTTGCTCGAGGTCGGCGGTGCGTTCGGCGATGGTCGTTTCCAGTCCGGCCAGGGTTTGCTTCAGTTGGTCGCTCATTGCATTGAGCGTAGCAGCCAGGGTGCCGAGTTCGTCTTGTGACTGGACATCCGCATGGGCTTCCAGGTTTCCGCTCGAAATTTCTTCGGCGGCGCGAGTCAGGCGCGCGACCGGGCTGGTAATCGTGCGGGAGACGAAGAGCGTGAGTATCCCTAGCAGAAAACTGGTTATCAAAGCTGTGGCGGTAATCGCGCGGGTTTGTTCGAAGACGGGTGACAGGGCTACAGAAGACGGCTGCACGAACGCAACCTTCCAGGGCTGCCTGAATACGTACCTGGCAGCCCCTTGGACTGTTTCCCCGAAGGCGCTGTCGCCGCTCTCGAAAAATGGCGTTACGTTGATGTTATTCAATCCCCTGGTAAAGGCGCTCATTTCAAGGGAAATTTCAGCCTCGTTGGTGTTAGCAGGCAGGCGATTTTGGCGTTTCAAGAAATCTACCTGCTCTTTGCTCAATCGACCGGGAGAACGTCCGATGTATTCCGGGTGGACAGGGTCTACCAGAATGAGGTTGTACTCATCCAGCAGGATGGGGTACGATGCTTGCCCGGCAGCGCCCATGTAATCTCGAATGATGCCTTCCAAAAGCGAGGCGCGAATTTCCACCCGCAGGACGCCCAGGATAGAACCGTTGTCAGGGTCGCGCACCGGCGCGCTGATATAGAAGACATTCTCAGCCTGTTCAGTAGTGAAGCGCGCCGGACTGACATAGACTCTGCCGGTCGTGAGGGGGGTGATGAAGAAATCCTGGTTTGACTGGCGGCGACTGATGCCCGTGCCGCGGGTATCCCATACCGTCATGCCGGTACTGTCCAGCAAGGCGTAGGAACTGATGTTTCGGGTATCGCGCCGGGCAAGGTTTTGGATTGTGCCGCGCACTTCTGCCAATCCCTGCCGTTCCGCGCCGGACGTGGAGAGATACCTGCTGAAAACCGGCAGGGAGGCCTCTGTTTGTAAGATGTTCATGTTGAATTCGATATAGGCATCGATTGAATCGGCGGCATGCCCGGCTGCTGTCAGGAGTTTTTCGCGCGTGTTTTGTGTCAGGGCCTGCTGGGTGTAAAAAGTCGAGGCTCCTGCCACAGCAATGACCGAGAGCAGACTGGCTCCCAGGCTGATGACCAGGAGTTTGGTGCGCAGGTTGAAGGATGGATAGAGTATCAGGATTGCAATCAGTAAGATAAGACCCAGGGCAACGGTTGCCGCCTGGATGCTTGGTACGTCACGTGGGGCTACCCTGGCGCGCGCGCCCGTCCAGAATATGTCTACGGTGATAATCAGGCCGGCCACAACAAAGCCGCTTACTGCAATCAGGGTGGCATTCCGTCCGCCAGTTGCTTGGAGGGGAATTAGAACGGTAACGACCAGCACCAGCATGGCTGCTGTGAAAGCGACTCCTTCCTGGAAAAAAGGTACAACCAGTGTGGCCGCCAGGGTGCTGAGGAAAAAGAGCCAGGCCCCAAATTGAACGCGATTGTATAACAGGCTGGCGGCGCTGACGATGGCAATAAAGGCCAGCACGTATGGTGTCGAAATGGGAATCACGTCTATCGGGGAATCGGGTAACAAGAGTGACTCCAACAGGGTAATGCTGAAGATGGTCAGCACAACCGCAATCGCAGTAATTATCCAAAACACTTTGCGCGTAGATTGCGATAAGGCGCGATAAAGTAAATTCAATCTGTTCATGCGAAAATCCTGTTGTCAGGCTGGTTGGTCGGTTTCGAACTCGACGAACACCTGGGAACCTGGAACGAGTTGCCCAAGTTCCTGTAGTGCTGTGCGGAAAATATTCTCCAGATTGACGGATGCGCTCAATTTTTCGGAAATCTGACCGATGGCGCGCTCTTTTTCAGCGCGTAATTGCGACTCCTGGAACAGCCGGGCGTTTTCGGCAGAGACGGCTACGCGGTCGGCAATTGCCTGGGCAATTGCGATTTCATCCTGTTTCCAGATATTCTTTTGGGGAACCCGAACATTCAGCACGCCAATGGTTTCATCATGCACTTTAATCGGGACGGTCAGGGTGGCGTTTTCCCCGGCCTCGACGGAGACCTGGCCGCTGGTCAGGGATTGGTCGATTTCCTTCGCTTGCAGCCTGGATTTCAAGGGCTGCGCGCCGGTGACTGTATATTGGAACCCGATGACATCTTCGGTCGCGCTCAAGCGGCTCCACTCGCGTTGCAGGTATTGGCGGTAGATGGTATCGACCTCGGCGAAGGCTTTTTGGCTGGTTTCGAACAGGCGGGCTGTTTCGATGGCAATGCTTATCTGGTTTGCCAGGGTGGACAGCACTTCGACATCTTCCTGGGCAAAAGCGTTGGATTGCCTGCTCTGAATGTCCAATGCGCCGATAATTCGCTTGTCGATGACCAGCGGGATAGCCATTTCTGAGTGGGTATCGGGCAGGTCAGGGTTGTTGAAAAAAACTGCGTCCGTGCCGGTGTCCAGCGCAATTCTTGGGTTGCCGCTTCCAGTCACATACCCTACAATCCCTTGCGCGCCAACTTCCAAACGGTGACCGCGCGCCAGCATCCGCTTGCCGCCTTCAGAATTGGCCGCGCTCAAGATGGCAAACTGGTTGGCTTCATCCGTCAGGAAAATTCCGACATGGTAAAAATTGAACCGTTCACTCACCACGTTAACGATTCGCGGCAGCAACGCTTCGAGACTGCGCGCGCTTGTGATGGCGTTGGTGGTGTCTGAGATTGCCTGGAGCTGCGCCGCGCGCCGCTGGGTGCGGATGTTTGCAATCTCCAACTGAACGGTGCGGTCTGAAAGTTCATGCGAACGCTGTTCCAGTTCTAAGGTGCGTTTGGTGATTTGCTCTTCCAGGGTGGATTGAAGCTGGCGAAGCTCTTCGTTTGTCTGTATTTGGGCTTTTTCATTTTCTTGCGACTTTTGCAGCGCAACGGTTAGACGAGTCATGAGCGCATTCAAGGATGCGGCAATGATGAGTTGAATTGCGGTGAATACCAATAAATCATCGAGACCGGTTTTTACTGCCATGAAAGAATCGTTCAAACCATTCATATCGCGGTAGGTCACGATTGAAATGCCAATAAGCGTGAGGAAGGTGATAAAAGGAATGGCTTGCTTGCCCAACATCAAGCCGCCAATCACAACGACCGCCGCAAAGCCCGCCATCGATGTATCGTGCATACCGTTCGATAAATTGGCCAGGACAGTCACTGCTACTACAGTCAATAATGGGATAAGGATTTTTCCAGGCCAGTAAATTTTTCTTGTGGAAAGCAGAATTGCCGCAAGAACGACCAGTTCCACCGCGATAAGTATATAGATTGGCATGCCAAGCTCAGGTTGAGTAATGAGCAGGCCAATGATAATGAGCAGTACGCCAACACCAGACACGCCTAGAATTGTGTGTAGCAAGCGAATATACGATACTTCGTCATCGTCAGGCGAGATAAACAGTCGTTCAAGCCATTCTTTCATCAAAGATACCCTTATTTCTCTTCATTCTCTTTGCCGAGTTGGATAACAATATCCGACCCGGGAATGATGCGCCCCAGCTCTTCGACCGCAGTTTGCAGGATACTGCGCATATTGACCGAAGCGCCGATTCGGGATGTCACTGCGCTGATGGTTCGTTCGCGGGATGCCTGGGATTGCGATGACTCGAGCAGGCGCACATTTTCGACTGCCAGAGCCACGCGCTCTGCCACGGCCTCCGTTATATCGACTTCATCCTGATCCCAGGGCCGTTCACTATCGGCTGTGACGTTCAAGATACCGATGACTTCGCCGCGCAACTTAATCGGTACGACAATCTGTGAGCGGGTTTCTTTTTTCGAGGCGTTGGTTTTTCCGGTAGTGGCGGCTTCGGCGACTTCTGACGAATGAATCGGCGCTTTGAGCGGGCCAACCCCGGCTTTCGAATAGCGGTATCCCAGCCGCCTGGTCTCGCGCACCAGTGTGCGCCATTCACTGCGGATGTATCGGCGGTAGGTTTCCTCGGCTTCCTCGGCGGCTTTTTGCATTGCCTGGAATTGTCTGGCGTTCTGGATGGCGATGCTGACCTGGTCTGCCACAATCGACAGCAACTCGATATCGTTCTCGTCGAAGGCGCCGGTCTGCTCGCTTTGCACGTCAAGAATGCCGATGACATTCTCCCCGATGCGCAATGGAATCGCTATTTCGGAGCGGGTGGTGGGCAAATCGGGGTTGTCGAAATAAACAGCATCTTCCCCTGTATCCAGCGCAATGCGCGCCTGGCCGGTCGCTGCCGAAAAGCCCACGATACCTACCTCGCCGATTTTCAGTTTGTGGTTGCGCTTCAACATGCGCTGACCGCCATCTGAATTGCTCGCCACCAGCACGGCATACTCTTTGGCATCGTCCACGAGGAAAATACCAGCGTGATAAAAATCGAACTCTTTACTGATGACCGTTGAAATGTTGGGCAACAAGGCTTGCAAGTCTTGAATCGATGAAATCGCGCGCGCCACCATGGCGACTGCCCTTAACTGGCTGGCGCGGCGTTCTATTTCCCTGGAATTTTTTTCCAATTCCAGCGTGCGTTGTTCCAAATCAGCCGTGCGCTCGGCGACGCGGGCTTCCAGGGATTGCACTGTATCTTGCAATGCGCTGGTCATGCTGTTCAAGTCGGATGCCAGTTCGGCAAATTCTGTGGAAATGGTCTCGATTGTTGCGCGATGACGCAGGTCGCCAGCCGCGATTTTGTGCGCAGAGCGGGTTAATTCCTGGAGCGGCGCGGTGACGAGATACCCGAACAGCCATCCCGCCAGGGCCAGGACAAGGATTGCCGCGCCAAAAACCAGCAGGGAGATGAAAACAAACTGCCGCTCCCTGGCGATGACATCATCGGCCCGGATGTCGACGCCAATGACGCCAACCCGTTCTCCCTTGCTATTGCGGATGGGCGCATAAGCGCTCAAGAAAGACCCATAAGTGTCCGTGTAAATTTCCTGGTCTGCAATGGCCGATTCCAGTGAGTCGAAATTTTCCTGCAGGGTAGGGCTGGCGTCGAAGTATCGTTCCCCAAAGCGAGAAATATCTATCTCCCCTGGCTCACCCGCATCGACGACGAAATAGATGCCATGGTTGTCTTTGCGCATCGTGTAAACGAAGGCAATTTTCGGGTCGATTTTGCGAATTTCCAGGTTTTGGAGGCGAAATTCATCGTAGATCGGGTCGTCTTCCGATGTAATTTGTTCGAACGTATCGCCATCCTGTTGCAAGGCTGCCAGTTCTGCGATATTCATCAGTTGCTGCCGCAGGTCCTGGCGGCTTTCCTGGCTGAAATTGAAGTATAGAACACCAATCGTAATCCCCACCGATACAATCGCCAGCAACGAAACGCCAATTGCCAGGATAACGCCCAGGGAGTAAGACCGCTTATTCAATTCTTGTCGGTTTTCCGATAATTGTTCCATACACTACTCTTCTTCGGATGCTTTCAATTGAATGACCACGTCTGCGCTGGACAAGGCGAGGCCTATTTCCTGGGCTGCGGTTCTCAGGATTGCATCCATATCGTTCGCAGCGCTGATTTTTGTGGAGATTTCGCCGATGGTGCGTTCCTTTGCGGCGCGTTTCTGGCTGGAGGCAACCAGGCGGGCATTGTCGAGCGCCAGGCCAACGCGCTCTGAAATAGACCGCAGCAGGTTGATTTCTTCGGTACTCCAGGTGCGGTTTCGGTCGGGAGACTGAACTCGAATCGCGCCGATGACTTGTTCACCCAGCGCAATCGGGATGGCAAGGGTTGGAGTGGTTTCTGCGTCAGTTTTGCTTTCCTTTTTGACGACAGTGCCCCTGCGGATGACCTGTTCGATTTCATCTGCCTGCACGGGCGCGGAGAGCGATTTTCCGCCAATTCCTGTATGGAGATAGCCAACCGTTGTTTGCTTGTTGGCAAGCGCAGACCATTCTTGTCTTAGGAAAGTTTGAACGATAGCCTGGGACTCTTCCAACGAGGTTTGGGTTTGCTGGAATAATCGAGCATTTTCGATGGCAATTGCAACCTGGTCGGCGAGGATAGACAGGATATCGATGTCTTCCTGAGTGAAAGCCCCAGACTGCTTGCTTTGCATATCGATAACGCCAGTGACGGCGCCGCGCACCACCAATGGCAGGGCCATTTCGGAGTGGGTTTCCGGCAGGTTGGGGTTGTTGAAGAAAACGGCATCCTCGCCAACATCCAGCGCGATGCGCGGCTTGCCTGTCAGGGCGGTATAGCCGACAATACTGCTCGTGCCGAGGGTTAGCCGGTGGCCGTTTGCCAACATCCGCTGACCGCCGGGGCTGTTCGAGGCTTGCAGTATCGCCGCGCGCCGGGTTTCATCCAAGAGGAAGATGCCTACGTGGTAATACCCAAAGCGCTCACTGACAACATCCGTAATCAGCGGCAGCAGTTTCTCAATGTTTTGCTCCCTGGTGATAATTTTGGAGACATCGGCGATGCTTTGGAGTTGCCGGGCGCGCTGCGAACTCTGTTCGTTGGCGGCTTGCAACGCCATGGTGCGTTCCTCGACGCGCTGTTCCAGGCCTGACAGGGTCTGGCTGAGACGGGCGGTCATTTCGTTGAAGACGTGCGAGAGCCGCCCGACTTCATCGTCTGTTGTGAGGGCAGCGCGCGCCGAAAGGTCGCCCGCGGTAATTTGTTCCGCAACCCTGGCGAGTATACCAATTGGGTAGGAAATGACCCGGGTCACGCCAAAGGCGGTCAGCAGAGCAAAGAGGGTCAAGCCAAGCGATACAAACACATTGACGCGCGCCTGGGCTTCGGCCTGGGCATAAATCTGGTCGGCGGTTTGCTGGGCTATCACAACCCAGGGCAGGGTGGAAAGGATTTTACCGGCAGCGATAATGTCAGTCTCATTTCGACTGCCTTTTGTAACTTTGAATATTGACTGGTCGGTGATACTCTCAATCCCGGCCGCAAAATCGGGAGATGGGAAGACCGCTTGTTCATAAACACCCGGTGGGAGTTTTTGCTGGGCCTGGAGTTCCAGGATTTGCGTGGGTGAAAACTCTTTGAATGAAAGGTAATTTCTGTCCCGTTCGCCGGCGCCTGCTATTCTGAGCAGGGTTTCCCTGTCGAAAATCAGGAGCTGCGTTTCGGCGCTGCGTTCAGCGCTGGTGGACTGCACGATGCTTTGGAATATACTTGCGTAATATTCGGCCCGCAAGACTCCGACGATTGAGCCATCATCAGCCCTAATGGGCGCTGTCAAGTAAATGGTAGGGTAGTTGGTTTTGAACAGCAGGTTGGAAATATAAGGCGTGCCGTCTGTAACAGGCGTAGTGAAATACTGATAAGCACTTTCATCGCGCCCGACTTGGGATCGGTCGGTGCTTAAAACATTCCGTCCGCGCATACCCAATACTGAGTAGGACACAATAAACACCGGGTCTTTGCGGGCAAAGGTCAGGAGCGTTTGCAGGGCAACAGCCTCGTATTCTGACCGGTTGAAGGATTCGGATTGCAGGAAATTTGCCAGGCTGGGTTGCTGCGCTTCAGTTCGTATAATGTCTAATTGTGACAGGATATAGTCGTCAATTTTTTGTGCGGTTTCGGATGATAGGTTTCCTAACCTGGTCTCGGATTGCCGGGTTAAGATATTGCGCGTAGTGGAGTTGTTGATAATGCTCAAAAAAACAATCGGGACAAGGGCAACCAAGGTGAATGCAATCACAAGTTTGGTGCGCAGGGGGTAGGTGCCAAATTTCCAAAGCAAGACAGTGGTATAAATAATGCCTGCAATTGCGCTAATGATGTTGGTAACGCGAGGGTCGTTGGGGATGCCAGGGTCGGGAAGGAAAATATCTGCAATGATGATTACCAAACCGACAGCCAGGCTTACGAAAGTTGCTCTTATTGCCCATTTCCTGGTTAGGCTATAGCGAGCCACGCCCGACACGATAATAACGGTTAATGCCGCGAGCGCTAACCCCTGGCCTTTTGAAAAAAAGGGAGTGGTAAATGATAAGACCAAAATGCTTGAAACCAGAATTGTGCTCCCCAGGTCGGCTTTTCCACGCCGGGCAAGGTAAGCGGAAGAGAAACTGATTACTGCAACAACAGTTGTCAGGGCGATTCCCCCAAACGCATAGATTCCGGTATAAATTGTCGAGATGGTAGAAACTACCGTTATCAAGGTAAATAAGATACCAGTCCATAACCCGATACGGTATACATTCTTTTCCCTTTGGGCTGCCTGCCCGTCGTCAGGGAGGTTGGATTGCGGGGAGCCTGTCGTCATAAATTCACTCGCTTTTATACGTTCGTGCTAGGGCAGGTAGGCGGGGGAGAGCAGGGTTTCGATATCTGGCTGGGCAGAAAGCACTCCCATGCGGATAAGGAAATCAGCATTCAGGCGGGCGGTTCGGTAAATGGAACGGTTCGAGTTTGGTTCTGATTTGAACATCTCGTAATTGTCTTCCAGCCCCAGGATTTCCAGGGTATTGTCGGGGCTTATTTCCTCAATGGTCATGTTGAAATAGTCGGCGATGATTTGACGCGCCTCGTCTGGGTATTGCCTTCGAAACTCGACCGCCTCGAACCAGGCTTTCAGGAAGGCGCGAATGTCTTCGCCGCGTTCCCTCACTACAGAATTGCGGA